>CAZCSK010000004.1:0-935 GCA_964501265.1 uncultured Actinomycetes bacterium
TAGAGCGCTGCCTTTGCAAGGCAGAAGTCAGGGGTTCGAATCCCCTCGGCTCCACAAAAGGTGAGGCAAAGTGCGTGTGAAAGTTCGGTACCTATGTCCCACTTCTCGACCCGGCTCCGGCACACGACGTAAAAGACCAGGTCAAGGGCCATATTCTACAATTGCTAAGCTGAACTCAAGTCACGAAATGGCTGGCCGAGTACTCAAACAGTACACGAGAGACTCGAAGGGAGGTAGCGCCATGCCAACGCGTGCCGGTAAGAAAGCGGGGTTGGTGCCAACGCCGGGCCTCCCTCAAACTGTAGGGACCCAGGCCGCCCTTCTAGCGTCGATCGTGGATTCCTCCGACGCCATCATCGCCAAGACGCCCGACGGCATCATCACAAGCTGGAACCGCGGGGCGGAACTCATCTACGGATATTCGCCCGATGAAATCATCGGGAAACCTATTTCAGTCCTCATCCACGCGGATCGGCCGAACGAGATGAATGAGATCCTGCATCAGATCCGAGCTGGCGAGAGAGTCGAGCACTACGAGACCCTCCGGGTCCGCAAAGACGGCAAAGAGATCTCTGTTTCCCTCTCGGTGTCTCCCATCCTCGATTTGGCTGGCAACCTCGTCGGAGTCTCGTCCATCGCTCGCGACATCACCGAAAGCGCCCTGGCCGACCAGAGGCTGCGCGCCGCCTCCCACTACGGCCGAAGCCTGATCGAGGCCAGCCTCGACCCCCTCGTCATCATCAGTCCCGAAGGCAAGATCACCGACGCCAACGAAGCGACGTTCAAAGTCACAGGCGTTGATCGAGAGGCGCTCGTCGGGGCCGACTTCTTCGACTATTTCACCGAACCCGAGAAGGCGCGCGAAGGCTACAAGCAGGTCTTCGAGAAAGGTAACGTGGCGGACTATCCGCTTACGATCCGTCACAAGGACGGGC
>CAZCSK010000004.1:1035-95380 GCA_964501265.1 uncultured Actinomycetes bacterium
GACTCACCGACGTGCTCTTCAACGCGTCGGTGTACAAGGACGCCAGCGGGAACGTGCTCGGCGTCTCAGCCGTTGCTCGCGACGTGACCGAGCAAAAGCAAGCCTCCCAGTACGCCCGAAGCCTGATCGAGGCCAGCCTCGACCCCCTCGTCATCATCAGCCCTGAGGGCAAGATCACCGATGCCAACGAAGCCACCTTTAAAGTCACAGGCGTTGATCGAGAGTCGCTCGTCGGGGCCGACTTCTTCGACTCTTTCACCGAACCCGAGAAGGCACGCGAGACCTATAAGCAGGTCTTTGAGAAGGGAAACGTGGCGGACTATCCGCTTACGATCCGTCACAAGGACGGGCGACTCACCGACGTGCTCTTCAACGCGTCGGTGTACAAGGACGCCAGCGGGAACGTACTTGGAGTCTCGGCAGTGGCTCGTGACGTAACCGAGCAAAAGAAAGCGGAGGCGGAGGTCGCCGAGTTGCGGACGAAGGAGATCGAGCGGCTTGCCGAGCTTGAGAGGTTCCAGAAGCTGACCGTTGGGCGCGAGCTCAAGATGATCGAACTCAAGAAAGAGATCGCTGAACTCAGCTCGCCTGCCCACGCCGAAGGATGATTGTCGAGGCTGTTTCACAAGCCATTTCTCCGGACACAAGGAACTCGGACGCCGAGGAATACTCCCGGGCTCTTCTCAACATCCTTGACGACTTTGGGGCCGAGAAAACTCGGCTCGAAGCCACGCAGAGAGCGATGCTCAACCTTCTAGAGGACTTCGATGCCGAGAAGACCAAGGCGGAAAGGACCAGTCTGGAACTAGAGAAACTGCTCAAAGAGAGGGAAGTCCTGCTAAAAGAAGTCCATCACCGCGTTAAAAACAATCTTCAAGTCGTCTCAAGCCTTCTCGGCCTCCAAGCATGGCATTTCGATGACACGCGACTTCGTCAGGCGCTGGCGGATAGCCAGAACCGTGTTCTCTCGATCGCGCTAGTCCACGAGAACCTCTACCGATCGAAGGATCTCGCCCAGGTCGAATTCTCGGACTACGTGCATAGTCTCGTTGATAATCTCCCTCGGTCGTCGAGCGCCGGGACGGATGTATCGGTAACGCAGGACATCGAGAAATGCTTGCTGTCGATCGAGACGGCCGTACCCTGCGGTCTCATAATCAATGAGCTCGTTACAAATGCACTAAAACATGCGTTCCCGAGTGAGGGGCGCGGTTCGATCCGCGTGGTACTGCGGAGAGTCGATCCCTCGAACTGGATGCTCCTCGTCGCAGACGACGGCATCGGACTTCCTGTGGACATTGATATGCGCAAGACCACTTCACTTGGACTCGAACTCGTGACCCTGCTCGTCAAGCAGCTGTCTGGTTCGCTCGAGATCAAGCGCAACGAGGGGACAGCGTTTCAGATTACGTTCCCATCGGAGACATAGGTGCAGCCACCTGCGAGGATCCTTGTCGTTGAGGACGAGGCGATAGTTGCCGCAGACGTCCGGCGGAGCCTGATCGACATGGGCTACGAGGTTCCGGAAACTGCCAGCTCCGGGGAGGAGGCGATCGCTAGCGCTTCGAAGATGCGCCCCGACCTCGCGCTCATGGACATACACATCAAAGGCGACCTCGACGGAATCCAAACAGCGGAGATACTGCGCGAACGCTTTCGGGTGCCGGTGATCTATGTGACCGCGTACGCCGATGAGGTGACCGTTGAGCGCGCCAAGAAAACGGAGCCTTTGGGCTACTTGCTCAAACCCATCAAGATCCTTGAACTCCGCTCAGTTGTTGAGGTAGGACTCTACAAGCACGCCATGGAAAATCGACTCCGCGAGCGCGAGCAGCAACTGGAGGCTGCGAACGTGGATCTCGAGGCATTCAGCTACACCGTCGCGCATGATCTGCGCCAACCTCTGTCCGCGATCTTCGGCTTCGCTGAAACTCTGCTGCGCCCCGAGGCGAATCTAGACGAGGCGCAGCGGCGCCACATCGCCGAGCGGATCGCTCGGGCCGCCAAACGTATGTCACGGCTCATCGATGACCTGCTCAAGCTCGGCAGCCTGACCCGAGTCGAACTGAAACGGATTCCCACCGACCTCGCAGGTTTAGCCCGCGAGGTCGCCTACGAACTCCGCCAGCAGGATGCCGATCGCGTCGTGGAGCTATCCATCGCCGAGCCGACGAGAGGGATCGCTGACCCTGGCCTGCTTCGCTCCGTACTTGAGAACCTTCTAGGCAACGCCTGGAAGTTCACGAGCAAGGAGCCGAAGCCCAAGATCGAGTTTGGTAGCGTCCAAGAGGGCGGCGAAACTGTTTACTTCGTGAGTGACAACGGGGCGGGGTTCGACATGGCCTCGGCCAACAAGCTTTTCGTGCCGTTCCAGAGACTTCACGACCCAGATGAGTTTGAGGGAACCGGAATCGGGTTGGCGTGCGTGCAACGGGTAATTCAGCGTCACGGCGGGCGGATATGGGCGGAGAGCACGCCTGGTCGGGGTGCAACCTTTTGGTTTTCACTCGGTGAACCTTAAGAATTCACGCTATGACTCTTGTACCTGAACTCAGCCGCCGCCTCAGGACCGAGCGAACGATGGTGCGCGTCCGCTGGGCTGCGGTAGCGTTCGGACTGCTTCAAGTCTTGACCTATTACCTGCCCTATCCACCCTCTCTGCGTGCTCTGGCCCTCGGACTCGTCGCAGTGCTGGCTGGAGGAAACATCGCGATCTGGCTAATTATGCGAATAGTCACCACAGCGGCCGGGTTACGCCAGCTGTCAGTGGGCGGTCTCATCCTCGATACGGCAATCACCCTGGGGTTCGCCTTTGTGTACACGTTTGACCAAGAAACAGCGATCTGGGCCCTCATTTACATCCTCCCTCTGGAGGGCGCCATTCGATTCCAAATGAAGGGCGCCATGCTGGCTATGGCGGGGGCGACCATCCTCTACGTCGCTCGCGAGGTCTATGGTGCAGACGTCTACGGCAACGACTTCCTTCTGACGTCGATCTCTTTCCGGATGGGTCTCGGGTTCATCATCGCCGGTGTGAGCGGCGCAACTGCCTCGAGCCTTGTGAAGGAGCGAGCAGACGTCGAAAGAAAGTCCGAGCTCCTTGGTGAAGCGCAGAAAATTGCCGGCCTTGGAAGCTGGGAGTGGGACATTGCTTCAGGCGCAATGAGCTGGTCCGACGAGATGTACGTCCACTACGGTTACGAACGTCAGGAATTTCCAGCGAGCTTGGAGAAAGCCCTGGAGGCCGTTGTCCCTGAGGACGTGGAGCAGATGAGGCAAAACATCGAGATCGCCTTGAGCCGGGGCGAAGATCACGCGTTACCCGACTTTGAATTCCGTGTGGTCCTTCCTAGCGGCGAGGAACGCTGCTTGTTTGGGCGGGGCCGGATGATCTTTAGCGGCGAAAACCCCATCCGGTTGGTCGGGACGGTTCAGGACATCACCGAGCGCAAGCGGGCAGAGAAGAGACTGCAGGAAGCCTACGATCGAGAGCTTGACGCAACGGAGCGCCTGCGTGAAGTCGACGAGATGAAGACGGTTTTCATGGCGGCAGTCTCCCACGAACTGAGGACTCCCCTTATGGCGATATTGGGCTTCGCTAGGACCCTTGAGCGGGCTCTGCCGAGCCTCTCGTCGGAGGATGCCCAGGAGATGGTCGGCAGAATCTCCGCTAATTCGGAGAAGTTGAAGAAGATGCTGGCGGACTTGCTGGACGTGGACCGTCTCTCGCGGGGCACCTTAGAACCTAATCGCCTCCCAACCAATCTCCCGAATCTAGCGCGAAAAGTACTGGACGGGCTTGACCTTCAGGGCCGAACCGTCGAGGTGGACGTCCCATCGCTGATCGCCTCGGTGGATGGGGTTCAGGTGGAACGGATCCTGGAGAACCTCCTCGTGAACGCCGTGAAGCACACTCCCGCGGGTACGTCGATAGGCTTGAAGATCTTTTCCCAGGACGGCGGAATAGTTATCGCTGTCTCCGACGACGGTCCGGGGGTGTCCGATGGACTCAAGGATGTCATTTTTGAGCCCTTCCGCCAGGGAGATGGCCCCCATCCCTCTGGTACGGGCATCGGGCTTTCACTGGTGTCAAAGTTTGCTCAGCTTCATGGTGGGAAAGCCTGGGTGCAGGACCGCCCAGGTGGGGGCGCGTGCTTTAACGTGTTGCTCCCGGACTCCGAAATCAAACTATCCTTTTCATCTCGGCAATAACTTAGGAGGCAACGTGACGTGGTTCGGTGGCGGCATCTTGGGACTTGCGGTGCTGGTCCTTTCGATCTTCAGCATCTTCGACGTGGGATCCGAGGAAACGCTTGTGCGAAATCTTCCGAAGGCCGGCTGGTTGCCGCTAGTGATCTTCGTGCCACCGATTGGTCCGATCGCATGGCTAATCATGGGTCGGCCACAAAATGTTTCTTTGTCCCGGGGCCACTGACTATCGCGGGGCGCGCCGTCCAGTAGGGCAGCTACCCCCGGCTGAGGACAAATGAAAAAGGCCCCTCTCGGGGCCCTTTTTTGGAGATCCGGTTTTAGTACTCTCTTTCTATCCCTGCCGCAGCCGGGCCGATGGCGGCCATCAATCCTTGCAGACCCATGACCTTCATCATGTTGCCGGATACCTTGAGCTTGCCCTGCATAAACGCGTTTATGCCGCTGAGTTCGCCCTTGTCGATGGCAACGGCGGTCTCGTAGGTTTGAGTCAGTGTTGCTTCAGCATCTGTGGCCTCACCAAAGCTAACCTCGGGAACGCCGTCCGCGATCTTGAGAAACGACTTGGTCTCTCCGCCCCCGGGAGCGTCGCTTGTGACCATTTGGACCGTCACGGTCTGTCCCTTGGCGGCGTTCTTAACAGCCTCATTTGATTGCAGCGCATTGGTCAACTCTTTGAAATACTCCTCGGATTGAAACTTGACGGCCATTTGCAGCTCCTTTCGATTCATCGCGGACCCGGGATGGTCCACGACGTATTTTTACCTACTTAGGGATATTACACAAACCACAAAATGGAACTGACTCCCGCAGCCACAGTAGTTCTAGCCCGGGCCGCCTCCGCCAACTCCGGGGGGAGCGGGCCGGAAATTCTGCTGATGAAACGTCCCGCCTCCATGCGATTTCTGGCCGGATACCACGTGTTTCCGGGCGGAGCTTTGCACGAAGAGGATTCTTCAGAAGCCGCTGCGGCCTTGTCGGTACTGTCAGAAACACATGCCCGGGAACGCATGGGGGATGGGGCGGGCGGGGTTGATGCCTTGCCTTTCTATGTGTGCGCTCTTCGAGAACTCTTCGAGGAGACCGGGCTTCTTCTAGCTGTTGGTCCGCGCCTTGCAGCGTCAGAACTGAAACTGATGAGATCGCGCCTGTCCGAAGGGGAGTCCTTTGTGAAACTTCTCGCCGACGCCGGGTTTCGTCTTTCCACCGACAAGCTTATTTATCACAGCAGGTGGAGGGCTCCCGCCGCGTTGCCGATCCGCTTCGACGCCCGGGTGTTTGTTGCCGAGGGAAAAGGCGAGCCGCTCCTGGGAAGCGAGGCGGAACTTTTCGAGTGGCGCTCTTGCGTTGAAATCATGACGTTGGCTGAGGCCGGGCAGATGAAGCTTGCGCCGCCCACCGCGGCAACGATCATGTCGCTTATGCCCCACCGGACTCTCGCCGATATGCTTGGGCCGCGGGCGGGGGCACCAACGTTGCCGCCCGCTACCCGGCACTCTTCTTTGGTCGCTCGCTTCGTCGCCCCAAACGCGTCGTTGATGACAGGCCCCGGCACGAATACTTACATCGTTGGACAAGATGAAGTAATCGTCATCGATCCGGGATCGATGGAGCCTGAACATCTTGCCAGGGTGGCGGCCGCCGGGAGGATTGCGGCCGTGGTTGTGACTCACCATCACCCCGATCATGTTGCCGGAGC
Source organism: uncultured Actinomycetes bacterium (assembly GCA_964501265.1). Classification (GTDB taxonomy): domain Bacteria; phylum Actinomycetota; class CADDZG01; order JAHWKV01; family JAHWKV01; genus CAZCSK01. The sequence continues at coordinate 6,944 of CAZCSK010000004.1, forward strand.
GTTGGAGCTTGCCGAGAGCAGCGGCTCTGAGATCGCGGCAAGCGGACGGTTTTGGGATCGCCTTTCGCTCACCTCCGTGGGCCGCAGGGTTTCCAACGGTGACGTAATCGAAGTCTCCGGAGTGAAACTCGAGGTCATAGAAACCCCGGGACATGCGTCCGACCACATCTGCTTATGGCTGGGCGCGGAGAGGGCCATTTTCTCCGGTGATTTGCTATTGGGCGAGGGAACCAGCGTCATCTCACCTCCAGACGGGAACCTCATCGACTACATGGCGTCGCTGGAAAAGGTGCGCCGCTTGATGCCGCAACGGCTCTACCCAGGACACTTCGATCCGCGCGACGATGCCGAATCGTGGGTTGCTTGGTACATAGCGCACCGAAGGGAGCGAGAAGAGCAGATCCTCGACCTTGTTTCGGGGATAGCCAAAACGCCCGCCGAGTTGGTGGCCGTTATCTACGAGTTCCACCCAACGCAGCTTTATCCGATTGCGGAACGGTCGGTCGTGGCCCATCTTGACAAACTGATTGCCGAAAACCGTGTCACGCGCGTGGGGAAAAGTTACTTGAAAATCTAGCGTCCCCCCTTTGGTCGATTTCAATTGCACCCGAAGCTGTCGACACTTCTATAAGGATGCACTGCGCACCTTGACTTGCGGCATCCCGAAGGGAGGTGATGGCTTTGCAGGAGCTACTTGCCAAGATGGTCGGCTTCATCGAGACGAACCCGGGGGCAACCGTCGGTATGGTGGCAGCGGTAATGGTCGCCGTTGTGATCTGGGGAGTGGTTTTCTCCTCTTACCGGTACCGGTAGAGGCGGTATCCTTGATCTAGGGTTCCCCACAGGGAAGGGGTAGATCATGCGCGAAGCAGTAATAGTTGAGGCAGTCCGAACACCGCTTGGAAAACGGGGCGGCAAACTCAAAGACTTGCATCCAACAGACCTTCTCGCGGCGGCCCTTACCGAACTCATCAGTCGCAGCGGGATCGACCCGGCCGCCGTCGACGATGTGATTACGGGTTGCGTCAGCCAGGTCGGCGAACAATCCTTGAACATCGGCCGATACGCGTGGCTAGCGGCGGGATATCCCGAGAGCGTCCCCGCTACAACAATCGATCGGCAATGCGGATCTTCCCAACAGGCAGCCCACTTCGCCGCGCAAGGAGTCATATCGGGCGCCTACGACATCGCCGTCGCGTGTGGTGTTGAGCATATGACCCGGGTTCCGATGGGCTCTTCCGCCGCAATGGGCCTTCCGTTCACGCCTCAACTTCTCGCCCGCTACGACGGCGCCCTCGTGCAACAAGGCATCTCCGCGGAACTTGTAGCCGCAGACTTTGGTATCACCCGCGACCAAATGGACGACTATGCCTACCGTTCGCATCGTCTCGCCGCTGAAGCCACTACGCAGGGGCGCTTCAAGACTGAAGTCGTTCCGGTCAAGGTTGAGGGCGAAAATGGACCTGAGGTTTTCGAGATCGATGAGGGAATCCGATTCAACGCCGATCGCGCAAAGATGGGAGACCTTTCTCCTGCCTTCTTCGATCCCTCCATGTCGGAGCGCTTTCCTGAAATCAATTGGGGCGTCACGGCCGCGAACTCTTCTCAGATCACTGACGCCGCCGCCGCTTTGTTGATCACGACTCCCGAGATGGCGGCACAACTCGGTCTTGTGTCTCGCGCCAAGTTTGTATCGTTTGCACTTGCGGGGGCAGATCCGATTCGAATGTTGACAGGGCCTATTCCGGCGACGAAGAAGGCTTTGGAGCGGGCAGGACTGGTGCTCGGCGATATCGACGTTGTGGAGATCAACGAGGCATTCGCCAGCGTCGTTCTCGCCTGGAAACAGGCCCTTGCATTGGACGATTCTTGGTTCGATGAACACGTGAATCCCAACGGTGGGGCGATCGCACTGGGACATCCGCTGGGAGCCTCCGGTGCACGTCTTATGACAACCCTGGTCAACGAATTGGAACGGCGTGGTGCCCGCTACGGCTTGCAGACCATGTGTGAGGGAGGCGGTCTTTCCAACGCCACGATCCTCGAGCGGGTTCCCTAAAGTCAAGAGCCGTTTGGTTCGGGCGACCCTATCGGCCGTCGCGCTGTTGGCGATACTCGCCGGAGTCGCTTGGCTGCTTTGGGTCCTGACCGGCAAGTTCACCAGCCTGGGTCGGTTTTTCGTAGCGGTCCTGATGTTCGTGGCTATTACATGGTTTGGAATCGGCTACTTCCGCCAGCTGGGGAACCCGCCCCCGCCGGATTTACCGCCCGACGACGTCGATCCCGAGCTGCGCCTTACATATGTTTGTGACATGTGTGGACTCGAACTGGCGGTGGTAAAGGCCTCGAAGGAACGCGCGCCAAAACATTGCGGCGAGGCAATGGTGCTAGTCCAGCGCTGAAGCGCGACCTCTACGCGACCGGGCCCGCCACCGCAGAATGCCCTACTTGGAGAAAAGTCTCAAGAACGCGCGTTAGCTCGTTGATCTTCTCTTCCCCATCGGCCGGTTTCCCGGAGGAAAGAGCGTCGGCAACGCAACCACGTACGTGAGTTTCCAATACCTTGAGTCCCACCTTCTCGCTGGCAGAAATCACAGCGGAGATTTGATTCAAAACGTCCACGCAGTATGCGTCGTCCTCGAGCATCCGTTGAATGCCGCGCACCTGGCCCTCGATGCGCCGCAGGCGTGCCAACAATTCAGCGCGGCCCTCCTTTTGATTCGGGGGGTTCGCAGCTTCTGGCGTGCCGGGGTCTTCACTTTTGGGGGCTGCTACCCCCCCGGCCCCCCCACCTGATTTCGAGGGGTTCGCAGCTTCTGGCGCGCGCGGGTCCGTATCTAGGGGGGCTGCTACCCCCCCGGCCCCCCCCGCCGAAGCGTTTGCGGATTTGCCAGCTGTCATCGCGTCATCTCCATTGAGTTGCCACGCCGAAGGCCCCTGCAATCGAGAGCAGGCCTCCCCATAGAAACCAATCGGTGTCCAGAAACGGAATCGTTCCCGAGAACAAGTATCGGGCCAGTATTGACACGAACCCTGCGGCCAAGAAGGTAAAGAAAAGTACCGCAACCCACGGGGGCGATGGCTTGGGTTTGGGTTTGGGGGGCGGGATATAGCGGTTCCGCTTTGATTTAGACTTCGGCACCTGCCCATTGTAAACGGCCGAGGCAATGCCGGGCGATGCTAACCTGATCGAGTGATCCTTAGAGCAATCGGCCGGACCTTCATTGCTACGGGCGTTCTGATTCTGCTATTTCTTGGTTACCAGTTGTTCGGGACCAACTTTGTCACGAAGCAGCATCAGCAATCACTGACAGCCGACTTCACCAAGACTCTCACCGAGCCACCTGTTGTAGCGCCCGAGGAGCCGGCGCCAGACTTTGGCGATGGCATTGCTGTCATCAGGATTCCTAAGATCGGCGTCGACCATGTCGTTGTCGAGGGCATTGGAGTGGAGACTCTGAAGAAGGGCCCCGGCCACTATCCCGATACCGCCTTCCCGGGTCATTTCGGGAACGTGGTGATCTCGGGTCACCGCACGACCTACGGGGCACCTTTCTATAAGCTTGACGAACTCGTTGTGGGCGACGAGATAAAGCTCGTCGATCGAGAGGGCACGTACAAGTACGTGGTCTCCGAATCAAAAATCGTTGCGCCCACGGATCTGAGCGTCGTCACCGAATCCACGGAGTCAAAACTTACACTCACAACCTGCCATCCACGCTTCTCTGCGCGGCAACGCCTTATCATCGTTGCCACTCTCATCGGTGAGCCGAAAGGAACCCCCCAGATATGAGCGAGCAACCGTCGCCCCGACGCCGCAAGTGGTTGATCTGGCTAGCCGTAATCATTCTGGGTTTGCCGGTTCTCTTCTACCTCTTCGAGTTTGTGGTCCCCAAATTCTTGCCGTCCAACTTCTAACGGGCCACTAGGGCAGGACCCCCGATGAGAATTCTTCTGATCGACAACTTCGATTCGTTTGTTTTCAACCTGGCGCAATACTTGGGCTCTTTGGGGGCCGAGCCGGTTGTGATCCGAAATGACGTGAGCCTTCAGCATATGAAATCGCTTGAGCCCGATGCAGTCGTTATTTCGCCGGGGCCGGGGAGGCCCGAAGATGCCGGAGTTTCGGTCGAGGCTATTCATGAGTTCGGGCCACACATTCCGTTGCTGGGCGTGTGCCTTGGACACCAGGCCATCGGAGCAGCGTTTGGCGCGAAGGTCGTGAGGTCCAACCGCATCCTGCATGGGAAAATATCTCTGATTCATCATGGCTCTGCGGGTGTTCTTGAAGGGTTGCCCAACCCTTTTGAGGCGGCCCGATACCACTCTCTCGTGATCGACCCCGCCTCGATCCCAGGAGAACTTGAAGTAACCGCAAAGACCGACGACGGAGTCGTAATGGCCGTGCGACACAGGACCCACCCGGTGCAGGGAGTCCAGTTTCACCCCGAGTCCGTGATGACGCACTCCGGCATGAGCCTGCTTGAAAATTTCGTGCGGGCGGCTGGGGCTATTCAGCGACTGTGATTGTGACGGTGTCGCCTTTGCAGGCTCGCACGCCCGCATCGGGGTCCTGCTTGATAACGCGACCGCTTTTGCCTGGGGAAACCACCTTCAGGACTTCTATCTTGAAACCGAGATCCTCCAATGCTTTGGTCGCCTGGGCCTCAGTCTGATTCAGGACATTCGGAACTTTGGGGAAGCGGTTTACCGTGATCTTCACCGTGGAGCCCTCCGCGACTTCTTCGCCGGCGGCGGGATCTTGGGCGATCACCTCGTTGTTAGCTCGGTCGGTGTTGCACCCTTCGTCAACCTGAGCCCTTAATTTGGCATCGACGATGCGTTCCTTGGCTTCGTCTTCACTAAGTCCGGTCAGCCTCGGCACGCGGACCAGTTCTTTGCCCCCGCTCAGCACGAGGTCCACTGAGCTTCCGCGATCAACTCTTTGGCCGCTGTTTGGAGTCTGATCGAGTATCGTGCCCGCCTCAACTGTCTTGTCAAAGCTCGAGCTCACTGCGCCGACCTCGAGTCCGGACCCCTTAAGCAAGTTCTCCGCTTCTTGTTGAGACTTTCCGATGAGGTTCGGCACCACGACGCGCTCTGCTCCTTTCGAAATGTTGAGCTTGACGGCGGAGTTCTCCTCCACCTTGCGCTCCGCTTCAGGGTCCTGAGAGATGACGTGCCCTTCGGGCACCGTCTCGTCAAAAGACCGTCGATCGACGTCAGGGGCGAGCCCTCTGGATTTCAGAAGTCTCTCGGCTTCCTCAACAGGGAGTCCGACGACGCTGGGAACAACAACTTTGCTACCTCCCGATCCGAGCCAGGCAAACAGCAGAGTCACGGCCAGAACGATGACACTCAAAAACAACAGAGTTATCAGGGTGTAGGCGAGCGCCCGGCGCCCTCGCGTTGCGCCAACTCCTGGAGCTGCGTCGAGTACCGCGGTGCGGTCACCCGCGGCCAGGGCTACGGTTGGATCTGAAGCAAGGATCGGAGTGGCCTCGACCCTGTCGCCGCGCATTAGACGCTTGAGATCCGATCTCATGTCGAGGGCGGATTCATAACGGTTATCGGGGTTCTTAGCCAATGCCTTCATCACGACGGCGTCGGCATCGCTAGACACTTCACCGCTTAATTGACTGACTGGGACCGGGGCTTCCGAGACGTGTTTGTATGCGATGGCTGCCGGAGTGTCGCCCTCGAACGGTGGGCGCCCGGTGAGCATTTCGTACAGGATCACGCCCACCGAGTACAGGTCAGAGCGCGCGTCGACCGGCATCCCCTGAGCTTGCTCCGGCGAGAAGTATTTGGCGGTGCCCATCACCATGCCAGCCTGAGTGACCGTATGTCCATCGTCGGCTTCGGCCCGCGAAATGCCAAAGTCCATTACCTTGGTCTGGCCTCCCGGTGTTATGGCGATGTTGGCAGGCTTCACGTCGCGATGGACAATTCCTTTTTGATGGGCCACGTTCAGCGCGGCGCATATGTCGGCAGCGATTTCGGCAGCACGGGTTTGCTCCATGGGCCCATCGTCCTTGATGACTTCGCGAAGAGTGCTTCCCTCGACGTACTCCATGATCAGGTAGTAGTCGCCCTCGTCCGCGCCCCAGTCGTACACGGAAACAATCCCCGGGTCGTTCAAGCTGGCGGCGGCCTGAGCTTCGCGGCGAAATCTCTCGCGGAACGATCGATCGCGCGCAAGTTCGGGCTGGAGAAGCTTCAGCGCGACCTTTCGGCCCAGCAGTTCATCTCGGGCGACGAACACCTCCGCCATGCCGCCGGAAGCGATGGCCTCTTGTATCCGGTATCTCCCACCGTAAAGCTTGCCGTCGCCGGTCATGATCTCCTCTCCAGATGGGATATTGGTCGGCCCATAAGCCTCGAAGAAGTTACCACTTTGCGGTCCCTCGGTGAGTCTCGATCAACTTCTTGGCGATCGGTGCGGCGATGCGACCCCCGGTCTCGTTCGACGAATCCTCGTCGCCCTCCACCAAAACGGCTATCGCAATGCGTGGCCCGGAGGCGGGCGCGAATCCGACGAACCAAGCAAGCGACCTGTCGCCCTGGATCCCCGCTTGAGCTGTCCCGGTTTTGCCGGCGACCTCGATTCCGGAGATTGCGGCAGCCGTACCTGTGCCGGACTTCACCACCTCGATCATCATCTGGGTGAGTGTCGCAGCGGTCTCGGGTTCGATCGCCTGACGAAGGACTTCGGAGCGGGTCGTGGTAAGCACCGAGCCGCGCGCATCACGCACCTCGGCACCTAGCCGTGTAACGACGAGAGATCCTCGGTTTGCTATAACCGAGGCGACGATCGCCATCTGAAGTGGTGTGGCGGCTACGTCAAACTGGCCTATGGCACTTTGAGCCGCGAATGCGGGCGAGCGAAGGGCCGTCGGCCCGGGGAGCTTGCTGGCGGCCGCGATCATGTCGATGTCGGGGACCTCGCCGAATCCAAACGAGCGCGCCGTCGCTTCAAGAACTCCCGTGGGGAGTTCGGCCCCAAGTCGAGCGAAGTAAACGTTGCACGAGATGCGCAACGCTTCGGCCATGTTGCCCCCGCAAGTGCTTCCACCAAAGTTGCCGATCGACTTGTCCGTCTGCGGTGGCTGGTAAGACTTTGCGGGCGGGAAGCTGGTACCGCCCTTGCCGTTCTCTATCGCTGCAGCCGCCGTGATGAGCTTGAAGGTAGAGCCAGGTGCGTAGGTCACCGACGTGGCACGGTTCAATAGCGGCTTGTTTGCATCGGCATTGAGCGCGGTCCAGACCTCTCCCTGGGCGCTTTGTGAATGCTGGGATAACGAGTTGGGATCAAACGTTGGCGATGAATACATCGCGAGGACTTGGCCCGTAATCGGATCGAGCGCAACCACTGCCCCTCGCCTCGCGCCGAGCGCCTCGGCTGCGGCTTTTTGGACGATTGAGTTGATTGAAATGACGACGTCGTCACCTCGCCGGCCCCCAGAGAGTCTGTCGTCAAGATCCTGGATCGTGAGTACGCCACCCTTCCCAATCAAGCTGTCGTTGTATTTACTTTCAAGACCCGTCCTACCAAACCGGACGGAGTAAAAACCGGTGACGTGACCAAACAGAGGCCCTGTGTCGTAAACCCGCAGAAACTTGAGGGCCTCCTTGGGAGTCGGCTGGCTTTGAGCAAGGACCGACAAGTCCGCCGAGAGAATCGCACCGCGAGCGATGGAGTGTTCCCGGAGCAAAACGCGAGTGTTAGCGGGGTTATTGGCGAGGCGCTGCGCGGAGAAGATCTGTATCCAATTGAGGTTGACGAATAAGGCTCCGAACATCACGAGAACGGCAAGCCCGACCATCCGAATCTGTCGGTTCACCGGCCGCCGCCTGCTGGCACGTTGAGTTCGGTCGGAGGCGCTTCATCGGCGCCTGAAGCGCCCTGATCTGAAACGCGCATGAGCAAGGCAATGAGAATGAAATTGGAAAGAAGACTGGACCCTCCATAGCTCATGAAGGGTAGCGTCACCCCGGTTAGTGGAATTAATTTCGTGACTCCTCCGATGATGAGAACCGTCTGAAAACTGATCGCAATCGTTAGGCCCGCAACAAGCAGTTTGGAGAAATCGTCTCGCGCCTGCGTGGCAAGGCCGAATCCTTTTGCTGCAAACAGTGCGTACGCCGTGAGGGCTGCAACCGCCCCCGCGAATCCCAACTCTTCCCCGAGGGCGGAGAAAATGAAGTCGGTGTGCACACTGAACTTGATCAGGTCAGGGCGACCCAGCCCCAGCCCTGTTCCCCATGTCCCCCCGGTGGCCAAAGCAAAGAGCGATTGAACAACCTGATACCCACTTCCGTCTATGTACTTGAACGGTTCTCGCCATACAAGGATCCTGTTGTGGACATGCGAAAAGAGTTGCGAAGCAACTGCGGCGCCGACCACGAACATCGCGATTCCACTGAGTAGGTAGATCGGCCGAGCGGTCGCGATCCAAAGCATCGATACGAAAATCCCGAAAAATAACAGCGACGATCCAAGGTCTTTTTGGTTGATCATTACGATCAGAGAAACGGTCCATGCCGCAATGACGGGGCCAAAGTGGCGTACTCGGGGGATTCCCAGTGGTCCCCAGCGGCGAGTTGCAACAGCCAGGAGTTCTCGACGTTCGGCCAGGTAGCCTGCGAAGAAGACGACCAGCGCGATCTTGCCCAATTCGGCGGGTTGAAAGTTCAGCGCGCCGATCCTTATCCATAGCCTCGCGCCGTTTGCCTCACGGCCGATCACGGGAAGCATTGGGAGCAGCAGAAGCACGATGCCCGCGACCATGAAGGTGTAGCGATAGCGAGCCAGAGACCGCACATCCTTGACTAATGCAAGCGTCAGGACGAAGGCGCCGACGGCGACGGCCAACCATCGAAGTTGCGCCTCGGCCTTTCCCGGATCGCCATCCGGTGTGAGTCTGTAAATCAGAACGAAACCCAGAGCATTAAGAACGAGAGCGAGAGGTAGCAACAATCCATCGGACGAGGGCGCGAGTTTTCTCGTGGCCAGGTGCGCAATCAGATAAAGGCCGACAAACGAGATTCCGTAAACGACCAACTTGTCCGCCGGCCTGTCGAGCCCCAAAGACGCTAGCCAGTATCCGCCGATCGCGATCAGCGCGCTGAGCATCAGCAACGAGGCCTCCGCATTGCGCCGGGCGCCGTTTAGGGCGCCGTTCATGGCGGCCCGACGGTGCCGGTCGGCGAAACGATCGGGTCTGCGAGCTCTTTCAAGGTTGCGACAATCTTTTGAGCGTCCGTCAAGTCGGCCGCGCGGATTCCATCTTGGAGGCGTTGCCGATAGATCGGTGGCAGATCCCGTGTCGGTATTTCGGTGGGCGCTGCAACCTTCGAGAGCTCGATGCCCGCGAGGGAGGCCGGCACCCCATTGAAAATCGCGACGTGCCCCTCGTCAGTGCCGACGTACCAGGAATTGTGTATCGATGCTCTTGCGGCGAGCCCTCCGCCTAACATGACGATGACAGCGACAAGGGCGTAGAGAAGAAGTCGCGGTTTTTTCTTGACCTGTGGCTGGGGTCGGTCTGCGGAAAGTTGTCGCGCCGGGGGTCGGGCGCCGTAATCAACAACGACGGCGGTGACGTTGTCTGTGCCGCCGGCTTCGAGTGCGGCTTCACACAATCTTGTCGCCGCGGCTTGAGGATCGCCTTCTCCATCGAGTATCTGCGCGATTTGATCGTCGTCAATCATCCCGAACAACCCATCGCTGCACAACAAGAACCGGTCGCCGGAGGATGCCGAGATCGTTGACGAATCGATCCGAACTTCAGGAAATATTCCCAGGGCCCGCTCAATGTAGTTTCGCCGGGGGTGGCGGGCAGCGTCCTGCTTGCTGATCCGACCTTGCCTAACGAGTCTTCCTACTTCGGTGTGATCCTCCGTTACTTGTGCAAGAGTGCCGCCAGAGAATAAGTAGGCGCGAGAATCTCCGACATGCGCGATCTCGACAGATTCGTCCGAGGCTCGCAGAGCCGTGAGTGTAGTGCCCATGCCCTGCAGATGCCCCTCTCTCAAAGACCGCTCATAGATCGCCGCGTTCGCTTCCTGAATCGAACGCTCGAGATCCGCGGGCCCGGCCGATAGCGCCTCGATGGCCATAGCAGAGGCGACGTCTCCGCCGGCATGTCCACCCATGCCGTCGGCCACGGCGAACATCGGGGGGGCGTGCAATTCGCTATCGTCATTGCGTTCGCGCACTAGTCCGATGTGGGTGGAAGCCCCGAAACGCACATCGGCGGTCACTTACGAAATTCCAGTTGTGTCTTGCCGATGCGAGCGGTGTCGCCGCGATTGACTCCGAGCGCGGCGCTGACTTTGCGCCGGTTGAGAAACGTTCCGTTTGTCGATCCCATGTCCTCTATCAGCACTGCTTCGCCGCGCCGGAAAATGCGCGAATGAACCTGACTTGCGAAGGTGTCTGTGATGACGATGTGACACTTGGACGACCGACCGACGATCAACTCGTCGGTGATCTCAAAATTTCTCGTCTTGCCTTCGGGGTCCACGATCACGACGCTTTCGGGGGGTTTACCCGCTTTGACGCCCGGGGTCGTTTGCCGTGGTGCGCCCGGGACGCGCCGTGGCCCGGAGATCTCCAAGTACATGGCCTTCACGGCCCGGGCGAGGAAAAGGAAGAGCAGTAGGAGAAATAGGTACTTGAGAATGTCCAGCACCACTACAGGCATGTCAGTCCCCCGGTTCCCAATGAAACTTCAACTGCGCCGTTCCAATAGTGATCACGTCGCCTGCGGTAAGGCGCGTTTGTTTCGCCTGGTGATCGTTGACGAGCGTTCCGTTTAGCGAGTCGAGGTCCGACAACCACCATTCTCCGGACTTGTGGGACAGGCGCACATGTGTTCGCGAAGCATTGGGGTCATCGATCACGATCTCATTGGACTCGCCCCTGCCGACGGTCGGCTCGCCGCCGGGGGAGAGGCGCCATGACTTTAGCGGGTCGGAGCCGAGGAGGACAAGCGTTGCGTGTTGATCTTGACCTGAAGATTCTGACGCTTCACGGTGCGAAATTACTACCTCGAACCGCCCTTCACGAACGGATTCGCCGAGGCGAAACTCGACGGAAACGGGTCCGGCTAGCCTCCAGTTTCTTGTCCTGGCTGTCTGTGTAAGAAGCTCAGAAAACTCCTTGGTCAGAGCTGGAACAAGCCCCCCAAGCCGGTCCAGATCTTCCGCACCAAGCTCGATCACGTAAGCATTGGGGACATACACCGCGCCGACGCTGACGCTCTTAGACGATTCCATCTCGCGCATTAGCCGGCGGCCTATCTCTGAAGGCTCGACGTTGGAGCGGAAGGCCTTTGAAAAAACGCCCTCCACGAGTTTCTCTACACGTTTCTCGAACTCTTCGACAATTCCCATTCTTAGATTGCTCCCGCCGTGGTGGATAGCGTATCTCGCGGGGCGGTTACACTTTGGGAAGCAAGGGGCGAATGGCGGAATGGCAGACGCGCTGGCTTCAGGTGCCAGTGGGCTTTACGGCTCGTGGAGGTTCAAGTCCTCTTTCGCCCACTTTTTACCCGCGAGGCGATCGGCCGATCGATATTCTTCAAAGCCTCCTTGCGGCTGAGGTTGCTTAGCGCGGATTCGTGCTTCTTGACGTAGCGATCGATCTCTGTCGGGTCAACCCAGGCATAGGCCCTGAGGGCCCAGCCGATTCCCTTACGAATGAAGAAATCACCATCGCCCAAGTTGTTCTCGATGCATGTGTAAAGAAGTCTGAGGTCGGTTTCTTTCTTGCGCGCAACCTGGCAGATGATCGCAGTCCGCCGCTTCCACAGGTGAGGCGATTTGCTCCAGGCCACCATTCTCCTGCCGATCGACTTTGGATATCTGGAAACCAGATCACCGATGCGATGGACCGCGACGGTGTCCACGTAATCCCACCAGGCCCCATCAACGATCATCTCTTCATACAGAGGCATGCTCCGGGTTGTCTGGAACTCTTGGAACAAGCGATGTCCTGACAGGGCGATCGCTCCATACCGTTCCTCTCGGTAGCGCGCCTCGCGCCACAGCATCAGGACGGTTTCGCTCCAATCCTCAAAGTTACGAATTCTCAGGCTGGAGAAGACCAACTTGAAGATCCGCTCTTGCCCCCCGGCGTAGACTCCGTAGTAGGGCATAGCCGACTTCATATAGGCCTGCATCTTGAGCGCCTTTTGTGGGTCCGCCTCAGCGGCGAGACTGTGCTTGAGAGCCCTTATTAGGGCTCGATCAACGCTCACGGAGGTTTATGTAACGTCGACTCGTGAGAGGGCTTGCCGAAACACTTGCTTAAGACTGCTTCCCGTGCGCCGCGCCGCTTCGGCGCAATCCGCGTACTCGGGCGCGACATTGACAACGCGGCCGCCGTGGCGTGCGATCTTTACCCGGATCGGGTGCCCTTCGACCGTGACCTCGACCCATTCGCGCTCAAGCATCCACTTGGATACGGAGCTGTAACGTACCCCCAGAGTGGAGGTTTCCGTGACGATGATCTCTCGAATTGCCGCCTCGCCGTCAGGAGATACGAGTACGTTGAGAACGTTGGCAGGCCGCCCGTGCTTTCCGATGACCGGCACTATCCAAACGTCGTGAGCGCCGGCCTCAAATAGCCGTTCGCAAACATAGGTATAGAACTCCGGGTTCATGTCGTCCACATTGGCTTCAACGTGCAACTCCTCGATGGAGTGCGATGTCGGCTCGGCGGAGTCGCCGATGATGACTCTCAAGACGTTCGGCATTTCCAGATCCTGCGTTCCCGCGCCGTATCCTGATGCCCGCACGGTCATTGCCGGCATCGGCCCAAACCGGGATACGCATTCGCTAAGGATCGCGGCGCCGGTTGGGGTTATCAGCTCTGCGTTGAGATCGAGTTGACGCAGCGGAGCACCCTTCAGCAGTTCGATGACTGCCGGGCCGGGGTTTGGCAGGACGCCATGATCGGTGTTGATAACGCCCATGCCGGTCGCGATCGGCGAAGCAGTTGCACTCTCTATTCCAAGATTCGACATTGCCGCGAAGGCCCCGACTATGTCGGCCAGGGTATCGGCCGCAGATAGTTCGTGGAAATGGACCTCGTCTACGCTAATGCCGTGCACCCGGGCTTCTGCTTCGGCAAGGCGGCGAAGAGTGGCGCGAGATCTCGTTTCAATCTCCGCATCGAGGCCCGCGCGGGCGATAAGTTCATCGGCTTCGGCGGGGCTCTGGGCGTCGAGAATGGCCGGGAGGATCGAAACATGCGTTGCACGCACGCCACGCTTGTGAACCGTCGTTGTTTCGATTCCAGTTGGTCCAAGCTTGGCAATTTGCTTGCCGATGAACTCGACATCCGCTCCCGCATCGATCAGGGCGGCGAGGATCATGTCACCGGCGGCCCCTGCGAAGCAGTCGAAGTGAGCGATCATGCTCTTAAAGAATTCAGGATGGTGGCGGCGAAAACTGCCGCCCCGAAGCCGTTGTCGATGTTGACAACGGCGACACCCGGTGCGCATGAGTTGAGCATCGCGAGCAGCGGTGTTATGCCTCCGGCCCCCGCTCCGTACCCTACCGATGTGGGTACCGCGATGACGGGCGCAGCAACAAGCCCGCCGACGATGCTTGCAAGCGCGCCCTCCATGCCGGCGACGACGATCACTATGTCGGCTCGTTGTAGTGACTCGTGATGGGCCAACAGCCGGTGCAGACCGGCGACGCCGACATCGTGCAATCGTTCGACCTTGATCCCCAGAGCCTCAAGGGTGAGAGCAGCTTCCTCCGCTGCCACCTGATCGGCGGTTCCCCCCGATGCAACGAGAACCACCCCTTTGGGGTTTGTAGTCGCGCTTCGAACCACGATCAGCTTCGAGTCTTCGTAGTAACGGGCTTCGGGTTCAATCTCCAAAACTGCCGCGAACTGTTTGGGGCTGGCCCGAGTTACAAGGACTGCCCCGTTGGAATGGTCCAGGAGTTCCTTGCTTATGGCCGCCACCTGTGCGGGAGCCTTGCCCGGCCCAAAGACGGCTTCGGCGAAACCCGAGCGAAGTTCGCGGTGATGGTCGACCTTTGCCATGCCCAAGTCTGCGTACGGAAGAAAGCGCAATTCATCGACCGCCTCATCTATTTCGATCCGACCGGATTGCAGCCTTTCCAGCAAGTTGCGAAGCGAACTTTCGTCCAAGAAGCCTCCAAAGCAATCGTGCAAATGATTTCGTTGCTGAGCCAGCCTTCGGCCGGATCATGAGACAAGAATTCTTCTCTTATATTGTAGGGGTGTCATATGACTGGAGTATCAACGTGGATCAACGCCTCTTAATAATCCCAGCAGCATTTACGGCCCTCGCCCTCGTGCTGGCCTTGTCCGCCCATCGCCGGTTGGGGGCCCAGCGGCGTTCCCTGGCCCTTCTCCAGAGCACCTTCGAGGGCGAAACAATCCTCGAGGCGACCGCTAGCTACATCAATGAGGTTCGCTCTCTCGAGCAGGACTTACTGCAGGTGGCTTCCCGTCAAGAGAGCCTGTTCGCCGCGCTCGGAAGGTCGATTCGCAATCTGGGAGTTGTCCGCTTCGATGCATTTGAGGACATGGGCGGCCGGCTTTCCTTTTCGGCCGCTTTTCTAGACGATCACGGAACAGGAATGGTGATTACATCTATCAATGGACGCAGCGAGTCTCGCGTTTACGCAAAGGAGATCGAGGGTGGCGGTTCCGAGCACAATCTGTCGCCGGAAGAACAGCGTGCCATTGGCGAGGCTCTGGGTACGAGAACCATGAAGACAAGGAGGTAAGCCATGCGACGGCGTGGAGTCGAGCAGGAGTCAATTGAGGAGGAACCAATGAGAGAGTCGCCGATTCAATACGACCCAAGCCCCAACGAACTGACCGTGATCGGGAAGGGAGCGCGCCTCGAAGGCAATTTGATATCCGCAGCTTCTCTTCGGATCGACGGAGCGGTCAAAGGTCAGGTGACAGCAGAAGGAGATGTCATCGTTTCCCCCGAGGCCGATGTGGCGGCCGACGTTAAGGCGAAGAACGTAACCATCGCTGGCAAGTACGCAGGTAACGTAACCGCTTCTGGAACTCTGGAGCTGTCCAGCACGGCCAGAGTCGAAGGCAACGTCTCCTGCGGCTCGCTGATCGTGAATCAAGGGGCGATCTTCGCGGGGCAATCGATAATGGGGGGGTCCGGGGGGATAGCAGCAGCCGATCGGAACGGGTTGGGCGCGCCAGAAGCTGCGAACCCCCCGAATCAGATGGGCCCGGGGGCGTCGCCAGATCGGCTAGAACTGGAGCAGATGCAAGCCATCGCCGATGACTAGATGATCGACCTAAAGCTTCTCCGCGCGGATCCGGAACTGTTTCGGGCCGCGTTTTCTTTGAGGCAAGCGGAGGTCGATATTGATGGACTCGTAGCCCTCGACGGGCGGCACCGGATTCTGCTCGGGCAAGTTGAGGGCATGAGGGCCGAGGCCAACCAAGCCAACAAGGCCATTGCCGCCGCGACGGGCAAAGACAGAGACGATGCCATTGCCGCGGCGAAGGAAAAGTCGCAGGGTCTGCAAGACATCGAATCGCAATTGCGTGCTGTTCGAGAGGAGTTGGATTCAATTCTTCATGGCGTGTCCAACCTCGTGCATCCGGATGCGCCCCCCGGCTCGGGAGACGGGGCAAACCGGATATTGCGTGAAAGCGGTGAGATCCGACAGCTCGACTTCAAGCCTAAAGACCACCTGGCGCTTGGCGAGCACCTAGACATCATCGATGTCGAACGTGCCGGGAGAGTTTCAGGTGCGCGGTCTGCATTTCTAAAACGCGATGGAGCGTTGCTGGAGTTGGCGCTTCAGCGATTTGCGATCGATCGGCTGGCACCGGCGGGATTTATCCCCGTTATTCCACCGGTGCTCGTAAAGCGTGAGGCGATGGTTGGCACAGGTTTTTTCCCGACTGATGAGACGCAGGTTTACAGGATTGAATCGGACGATTTGTATCTGGCCGGAACCTCGGAGGTGCCCATCGCGTCGATGCACGCGGGAGAGACGATCAAGGTCGAGGATCTGCCCCTGCGTTACGTGGCGGTCTCATCGTGCTTTCGGCGGGAGGCCGGAACCTACGGGAAGGACACGCGCGGAATTATCAGGCTCCACCAGTTCGAAAAGGTCGAGATGTTTTCGTTCTGTCGTGCAGAACGCTCCGAGGAGGAACACGCGGCCCTGGTTGCCTTCGAGGAGGATATTTTCACGGCGCTTCAGATCCCATACCGAGTCGTAGAGATCTGCGCAGGCGACCTCGCCGCTCCCAATTACCGCAAGTACGACATCGAGGCCTGGTTGCCGGGCTCGGAGCGCTGGCTCGAGGTGACATCTTGCTCCAACGACATCGATTATCAGGCCAGGCGTCTGGGTGTGAGGACGAAGTCCGAGTCCGGCACTGAACTTGTTCACACGCTAAACGGCACCGCGATCGCTTGCGGCCGAGCGATCGTCGCGCTGCTGGAGAACCATCAGCGGTCCGATGGTTCCATTGAGATACCCGACGAACTTAAGGCCTTTACGGGCTTTGACGTCATCAAAACATAAACTGGTCGCGGAGGGCTCGCGTAACTCGAAACCTGGGGCTCTTGCGGGAAAAGTCTCGGTAAAATTCCCGCTGCAATGCGTCGGCCGAGCAAATTTAGATGTCAGACCTCCTCACTAACATAAGGATCGTGGATCATAAGACCTGGCTCGGGGATCTCGCCGAAGCAAAAGTTGTAGCCGTTCTCATCGAGCAAGAAGTTGACGTCTTCCGAGGTTTTTCCGGAAAGGCACCCTTCGACCTAATCGCTTTCAAAGACGATCAGCTATTACGCGTTGAGGTCAAGGGAACAGCACGAGAGATGATTCGCGGCGCGTACCAAATTCGGCTCGCATCAACCCGTTCAAATCGAACTCGAAATGTCGTTAGTCACTTCGACGCCCGCAAGAGTGATCTGCTCGCGGCATATATCCGCCCACTAGACACAGTTTGCTTCTTGCCAAGCAAGTGGCTGGACGGCCGGGCATACATCAACTTAAGAGAGCATCGCAATAGGACGAACAACGGACTCAGAAACTGGCTCATAGGAGATTACAACCTCGCACCGAATCTGTTGACTCGCGAACCCGCAACAAGACCATCTAAACTGGATGCGGAGGGCTAGCGTAATTGGCAACGCATCGGCCTTGAAAGCCGACGTCCGTGAGGACTTCCGGGTTCGAGTCCCGGGCCCTCCGCATGGCGACTACAATCATCGCGGAGGCATCGCCTAGTTAGGCCTATGGCGCGGGATTGCTAATCCCGTTGGGGTGCAAGCCCCTCGCGCGTTCGAATCGCGCTGCCTCCGCGCTTTTGCAAGCGCCCTTAGCTCAGTGGATTAGAGCGTCCGGCTACGGACCGGAAGGTCGGGGGTTCGAATCCCTCAGGGCGCACAAGTTCGAATAGCCAGGGTCGACCTAACCGATCGCTATTCGAACCTCTTGAAACGTCACTTCGCTCATGATTCACAATTAGCTGAGATGACACAGATTAATGAAGCCCGAAAGCCGTCAGGAGAGCCTCATCGATTCCCCATATCTGCTCTGGGGTAACGTGACCGACGAGGTCACCTAAGCGCGTGACGTCAACGGCGCCAACCTGTTCGACCAGAACAAGCGTAGATTCGCCTCCGATCTCGATCTCGGGACGAAAGGACGCTGCCCGAGCGCTTCGAGAAGTTGGTGCGACGAGGACGACAGATCTGGGCAGTAGTTCATTGGCTTGAACGATCACCCCGAATCGACGACCTTGCTGTTCGTGGCCGCGGCGGCGGGGAGGGCGAAGAACGTGGATGTCACCTCGGAGCACGAAGGCTTTCCATCAAAGCGGCAACGTCGCGCATCTCACGGCGGTCCAGTTCGTCGGCTTCCAAAGCGGCGACCTCCTTCGATAGCGCTTTGCGGTTGCGAAGCCGATCGGCCGACTCAACCAATGCCTTGCGAATGGCCTCCGAACGATTCATCCCGGTGGCCTCAAGCTTTGCGAGAGCCTTTAGCGCATCGTCATCAAGTCGAACTGAAATCGCGCTAGTCATCCTGAGATTGTATCACGATCTGTCTTACAGCGATTGCACAAACTGCTGGAGGAAGCCAAGCAGCGAGTTCGAGTAGTGAACCGTTAGGTGCACAAACAAATAGACTCAAGTCACCAATAGGAGGACTTCCCAGAGTGAAGACCGAAAGCTCTTTCCAAGAGTTAGTGGAATCTGGCCGCGAATCGGCTGGCCGCTACGCCTGGCAGGACGCGTTTGAATCTTTCGATGGGGCTGGCCGGGCCGGGAAACTCGCCAGTGAGGACCTGCTGAGTTTGGCGGAGGCGGCCTGGTGGATCGGTCAGCCCGACCGGACGATTCAGGCGCGCGAGCAAGCCTTTGCCGCCCTTATGGATGCCGGACTAAAGGTAGAGGCCGCAGGCGTCGCAACCAATCTTCATTGGGATCACTACGGCAAAAACTCTCACACCTTGGCTTTGGGATGGCTGAACCGCGCCGCCGAGCTCCTGGAAGATGAACCCGAGTCTGCTCAGCACGGCTGGCTTGCGCAGGCCCGGTCAGGAGTCATGATCGATCTCGGTCAATTCGATGATGCGATTCAGCTTGGGCAAGAGGCGGCGGCGGCGGGACATAAGTTCGGTGTGCGCGAACTCCAGGTGCTCGGCAAGCAACTTGAGGGAACTGCTCTCATCCAAAAGGGCGAGGCGACCGCGGGCTTGAAACTGGTCGACGAGGCCGCAATGGCCGCAGTCTCGGGTGAGTTGAACCGTTTTTATACCGGTGTTGTCTTTTGCTTTGCCATCCACACATGCGCCAGCCTGGCCGACTATCGCCGCGCCGCCGAATGGACTGCGTCGGCCGCCCGTTGGTGTGAACGTCAGGGTGTCCAAGGGTTCCCTGGGCTATGCCGAGTGCATCGCGCCGAGATCATACGTCTCAGGGGCGATTGGGCGGCAGCAGAACAGGAGGCCAAACAGGCATGCATTGAACTAAAGGACTACTTCCAGTTTGCAGTGGGATGGGGACATTACGAGATCGGGATGGTTCGGTTGAAGCAGGGTGATCTTAAGGCGGCCGACGAAGCGTTCAATCAGGCATACGAATTGGGGAAGAATCCACAACCGGGACGGGCGCTCGCCCTTCTTGCGCAAGGAAAAGTGGATTCCGCAATGGCCTCGATTCGTCGGGCCCTCGCCGACGAGAGCGTGGCGCGCCTCAGTCGCGGACACCTGCTACCGGCGCAGGTGGAAATAGCGGTTGCGGCTTCAGACCTAGAAACGGCACGAACTGCGTCGATCGAGATGGACGCTATCGCCGAGGAGTTTGGGTCGACCGCACTTCTGGCGTCAGCGGCTTGGGCTTCGGCCCTGGTGCTCCTTCACGAGGGTGATCTTGAGGGGGCCGAGCGATCCGCGGTCAAGGCTCAGCGCGTGTGGCAGGAAGTAGATATTCCCTACGAAATCGCACGAACCCATGTGCTCTTGGGCAAGATCTTTGCAGCGCAAGGGGATTCTGAAGCGGCTTCGATGGAGTTTAAGACTGCTCGATCCACGTTCGTGAGACTCGGAGCGCTTCCCGACGCGAGAGAGTTAGATGCTCTTTCCCCGCAGGGTGCGGCCGCTGGTGTGAGGACGACGAGGACATTTATGTTCACCGACATCGTCAAGTCGACCAACCTGGTAGAAGCAATCGGAGACGCAGCCTGGGAGGATCTCTTGGAGTGGCATGATCGGGCGCTTCGGTCCCTTTTTGCGGAGCACAAAGGCGAGGAAGTCAAGCAGGTGGGCGACGGATTCGTCGTGGCATTCGAAAGTCCTGCATCTGGGGTCGCCTGCGCCGTGGCAATTCAGCGAACGCTCAAGGATCATCGTCGGGCTCAAGGGTTTGCACCGAGTGTGCGGATCGGTTTGCACGAAACGGAAACGACCAAGAAAGGCGAGGACTACCAAGGAAGAGGCATCCACCTTGCAGCGCGCGTCGGTGCGCTGGCCAAGGGCGACGAGATAGTCGCGAGCGTTTCAACAGTTGAAGCTGCCGGTTCGCTTTGGCCCGTATCCGAACCGCGCAGCGTTGAAGTCAAGGGGATTGCCGACTCAATCGAAGTTGTCACCCTAGATTGGCGGTAGGTTCAAAGCACCAACGGGAGGAAGGTCAAGAGTGAAGACCGAGAGTTCTTTTCAAGAGTTGGTGGACGCTGGCCGCGAAGCGGCCGGGCGCTACGCCTGGCAGGACGCGTTCGAATCCTTCGACGGTGCGGGCCGAGCCGGGAAACTCGATAGTGCGGACCTGCTAAGTCTTTCTGAATCGGCATGGTGGATCGGAGAACCACACCGGGCGATTCAGGTTCGCGAGCATGCGTTTGCCGAGCTAATGAACGCGGGGCTCAAAGTACAGGCAGCGCGCGTCGCCACACATCTTTTCTGGGAACATCTAGGCAAAAACTCAGAGACCATAGCGATGGGCTGGCTGAACCGAGCGGAGCAGCTGCTTGAAGACGAACCCGAGTCTGCCGAGCACGGCTGGTTGGCAGACGCCAAGGGGGGGCTCATGCTCGAACTCGGACAGTACGATGACGCGATTCAGTTCGCACAGGAGACTGCGGCGGCCGGACTGAAGTTCAGTGTGCGCGCCCTCCAAGTATTTGGGGACCAAGTTCAGGCAATGGCCCTGATCAAGAAAGGTGACGTCACCGAAGGCTTGAAACTGCTCGACAAAGCGACAATGGTCGGGGTTTCTGGTGAGTTGAGCCCCTTCGAGACCGGTATCGTCTATTGCCACACGATCGGCGTGTGTTTCAATCTGGGCGACTACCGCCGTTGCGCGGAGTGGACGGCTTCGGCCGATCGGTGGCGTGAACGTGTGTCCGTTTACGGATTCCCCGGCATTTGCCGCGTTTACCGGGCAGAGATCATCCGCCTCAAGGGCGATTGGGCGGCGGCCGAACAGGAAGCCAAGCAGGCATGCATTGAACTGAAGGACTATTTCCAGTTTGCAGTTGCATGGGGGCATTACGAGATCGGAATGGTCCGGCTGAAGCAGGGCCATCTGGAGGGTGCCAAGGATGCGTTTACCCAGGCCTCCGAACTGGGTAAGGACCCGCAACCGGGGCGAGCACTGGCTTTATTGGCGGAGGGCAAAGTGGATGCCGCGATGGCCTCGATTCGACGGCCTCTAGCCGACGAAAGCGTCCCGCGTCTGGAGCGCGGACACATGCTGCCCGCGCAAGTGGAAATTGCGGTAACGGCTTCGGACTTCGACACGGCGCGCGCTGCTTCAGAGGAGTTGGATGCAATCGCCGAGGGGTTTGGGTCAACGGCCCTTCTGGCGTCTGCATCCTGGGCCCGGGCGCTAGTGCTCCTTGCCGAGGGTGATCTTGAGGGGGCCGAAAGATCGACGACCAAAGCTCAGCGTTTGTGGCAAGAATTGGAAATGCCCTACGAGGTCGCAAGAGCCCATGTGCTCTTGGGAAAGATCTATTTAGCGCAAAGCGATTCCGAAGCGGCTTCTATGGAGTTCAAGACCGCGCGCTCCACGTTCGCCAGGCTTGGGGCGCTTCCCGACGTGAGAGAGTTGGATGCTCTTTTCCCCCAGGGTGCGGCGGCCGGTGTGCGGACGACGAAGACATTCATGTTTACCGACATCGTCAAGTCGACTCAACTGGTCGAAGCCATTGGCGACGACGCTTGGGAGGATCTCTTGCGGTGGCACGATCAGGCCCTTCGGTCGCTTTTTGCAGAGCATGATGGGGAGGAAGTTAAGCAGCTGGGTGACGGATTCGCCGTGGCATTCGAAAGTCCCGCATCTGGGATCGCTTGCGCCGTGGCGATCCAGCGAACACTAAAAGAGCATCGCCGGGTTCAAGGGTTTGCACCGAGTGTGCGGATCGGTTTGCACGAAACTGAAACGACCAAGAAAGGCGAGGACTACCAAGGAAGAGGCATCCACCTTGCAGCACGCGTCGGTGCGCTTGCCCAGGGTGACGAGATAGTAGCGAGCGTCTCGACAGTGGAAGCAGCAGGTTCGCTTTGGCCCTTGACTGAACCGCGCAGCGTTGAGGTCAAGGGGATTGCCGAGCCAATCGAAGTCGTCACCCTAGATTGGCGGTAAGGGTTTCGGACAGCGGCAAAGACTTTATGCGGCTCGCTCTGGTCGAGGCTCGCCTGGCCCTTCAACACCGTGATGTTCCGATCGGCGCGGTAGCGGTTTCTAAAGGCAGAGTGATTGCCGTGGCCCATAACGAGCGTGAATTGCGCAAGGACCCCACTGCTCACGCGGAGATCTTGTTGTTGCAACGTGCGGCACAAGAACTTGGAACGCGCCATCTCGATGAGGTTGATGTCTACGTCACCTTGGAGCCATGCCCGATGTGCGCGGGGGCGTTGGTGGCGGCCCGAGTGCCCAAGTTGATTTACGGGGCGGCCGACCCGGCTGCAGGCGCCGCCTACTCTCTCTACAACATCGTGGCTGACCCTCGGCTCAATCACCGCTGTGCAATCAGCGTCGGAGTTCTGGAGGAGGAGTGCGGAGAGTTGCTTCAGTCATTCTTTCGTCGAAGAAGAGGCTCCCTATAATGGCCGTGGTGGAGTACCGAAGCGGCCGAACGGGCGCGCCTCGAAAGCGCGTGAGCCTTCACGGGCTCCGTGGGTTCAAATCCCACCTCCACCGCTTACGCGAAAAGGTCTGTTAAAGGGAGCAAGTGACCGGGATGTTGTGCGCGTCTACAATCGCTCCAGGAGGCGTCGCCTAGCCCGGCCGATGGCGCCGGTTTGGAAAACCGGTTTGCGGGAAACCGCATCGCGAGTTCAAATCTCGCCGCCTCCGCTGCTTGCTTTTTCAGGTTCGTGCTTTTCATCTGAGACAACAATGGGTGCACTCCACTCTCTGTCCGGCAGAATCAGAACGGATTCGGTCGCCGTTGCAACGGTCTTGCCCTGCTCGTTTACGACCTCGGCGTTTGTGATCGCGAGACTCTTTCCACGATGACAGACCGTCGCTCTCGCTGTGAGTGTCCCTCCATCTGGCAGCACCGGGCGCACGAAGTTGACTTTCAAATCTAACGGCGAGAACACTGTGCGAGGTGGAACAGTACTCTGCACCGATGTCACCAGCGCGGCGTCGGCGAGCATGGCGATAGCCCCGCCGTAAACAAACATTCCGGGACTGGAGAGCCATCCGCTCGCGGGCATTGAAAAGACGGAGTACCCGTCGCCTGCCTCGATCACCTTTTGTCCCGTCAAGTAGTGAACGGGCGGGGAGGGAATCTCTCCAGAAATGTGACCTTGCAGAACCTCCAAACCGCTCATCCGGTCCCATATTTCTTGAGGCAGCATCTCGCCCGAAACGGGCCGAAGGTACGGGTCAGGTTCCGAATAGGCGACCGGCGGAATCTCGTCCATTGACGCGGGCGGATCTGGCACGGGAGTGGGGCCATCGAAAATAAAGCACCGAGTAGTGCCGTGGGCAACCAACCTTCCGGTGGCGTCCTCAAACGTGGCTTCGGCCAACCCGAGCGAGCGGCCCGAATGGATCAGTTTGGCCTTGCCTACCAGCTGGTTCGAGAAAGGACCAACTCCCCGCAAGAAGTTCATAGTCAAATCTGACGTGGCGAGGAGCTTACCGGGCGGAAGGGACGTGAGGACGGCCCCTCCGAGGGGCGCGTCGGCCAGGAAAGCAATCGCCCCGGCCGCGAAATATCCCACAGGGGTCAGTAGCCATGGACTCGCCGGCATCGTGAAAGTACAGGTTCCGACTCCCGCCTCCGTTGGAACCAGGCCCGTCAAGTGGTGGATGGGAGGTGGCGGCCAGGCTCGCCGGACCCCTGCCTCCATCCTTTCAAGGCCCGTAAGACCCAGAATGCTGGGATCCGCGAAAGAACCTCGAACCGGCTCTTTCCAAATCTCGCTCATCGGCAGAAGGTTATCGCGCGAGATAAACTTTCGATTGTCGCGCTAGGTGGGCAGTTGGCGGTTGCCTGTAACTTCACATCCGCCTTATGGGAGGCTGAATTCCCACTCTAGGCTTCGAGGGCTCGGAGTATTGCCCCCGGAAAGCGGTGTTGAAGGTTGGGTCCCGCGCGAGTGGGCCCGTGCGAATCAGGTCAGATCGGGAACGAAGCAGCCTTAAGCTTGTGGCAACTGCGCCGTGGGGACACCTGGCCCGAGCTGGCTCCTGGGAAGGCTTCCGGACGTTCGATGTCAAAAGTGGGTGCGCGACACTTTATTCTCGTTGTCCTAGTCCGGCGGTATGCTCACTCACGCGATGACTCACCTAACTCTCTACCGTAAATACCGCCCTCAGCGATTTTCCGATGTGGTCGGTCAGGACCATGTGACCCAAACCTTGAAGCGTGCCGCTGCCGAGGATAAGGTCGCTCACGCATACGTTTTCAGCGGGCCTCGGGGCGCGGGGAAGACCTCGACCGCCAGGATTCTCGCGAAGAGACTCAATTGCTTGAGGGGTCAAGACGAGCCTTGCGGCGAGTGTCCATCTTGCGTTCAGATCGCGTCGGGCACGTCCCTTGATGTTGTCGAGATCGACGCGGCGTCTCACGGGTCGGTCGATGACGCCCGCGACATTCGCGAGCGGGTCGCCTACGCCTCCGTCGGTGGCAAGTGGAGGGTCTACATCATCGACGAATGTCACATGCTTTCCCCTGCCGCGAACAACGCACTCTTGAAGGTATTGGAGGAGCCGCCGGAACAAGTCGTTTTTGTATTTGCGACCACCGAGCCCCAAAAAGTTCTGCAGACGCTTATAGATCGATGTCAGCGCTACGAATTTCGCGCCCTCGGTGCGCGCGATATCGCAGGCTTGCTCGAGCGAATCAGCGAAGCCGAGGGCGTCGCTGCGGATGCCGAGGCCCTGCAGATGATCGCGTCGCGAGCTGAAGGTTCTGCGCGCGATGCCCTCACAATCCTCGACCAGCTCATCTCCTATTCGTCAGACAAGGTGACCGTGGAAGCGCTTACAGCAATGTTGGGGTCGCTGCCCGACGGATTGTTATTCGAGGCTGCCGATCTTATTTCCGAACGTGACGCCGGCGCGACACTCGTCTTCGCCGACCGCCTGATTCGATCCGGAGTTGATCCCAGGCAGTTTGTCCGATCTCTCGTCGATCATCTAAGATCTCTTTTTATCTTGCTTCATGCGCCCGCGGCGCAGGAGATTCTCGAGACGACGGACGACCATTTGGACAGACTGAAAGCGCAGTCGAACCATTTCGACTCCGCTGAGATCCTTCGACTCATCGACCTTGCCAATGAGGTTCAACTACAACTGCGCCAAGCTGTTGACGGAAGGCTCGCCCTCGAGGTGGGCTTGCTCAGAATGACTCGACCCGAGCTTCACGCGACTCCCGCTGCACTGATGGCGCGCCTTGAAGCAATTGAGAAGTTGGGTGGGAGCCCTGCGCCCGGCATTTTTTCGGTCACGGAGGCTCCTGTGGTGGCCGCCGTGCCAATCCCGAAGCAAGCGCCCCCAGTTGCCAGCGCTGCCGCAGCGAAGAAAGCAGTCGCAAAACCTGCAGATCCGCCGAAAGAGGTATCCGCCACCCCGGCGGCAGTTGTCGATCCGTCCGAAATCGATCTCGATAAAGTGCTAAGAGCGTGGCCGTTGGTTCTTGAGAAAGTCAAACGGCGCAAGATTTCCTTTCAGGCCCTGCTCCTCGCTGCGACACCCGTTGCCTGGCGAGACGGTGAGTTGGTGCTTGAGTTCGGTCCCCGCTCGGGCTTCCACCGAGACAGGGTGTCTGATCCCGCGCAGCATGTTCCGCTCCTTGAGGGTTTCGCGGAAGTGCTTGGAGTGCGCCCCAAGATCACTTGCGTGCGGGGAGAGGAGCCTGAGCCGCATCAGCCTGAGCCGCATCAGCCTGAAGCGCCGGATTCAGGCGGGGGCGACGAGTCGGGCAGGCCACCGCGCGACGCAATCGATGTGATCCGTGAGGCATTCTCGGGGTCAGAAGTCGTGGACGAGTAAATGGATCTCAACAAGATGATGAAGCAGGCTGCAAAAATGCAGGCCGAGATGGCCAAGGCCCAGGAACAACTAGCCTCCTTGGAGGTTGAAGGGACCGCGGGTGGCGGGGCCGTGAAGGTGACGATGACGGGCGCTGGGGAGTTCATTGCGGTAAGGATCGATCCCGAAGCGATCGACTCGGACGATCCGAGTCTGTTGGAAGACCTTTTGCTGGCCGCGCTGAACGACGCGACGCGTGCGCAGCAGGAGCTGGCCGAGTCGAGCCTCGGATCGATCACCGGAGGCCTTGATCTAAAAGGTTTCCCCGGTTTTAAGTAGATGTTTGCTGGTCCGGTTCAGGACCTTGTCGACGAACTTGCCAGACTTCCGGGGATAGGCCCGAAGACGGCTCAACGTCTTGCCTTCTATCTTTTGAAGGTGGAACACGCCGACGCCGAGCGCTTGGCAAAGGCGATCACGGCGATGAAGGAGTCGGTACGCTTTTGCGAAAAGTGTTTCAACTTCTCAACGGCCGAACTTTGTGAGTATTGCGCCGACCCTCGCCGAGACACCGCCGTCGTATGTGTTGTTGAGGAGGCTCCCGACATCGTTTCGATCGAGCGGACGGGCGAGTTTCGAGGCATCTACCATGTGCTCGGCGGGGCAATCTCTCCAATCGATGGGATCGGGCCCGACAACCTGCACATTCGCGAACTTCTTGTTCGCGTCAATGAGGATGGAATCAAAGAGGTGATTGTTGCGACCAACCCCAATGTCGAAGGCGAGGCGACCGCTATGTACCTGGCGAGGCTCATCGTGCCCCTGGATGTAAGGGTCACGCGCATCGCGAGTGGTCTGCCCGTCGGCGGCGACCTCGAATACGCAGATGAAGTGACACTTGGCCGCGCGCTCGAGGGCCGCAGAGAACTCGGCGCCTAGTAACAGTGCCCGTCATCGTTCAGAAATACGGCGGTTCGTCGGTCGCCGACGCGCAACGAATACGAAATGTAGCGCGGCGGGTTGCCGCCGCTGCCGAGGCCGGCAACCAAGTCGTCGTTGTGGTGTCGGCGATGGGAGACGAAACGGACGATCTCATGAAACTTGCGCTGGAGATCTCGCCGGTGCCACCGGCTCGTGAACTCGACATGCTGCTCACCTCCGGAGAACGCAAGTCGACGGCTTTGTTATCGATGGCCCTAATAGAGACAGGTCACGACGCAATCAGCTTCACAGGATCCCAGGCCGGCATTGTCACCGACACTGTGCACACGAAGGCGCGAATTGTCGACGTAAGGGCCAGGCGAATCGAGGAAGCCCTGGAGGCAGGCAAGATCGTCATCGTCGCCGGATTTCAAGGAGTGTCCACGACGCGCGACATCACAACCTTGGGCCGAGGAGGTTCAGATACCACTGCTGTCGCCCTGGCGGCCGCTTTGGGAGCGGAGATTTGCGAGATATACACCGATGTCGATGGCGTCTACACCGCGGATCCTCGAATCGTGCCCACGGCGCGCAAGCTTCATGCAGTTTCGTTCGAAGAGATGCTAGAGATGTCTGCCAGCGGTGCGGGCGTCTTGATGCTGCGTGCCGTCGAATATGCCCGGACCCACAATGTAATCATTCATTGCAGGTCTTCTTTGTCGGAAGAGCAGGGTACCTTCATAACCCAGGAGGATGCACGAATGGAAAAGGCCTTGATCACCGCCGTCACCCACGATGTATCGGAGGCGATGCTAAGGATTATTCGCGCCCCCGATAAACCTGGAGTGGCGGCTCGGATCTTCGGTGCGCTAGCAGCGGAATCGATCAACATAGACATGATTGTCCAAAACCTATCTGAGGGCGGAAAGACAGATGTGTCCTTCACCATGCCCAAAGACGATCTCGCGAGATCGCATGAAATCGTCAAAAGGGTTGCGGATGATGTGGGGGCCGAAGGCTACTCGGCCGATGAGGACATTGCTAAATTGTCGTTGATCGGGGCCGGGATGAAGTCTCACCCGGGTGTGGCCGCCAAGATGTTCCAGGCGCTCGCGGAAGCCGAGATCAACATGGAGATGATTTCAACATCGTCCATTCGCATCTCGTGCGTGATCCGTGCCTCCGAGGTCGAGCGCGCGGTCAATGTTCTTCACGAATCGTTCGACCTCCCCGGTGGCGCCGCGGCGCGAGAGGAGCACCCGGGGGGTTCGGGGGGATAGCAGCCCCCTTACGTCAAGACTCGCGCGCGCCAGAAGCTGCGAACCCCCGAATTCGAATAGGCCGGGCTGTTAATCTGTCTTAATGAGTTTTCCAGCCAATCCGCGTGTTGCCGTTGTCGGCGCGACCGGCGCAGTGGGACGCGTAATGCTTGACATTTTGGCCGAGCGACGATTCCCAGCTTCGGAGGTGATCGCCTTCGCGTCCGCTCGCTCGGAAGGGCTGAAAGTTCCATTCGGTGATGATTCGCTGACGGTACGGATGCTCGACAGCGGCGCGTTTGAAGCCGTCGACCTTGTTGTGCTTGACACTCCCGACCAAGTGGCGGAAACGATTGCTCCACAGGCGGTGGCCGCCGGGGCGGTTGTCATCGACAAATCCGGCGTCTTCCGAATGCGGCCCGATGTGCCGCTGGTGGTGCCGGAAGTAAATCCTGAATCGGTCCGAGTTCACCAGGGAATCATCTCTTCGCCAAACTGCACGACCGTAGCGGTGGTCACGCCGCTGGCGTCCCTTCACCGGCGGTACGGACTCACTCGATTGATTGTTTCTTCATATCAGGCGACTTCCGGGGCAGGACGAGGGGGAGTGGAGGAGCTTCGAGAGCAGTCGTTGAAACTTGTCTCAGAGCTCAATGCCCTCGGCGCCGGAGGCGGGCTAGTCATTGCTCCCAAGCCCGACCTCTTCGCCGCACCCATAGCTTTCAACATAATTCCCCAAATCGGATCTATTCGCGATGGTGGGTTCAGCAGTGAAGAGGAAAAGTTGACGTTGGAGTCTCGAAAGATCATGAGCCTGCCCGACTTAGCTGTGACGGCAACATGCGTGCGCGTCCCGACCGTAACCGGACACGGCGTAGCTGTGTATGCGGAATTTTCCGAGGCGGTGAATGTTAGCGAGGCTGAGAGAATCCTGGCAAGTTCACCGGGAGTTGAGGTGGTGGACCTACCTAACACCCTTCAAGCCGCGGGGACTGACCCATGCTATGTTGGACGGATTAGGCAAAACTCGGCTGATCCGAAAAGCCTTTGCTTCTTCACGGTGTCAGACAACCTGCGCAAAGGAGCAGCCCTAAACGCGGTGCAGATCGCAGAGCTGCTTCTTCCCCAATAAACCTGGGGGCGCGTGTCTGAAGAATTTACCAGATCGATTCTAAAGTAAACTCACGGTTATCGGGATGTGGCGCAGCTTGGTAGCGTGCCTCGTTCGGGACGAGGAGGTCGTGGGTTCAAATCCCGCCATCCCGACTTTTTGAAACGAGGTTGAGAACTGAAGCTTCGGGGCGGCAGAGGAAACGAAACGGCGCGAATTTGCTCGTGCCAAGGCCGGGACTAACGAACAGCCATCCTGCTTTGATCCGATGAGGCCCGCGCGCATAGCGGGTTGGCAGCGTTGAATTTGTGACGACCGCTCCGATTAACGGGAAGCGAATCTGGCCCCCGTGCGTATGTCCCGCTACGACCAGGTCAAAGCCAGCGCTGAGGGCATCCAAGTACGGAGCCGGATCGTGGACGACACAAATGGCGAGTTGCGCCGTCGGGTTCCTCACCAGGAGGCGGCGGTCGTCGCGTTTTAGGTGAGGGTCGTCGAGTCCGGTGATCTGAACGCCATCTTCGAAGTCGGTGACGTTGTTAAGGTTGGTCCAGCCTGCATTGACGAGAGTACGGGCAAAGAGATCCGCGGGATTCTTCTTGGCGCTTGGTCGTTTTATCTTGAAAAAATAGTCGGTATAGCTCCGGAACCGTGGCGCGTAGTAGTCGGATGATCCAAACACGAAGTACCTCCTGTCCGCCTTGAGGCCGTTCAGCAATTCGGCGCACAATTCCATCGCGTCAGCCTCTCCTAGAAGATCACCCGTCGCCAAGACGATGTCGTAAGGACTGTCGGAGAGATTTCTTAAGAATGCGATTAGGCGCCGGTTGGATCGGCGCAGATGAAGATCGGAAACTTGCAGTATGCGAATGGGCTTGGCGTCCGCGGGTAGGACGGGAACTTCGTAGTTTCGAATTCGATAGAGGCGAGCCTCGACTACCCCATATATGACGCAAGCGAGAGCAGCGCCTGCCACCGTCAGAAAGATCGGCAACTAGCGGTAGTAATCGGCGGGGGGCGGTAGTTTCCACGCCCCTGGCACTTCGATCAAGCTGGGTCCGGGGCGTTGAAGGGAGGCAGTCAGGGCCGCTCCAAGCTCATCTGGCTCTGCGACGCTTGTCGCCGGAACCCCGTAGGCCTCCGCCAGTTTCACAAAGTCGGGGCCCGCGATGTCCATTCCAAAACTCGTTCCATAGCGCGCCTTGGAAAATGCTTTGAGCACCCCCCACGACTTGTCGTTGAAGACGACGACGATCACCCGCATCTGATTCTCAGCGACGGTCGCAAGTTCGCGCAGGTGATACTGAAAACCCCCATCACCGCAAATGGCAACCACGGGCAGATCCGGATTCGCCGCGGCGACTCCGATGGCCGCTGGGAATGAAAAACCGAGACTTGCGTAACCGTATGGGTAGAGAAAAGTTCTCGGCGCGGTTACCTCGAAGAAAGGAGCAGACCAGTAGGAGGGAATGGTCATGTCCTGAGTCGTGACGACTTCCGGACCGAGCGCTTCCCTGATCGCCTTCAGAAAGGACATCTCCCTCGGTCCTTCTTCCTGGGCCCGTCCTAAAGAAGCCTTTCGAATCGCGCCAGCCTCTTGTATTCCTCGGACTTTCCACTCGGCGGCCGGAATGAGACCCTTCGCAATCTCAGCAAGGGTGAGTCGCGCATCGGCGGCGATTCCAAGTCGCACCGGGTAGTTGCGGCCCAGTTCTGCGGGGTCGATATCGATATGAATGAGTTGAGAGGGAAGCTCGAGTTTCCAATTACCCGTTGCCATGCCGCTAAATCTGGTCCCGACTGCGAGCATCAAGTCGGCATTGCGAAGCAACTCGACGAGTTCGGGCTGCCTGACCACCGTGCCCATTGAGAGCGCGTGGTTCTCCGGTAGTGCCCCTTTCCCCATAAACGTTGTCACCACAGGTGCACCGAGTTTTTCCGCTACGGATGTCAACTCGGCGCTCGCGCGCGACCGAAGCACACCGCCGCCCGCCCATATCACTGGGCGGGCGGCTAGTTGAAGAAGTCGCACCGCTTCGTCGACTTGGGCGGCGTTTGGTGGGGACGCGATGATGTCGGGGGCCCGAGGATCCTCGTCTACATCTGCGTCGAGCAGATCGGTCGGTATCTCAAGGAGCGCCGGGCCGGGCCGACCTCCCGTGGCTGCAACGATTGCTGAGTGCACCATCGAAGGAACTTCGTCGACCGTCATCGGCCTACCCGTGAAGCGAGTGACCGCTTCGAATGCCGGCCCGAGGTCTTTAATCTCGTGCAAGTATCCCTTTCCCTTTCCGTAGAACTGAGTTGGGATCGCGGACGTGATGGCAAGCAGTGGAGACGACGAAGCGTAAGCCTCGCCAAGAGCCGATAGGGCGTTCAGCGCCCCAGGCCCCGTCGACAGAAGCACGACTCCCGGTTTGCCCGTGACCCTTCCATAGCCGTCGGCGGCGTGCGCCGCCGCCTGTTCGTGCCGGAACCCGACGTAGCGGAGTGGCGAATCGCAAAGGGCATTCCAAAGACTCAGGATATGAACTCCCGGCAAGCCAAAAACCGCGTCGATGCCCGCAAGACGAAGCGTCTCGACGATGTAATGCGAGACGGTTAGCCGCGGGGCGTAAGTTCCAGAATCACTCCCTCGCGCATCCACCGTTCGATGTTCTCCCCTAATGACCCGGTTGCCGACTGGCGTTTGGCCACCAGCAACTCACTGATCTGCTCGAATTCTTCCTTGTCTTCAGCTGTGATCGCGCGTACCGAGGCATCAAACTCCGCCATTCGCGCGTCCCGCCCTTTCCAGCGCGTAACGACTTGTGCGTTTCGGACTCGCTCCGCATTTGGGATGAGCTGCTCCCGCTCTCCCGAAAGAACGAACAGTCGCTTGTCCTTCGTATAGATAAACCAGCACGGGATCGGACGATCGGGCGCCGTATCGGGTGTTAACCAAATGATGTCGGACCTCTTCAGGCCTTCATCGATGGCGGAATTGATCGGCAAGGAAGCGGTCACCGAAGCCGATTGGTCCCAGCCGATCGATGGGTCGGCCGTGTAGCCGAAACTAGACCAGTCAACGCCCGCGGCTTTCAAGCAGTAAAGGGCCGTGTAGTTGAAGAATTGATCGATCGCCTCCTGGGGGTCGTCGAAGTCTTCATACCGGATGATCTCTTCGTCGGGGGCCTCTCCTGCATCCAGCTTTGCGCGGCGCTGTTCTAGAGCGATCGCAATTGACTGAGGCGATGCAAACTTGTCGTCGGGGCGCTCGGCCCCCGTGCCGCGCGTAGGATGCGGATCCTTACGAAAAGCAAGAACGAAGGAAGCCTGCCGGTCAGGACAGATATAGCCTTCTGCCCAGAACCTGCCATCGTGCAGACGGGCCTCGAGAACGATTATCGATCCTTCGTACATCAGCCGATAACCGGTCCAGTGAGCCCTGAATGTTCGGCCCACTCCTCGCCGCAGGGCAATATCCAGGGATCCGGCGTCACCTTGTCCGGCAACGATTCGGTTGTCCGAGATGCGCCTCGCGATCTGGTCGCGGAGTTCGATTATTGATGTCTGCGCGATGGCCACGAAAGGATTATACGAACAGGAACGACGCGACTTGGTGCAGTGCAGCCAAGTCGGTCACTTCTTGGTTGAGATACGGGATCCTGGCCCGCTGATCCTCGGGAATTGCCTTCTCCAATCTCGCCAGAGCCAAGTCCTCTCTCAAGTTGAGATGTTCGAAACGACGCGCGACAGCTAAGAGAGTATTGATTGCCTCGGACGTGGAGGCAAGGCCGGAATCGATGTCGAACTTGGGATGCACTCGGTTGACGATGAGCCCCTTAACGGGCAAGCCGTAAGACGTGAGCGTAGATGCAAAGAACAGGGCTTCTTCCATGATGTGCTCGGTGGGGGCTGCTACCACAACGAAAGACGACGATTCGTCCATCAGAAGATCCAGAACCTCCTGTGCCCTCTGTTTAAATCCTTCATACATTCCCTCGAAGTTGGCGAAGAATTCGGCGGTGTCAGCGAGAACCTGGGCGCCGATGATCTTTTGAACAGCCTTGAGGAATGCCACGGCTGCGAAATTGGTGATCTTGAACAGTCCTTTGCCGCCTCCCATAGCCGGCAAGAGAAACCATTTCAGCAAACGCCCCTCGAGGAATGAAGTCATCCGTTTGGGGGCGTCTATGAAGTCGAGAGCATTCCGCGTCGGGGGAGTGTCAATAACGATGAGGTCGTATTTCCCCTTGGAGTGGAGTTCCCAAAGTTTTTCCATCGCCATGTATTCGTGCGTTCCCGAAAGGGCACCGGAAATCGCCTGATAAAAACGGTTGGCGATGATGCGCTTTGCGCGCTCGGGGTCGCGGGCGTTGTTCATCACGAGTTCGTCGAATGTCGTCTTGGTATCGAGCATCATTGCGTCGAGTTTCGCAGGGGCAAGCCCGGCCTTTTTGAATTGCGCAGCCGGAATACGTTTGGGCGTGTTGGAAAGCCGCTCGATGCCGAGGGAATCTGCCAACCGTTTCGCAGGATCAATGGTTACGACAATTGTCTTTCGGCCCTGGGATGCCGCCTGTAGCGCGATGGCGGCTGAAATCGTCGTTTTGCCCACGCCGCCCGAACCGGTACATACGATGATTTTGGAATCGAGTAACCCAGCGAGGCTCAAGTCATCTGCCCTTCGATCTCGGCGGCGAGAATGTCCAACTCCGCCCTGCCGAGTTTGGCGGTGAAGAGATAAGGGATATCGACCATGGCGGCCGTGTGGGACTCGGTTTTAACGAGCTTTTCTCGGTGCTCCTGCTGCAACGCGCGGCGCTCCACGTAAAAGCGGGAACATTCATACAGGTCGCGGGCGGCCTGTTGGCTCATGGGCGTTTCTGAAATCAGATCTGCGGGTCCCCGGAACCCTTCTATCTGCGCAGTCATGGAGGGGCTCTCGCTGATTGGGGAATAAAGCATGTTGATCAAGACCGCTGCGACATCCATCCCCACTCTTTCTTCCAAGAGCTGGGTAGTTTCAATGGTTTCGTTCACGGGCATCTCTTCGGCCAGCGACGCGAGAAGTATGCAGACTTCCTCCGGGTCTTGAAGCCACTCGACAATTCGGCGGGCTTGGTTTGCCAGCGGACCCACCGGTACGGCATGGAGGAAGCCTTGAGGCGACCGCAGCATAGAGACCGCGTGGCCGGCTGCTGCGGTATCTAGAACGATGAGGTCATAATCCTGTTTGCGGTTGGCCTCGTGCCACACCTTTCCGAGCATGAGGATGTCACGCAAGCCCGGAGCGGCGTGCGCCACCCAATCAAGCACTTGTGATGAGACAATCGGCTTTGCAATGCGACCGAGGTGCAGTTGATCCGAGAAGTACTCCTCCAAGGACTTGTCTGGGGAGATGCTCATTCCGTAAAGGTTTTGATCGAGTCTGACCGGGGTGTGGCTGAGGGATTCTTCGTCGAACAGAGCCGCGAGCGCATGCTTGCCTTCCACTTCTGCGACGAGGACGCGTTTGCCGTTTCTTGAGGCCACCAGGCCAAGCGCCGCTGCAAGAGTCGTTTTACCGACCCCGCCTTTTCCGGAGATAATCCAAAGTCGTCTAGAAAGAAGGGCATCTAACAACACCTCGCCATGATATCCAAAGCTCTTTTGACTCTTGCCGCGGCCGGAGTTATCGCAACCGGTAGCTCACTTCAGGCGCAAGAGTCGACCGTTGTCGCCGAGTACGTCGAGATCACGGGACTGATCGACCCCGCCACCTCGAGTCACTTGTTAAGAGAGATTCGAAACGCCAATCTCGAGAATTCCGGGGTGATCGTGGTTCGGCTTGACAGCGCTGGGGGGCTCGAAGCCCATCTCGACGAACTTGTCGAGGCGATTTCGACCTCTCGCATCCCCATTGTCGTATGGGTGGCTCCGAGCGGAGCGCGTGCCGAATCCGTCGCCCTCTCCCTGTTGAAAGCCGCCCCTATCCGCGTTATCGCACCGGGGGCATTGGTGGGGCATGTGGCAGCGACCGAGGCCCTGCGTCTTGGGTTGATCGACTACACCGCGGCCTCGTTGCCTCAACTTCTCGACGGTCTGAGAGATCGTCCGGACTTCAGAGGCCGGACTTTCGTCCCTCGTTTTCACAAGATGACTTCCCTCGAGCGGTTGCAACACGGCGCGACTCGGCCTTGGGCTGCCTATCTGCTACTGCTGTTCGGCTGTTTTCTGATCATCTTCGAGGTCTATAACCCAGGAGTCGGTGGAGCCGCAGTTGCCGGGGGGGCAGCCCTTTACTTCGCCTTTTATGGATTTTCCGTCTTGCCGGTGCGATGGTTTGGAGTTGCCCTTGTGGTCTTGGGACTCGGCCTTTTCACCTACGACCTCCGAGAGTTGCGCCTTGGGCGGGCCTCGGTCGCTGCGCTCTTGGCTTTTGGGGCAGGGAGCTTTTTCACATTCCCGCGTTACCCCGATGCAGTTTCACTCGGATGGCTGACGATCGCCTCGGGTCTCGCTCTGACGCTCTTATTTTTCATCCCGGTCATGACGCAAGCATTAAGGGCCAGGACTGCGCGCCCCATTGCGGGTGCAGACAAGGTAATCGGGACGACGGGAATTGCGCGGACCGACATTGCTCCCGACGGTCAGGTTAGCGCGGGGGGAACTCTTTGGAGAGCACGCACTTTGGGGGCCGCGATCGGGGAAGGTTCGGCCGTCGAGATAAAGGGTGTTTCAGGACTCGTACTTATGGTTGAGGAGTCCGATCGGAGTTAGTCAGGCATTAGGCCCGCTTGTTCTTAGATCGCCGTCGCGTCTTGTAAAACCGGTTTGATCAAGATACTCGAGCAATGGGATCGCATATTTGCGGGTGGTGCCAACCATGTCACGAAACTCCGCCACCGAAAATGGTCCCACCTCCGCCAATCGGTCCGCGACGCGCCGACGCAGATCATCTATCCACTCGGCCGGATAGATGATCCCCGCGCCGGCCTCGACTAGTTGTCCTGATCTGACGAGCGCCCTTAACAGTGCTGGGTCGTGATGTTGGACAAGATCTGAGGCCGTCGGGGGCGATGCGCCGCCCATTCCTATTTCTTCGATCAACCTGAGAGCTTCGGGCGTCTGAACATCGGGACGGAAATCCGGAGTCTTGATCGCGGAGGCGCCGGTGATCAACTTACGCGCGATCATCTCCTGAATCACCTCGTCGAAAGCCTCGGCGTCGATCGGCATCCACGCTCGGAGCGCTGCGAGGGACATCCCGTCTTCAAGCGGATATACAGTTTGGTGCTCTCGAACCAGGACGATGATCGCTCGAACCGTATTCTCGAACGCTTCCCTCTCCCAAATGAAATTCGCCAATTGGACGAACCCTTGAGCCGATGACTCCGGCAGAACTCCGGTCCGAAGCGCCGCATCCTGTCGCCGCAGGTGACCTTCTTCTCCAACCACGACGCGTAGGTAGTCGATGCGATCCTTAGCCGCGGCGCGAAGTTCCGCCGATCGAACGAGCGCGGGATCCTTTGGGTTCGCGTTAGAGGGACGAACCTCCAGCACCCGGCCTCCACCGAGGGTCTGCCTGCGGCCCGACTCGCGAAGGACGAAGCGGTCGCCGAATTCAAGGGCCGCGGGCTCGCTCAAACTGATCAATGCGAAATTGACCGGTTCGGATCCGGGGACAAACCGAACGGCTGCCTCCCTTTCAGCCGAGCCCGAGTAAACCTTGAACGCCCCGCGTTCGGTTGGATCGCTCGCTCCCGGAAGCATTCGGAGTGATGCAAGGAACTGGTTCGTAATGAGCCGCGTACCCGGCCGTGCCAGCACATCGCCGCGTTCGAGATCCTCTGGGGATAGCCCCACCAGATTCACAGCCGCGCGGTTCCCCGGCCCCAATCGATCGATCTTGCGATTGTGAGACTGAAGCCCTCGGATGCGCGCTCTTTGGCCCCCAGGCAGAACCTCCACCTCATCCTCAATCGCGAGCCAGCCCCCCACGAGTGTTCCGGTAACCACCGTTCCGGAACCCTTCATCGTGAAAACACGATCGATCCACAGGCGCGGTCGCCCCTCATCAACGGGGGCCGGAGTGCGGCCAAGAACTTCATCGATCAACTCGGTGAGCTCCGCGATGCCTTCACGGGTTTGCGACGAGACTCCGATCATCGGCGCGCTGCGAAGGGTTGTCAGGGCGAACTTAGCAGCCACTGCTCTTTTAATTTCGTCGACCTGCTCTGAACCCACCGTGTCGATCTTGGTGACGACTCCAATCGCGGTCTTGACTTCGAGTAGGTCCAGGATGTCCAGGTGCTCTTGCGATTGAGGTTTCCAACCTTCATTTGCTGCGACTACGAACAGCGTCACGTTAATGGCCCCAGCCCCGGCGAGCATGTTCTTGATGAACCTGCTGTGACCGGGTACGTCGACGATCCCTACCTCGCGCCCCGACGGTAACTTCAGCCAAGCGAAGCCAAGGTCGATGGTAAGGCCCCTTCGTTTCTCTTCTTCAAGACGATCTGGATCGATACCGGTGAGCGCGCGGATAAGGGCGCTCTTGCCGTGGTCGACATGCCCGGCAGTCCCTATTACGTACACGGTTTTAGGAGAGCCGACGGAGCGCGGCTGTGACAACTTTGTCGTCACCGGGATCCACGGTTCTCAGATCAAGAACGACGGCGCCTGATTCGATTCGCGCGATAATCGCAGGATCGTTCCTCGACAATTCTGCAATCGCCTCATCGGCGGAAGGCACGCTCAGGCGCAGAAGTTTGGTTGGGATCTTGCTATCGGGAGCGGATCCGCCGCCGGCGGTCGAATATCCGGGAACGACTGTAACCGTTGCAGAGCCCTCAGCGATCGAGTGGGCACGTCGCTCGATTTCGTCCAAGGCAGCAAGCGCCATCCGCCAAAGCGGAAGCTCAGCCTCGCGGCCATCGGCATACATCATGAGGGTCGCCTGAAGCGCAGCGATCGTGGTTTTGTCTACGCGGACGGTGCGCAACATCGGCGACTGCCTAAGTAACCCAATCGCCTTATCGGTCCCAACAATGATCCCGGCCTGCGGTCCTCCGAGCAATTTGTCCCCCGAGAAAGTGACGATGTCGGCGCCGTCTGCGACCGCCTCAGTCACGGTGGGTTCGTCCCGCAGCCATTCGGGACTGGCTCCTGCGATCTGTCGGCGCAAGAGGCCGCTTCCCAAATCGTGAACCAGCAACAGGCCTCGCTCATGAGCAAACGCGGCGAGCTCCGCGGCTGCAACGGACGCGGCAAAGCCCTTGATTTCGTAATTGGAGGGATGGACCTTCAAAACGACGGCGGTTTGATCGGTGACAGCTTTTCTGTAGTCCTTTAGGTGAGTTCTGTTCGTTGTTCCCACCTCTCGCATCAAGGCGCCCGATGCGGCCATGATCTCGGGAATCCGAAACTCGCCGCCGATTTCGATCAATTCGCCCCTTGAGATGATTGCTTCGCGCCCCTTCGACAGCGCGGTGAGGGCCAGCATCACTGCTGCTGCATTGTTGTTGACCACCAGAGCGGCCTCCGCCCCGACAAGTTGCGCGAGCAGGGCGGCGGCGTGGTCGTACCGGCTCCCTCGGGAGTTTGTCTCCAAGTCGTATTCAAGATTGGTGTAGCCGGGCGCCACAGCTTCGATCGCGCCAACGGCTTCGGAACCCAGCGGGGCCCGGCCCAAGTTTGTGTGCAGGATCACGCCGGTTGCGTTGATTACCCGGCTGAGCCTGCGCCGCGACCGGCCTGTGAGGAATTCCGAGGCTCGGTCAACAAGCGATTCGAACTCCGGAGCGTCTGCTCCAGTTGCTATTTCTTGCTGCGCCCGGGCGATCACATGCCGTGCCGCCTCAACGCGCATCGGCTGGGGGACGACCGAGGGCAGAGCGTTGCTAAGACGATCGACCTGCGGCAACCCGCGATTTCGATTCGGTGGGTTCGCAGCTTCTGGCGGGCCCAAGTCGTGACCCTCGGCGGCTGCTACCCCCCCGTGCCCCGTTCGATTCGGGGGGTTGCCAGCAGAATCTTCGCCCGGTGAAGTTTTCATCTGGGAATATCCTAGACTCGATGAGATTCTTCTCCAGCCTTCGGAGGGTGCGCCACAGGCCCCGCGACTTCGTGGTGGCGCTTTTGATCCTTGCCATCCTTGCGCCCATTCTTATTGGCGGATCAGCCGCGGCGGCGTTCTACCTCCTCCCGTTGCCGGCAGTTGTTCCCGATCCAACCGCTGGTTCCCAGGCACAGACCAGCAGAGTGTTTGCGCCTGACGGGACACTGATCGCAACGTTTCATTCCGAACACAATCGCGAACTCATTCCGCTCAACCAGATACCGCTGCATCTTCAGTACGCAACGCTGGCCGCAGAGGACGCCCGATTTTTTGAGCACTCAGGGCTCGACCTGAAGGCCGTTGCCCGCGCGGCTTGGGCGGATATCCGTGCTCGATCTACCGTGCAGGGCGGATCGACGATCACACAGCAGTACGTCAAGAACGTTTACATCGAAGCACCGAAGCGCACGATCTTTAGAAAGGTGCGTGAGGCCCTGCTAGCGTCGGTCGTGGAAAGGACTTTTACAAAGCATAAGATCTTGAACGACTACCTGAACACCGTTTATCTCGGCAAGGGGGCATACGGTGTTCAGGCTGCGGCCAAAACCTATTTCAACAAGCCCGCATCAGAACTATCTCTGTCAGAGTCGGCACTTTTGGCCGGAATCATCCCGGCCCCTGTCCGGCTCTCGCCTTACGAAAACCCTTCAGAGGCCGAGCAAAAACGTCAGTTCGTTTTGAACCGGATGGTCAAGCTTGGATTCATCGACCAGCCAACAGCCGCCGCGGCGATCGTCGCGAAGCCGGCACTTGCGCCCTTGAAGCAGCAGGTCTTCAAGTACCCGTGGTTCGTCGACGCTCTGTACAGAAGTTTGAAGAACAACCCAAAATACGGCGAGGCTCGAATCTTCGCGGGTGGCCTCCAGATCTTTGCAACGGTGGATCCGCGCATGCAGGAGGCGGCCGAGAAGGTTCTGCAGCAGACTCTCGATAAGCCAAAGGATCCTGCGGCGGCGCTGGCGTCGATCGAACCGCAGACTGGTTTCGTCCGTGCCGTCGCTGGCAGCCGCCCGTTTTCCGAAGAGAACAAGTTCAATCTGGCGGTGCAAGCGCGTCGCCAGCCGGGGTCTTCCTTCAAGCCCTTTGTACTAGTGGGGGCGCTGGAGAAAGGAATCAAGCCTTCCAGTACTTACAACGCACCGTCCCAGCTTTGTCCCAAAGGCTGGCCGAAGGACGGATGTCCGGTCAACAACTACGCTAATTCCGGGTATGGCCGAGTGACGGTCGAAAAGGCGACCATCAACTCGATCAATACTGCTTAC
Source organism: uncultured Actinomycetes bacterium (assembly GCA_964501265.1). GTDB lineage: Bacteria > Actinomycetota > CADDZG01 > JAHWKV01 > JAHWKV01 > CAZCSK01. The sequence goes on from CAZCSK010000004.1 coordinate 47,575, forward strand.
GCACAGATGATCGTTTCAGTGACTCCAAAAACGATAGTTGAAGTGGGTCAACGTATGGGCATCAAAACTGATGTAAAGCCTTTCCACGCGGTCGGCCTTGGGTCGGGCAATGTGACTCCTTTCGAAATGGCTTCAGCGTATGCAACGCTCGCAGCGAACGGTGTCTATCACGAGCCAAGGTATTATTCGGAGATCCGCGACAGCGCGGGCAACGTCCTCGACAAGGGTCCCGCGGACCCGGTTCAAGCGATCGACCCCAACATCGCCGCTAAAGTCAACGAGATCTTGCAGAAGGCAGTCCTTCAAGGAACCGGAAAGCGCGCCAAGATCGGCAGACCGCAGGCGGGCAAGACGGGCACGGCGACCGAGTTTCGAAACGCTTGGTTTTGCGGTTACACTCCCGATCTTTCGACGGCGGTTTGGATGGGGTACAAGGAGAACGAAAAGCAGAGCATGCGAAGCGTTCACGGGGTGCGCAACGTGGCCGGCGGAACGATTCCCGCCGAGATGTGGGCGGACTATATGAAGATCGCTCTGGAGGGCACATCGCCCACAGAGTTTCTGAAAGGCGGCGAGATCCGCATTTTGCGTGAGGGGGACACCGAGCTTCGGCTACCGCCCTATTCCGGACCGAGGCCAACACCATCGCCGTCGATCGTCGAGGAAGTCTCACCCTCACCAGAGCCGGCGGCTTCGCCGACACCAAGCGACGCACCGAGCCCCTTTCCAACCGGCCTGCCCGGCCCCTCGCCCTAATGAGAATGCAGACCCTGTTTGAGCGCGACGACCTGCCCCGTTACGCGATGCCCGAGGCGCTTCGAAGGCGGTACAACGGGGACATCGGATTCGGCGGCTCGACCCTGTATGCAAACTTCGTTTCCTCTATCGACGGAGTGGTTTCACTGGAAGGGGGGACCTCGCCATCGGTCATAGGCCAGAAGAGCAAGGCGGACAAGTTCGTAATGGGGCTGCTTCGAGCCTGCGCGGAGGCCCTAGTAGTAGGCGCCGGCACGCTGAGGGCCGAGCCCAAGCACTTGTGGACGCCGGAATCCATTAGTCCGGACATGGCCGAGCAATACCGAGAGCTGCGGCAGAGTCTGGGCCTTTCAGTGTCCCCTCAACTGGTAATCCTGACGAAGAGCGGGGATATCGAGCCAACGCTTCCTTCCATGGAGCGCGGTCCCCTTGTGATAACCACCAAGTCTGCTGCGGAAAGGTTGCGGCGGAAGATGCCCGCTGCCGCTTCAGTCGTTGCGCCCGACGAGGACGAGCTGAAGATCGAGGCAGTCGTCAAGGTCCTGCGAGGTGAGGGCTATCGAGTAATCCTGACCGAAGGTGGACCATCTGTCATGACGCAGTTTCTCGAGGCAGCCGCAGTAGACCAGTTGTTTCTCACGCTCTCACCGGTTCTGGCAGGGCGAGAGAAGGGCCGTGAACGGTCGAGCCTGGTGGAAGGGTTTGCCTTCGAGCCTGATTTGCTTGGCCGTGCATCGCTTCTCAGCGCGAAGCGGGATGGCTCCCATCTATTCCTCCGATACGAGTTGAGCGGGACAGAACGAAGTGGAGACGTTATGCAGCTGGGCAGCGCAAGACTTTCTGGCAGGTGAGCCGGATCGGCACGACCCATCCATTGGATGGCGGGAAACCTTCGGGCGCGTAGGACAGAGTTAGCACTCCAAATGCCTTGCCGTCCCGCGATACCAGTACACCGCCCGCGGCGGAGGCAGGAACGTCGGCGTCGATCAAGTAACCGTCGGCGGCGTTGTCCATCACGAACCCTTTTGATGCGGCGGACTTTAGTTTGCCCGGCGCGGCGCCGATTGCCCACACGACCGAGCCGACCTTGGGCTCGGACGTTTCCCAAGGCAGCTTGGGCAGGCTGGCGACCTTGACTCGGAGCAGCGCCAGGTCGCGTCGCTCGTCCCAGCTCCAGGCCTCTGCATCGCGCTCCGCAGTTCCAAGCCTCACCTTGACCGGCGTCTTGGTCGCGGCCGATCCCGCGACGAGGCGGAAGTTGGTCACGATCCACGACTCGGCCGATGTGGAGTTGACGACGAATCCGGAACCGGCGGCGGGGACCTTGTTGGCGTCGAGCCCGCGCACATAGGCAACGGACGGCCCCACTTTTTCGAGGAGGCTTTGAACTTCGTTCGTCTGGCTGCCCGATCCGGCTGAGGCCCTCTCGATTTCGGCTTTGGAATCCTTCACTAATTGCGTGAACTCTTTAGAACGCTTCTTGAAATCTTCGTCGAACTTTTCAGAGAACCCCGTGAGATCCTTCTTGATGGTTTCCAACTGGTGTGCGTAAAACGCGTAGAACGCGACTCCGGAAGCGGCCATACCGATCCCGACCATCAAGACCCACATGGCAAGACCGGCGAGCGTTTTCGGGAGAAGTGCCCCTACCAGACTTCGCCGCTTCTCATCACTCATGCAGTGTCCTGGTGGTCCAGCAGATCCCGCACGGTGCCTCCTGACACAACGCTCTTCAATTGCTGAAGCACTCGACCTTTTGAAAGTCCTATGCCCGCCTTAGAGCAAAAACGTCTGAGTGCGGGTAGGTGAGTCACGAGATCGACCGCCACCTGTTCGAAGGCGTCTTTTGCCATTTGCTCTCGGGCACCGTAGTCCATCAAATTGAAAACAAACAGGTGCTCAGCATCACGACGTGGCTCCACCACGAGAACATTCGCATTCGAGCGAGCCCTTATCAGTTCCAACTCCTTATCTAACTGTGACCTTGCCATTATCCGAAATACCTGAGCGATCAGACGCCCCATGCCTCCTTCGGACAGATGCCTGATTGGCGTTTCGAACCCTCTTAGAAGATAGCTAGGATCGTGAAGATATGGGATTAGTGGGTTGATGACGACCACAAAGTCTGCCCCCTGGTCCAGGGAGATATCGATGTTAGTCGGCGATGTCAGGCCCCCATCAAGGTATTCGCGGTTTCCAATGCGCACGGGTTCATAAATGACGGGAATGGCCGCTGAGGCGGCTGCGGCCTGGGAAATCTTTGCCTGGCGCATCCCTTCGGCTCCGAAAACCACGCGCTCACCGGTGTCGATGTCAGTAGCGGTGACAAAGAGTTGCTTTTTCAGCTCACTAAAGTCGTCGCTGCGGCCGCCAAAGTCAAACAGCTTTGCAAGGTATGAGCTAACGCCATCGGTTGTGTACATAGAGGAACCCATGTCGCCCGCAATCGAGAAGAACACATCGATCATGGATGTCGAAAGTCCGGAGCGAGCGACCTGCCGTGTGGTGTGGCTGAGTCCTTTGGCCCATGCCGTGGCGCCGCGCACGGCTCGGTGGGAAATCGGTTTCAGAATCTCTTTCCTTCTGATGCGAGGAACATGATCCGGTGGGACGCCGATTTGAGATCTGGCAAAGTCTTCCGGAGTGATGCCGTTTGCCAGGCATGCGCATAAAAATGCTCCGGCGCTTGTCCCGACGTAGATGTCAAAATCGCTTGCCGTGAAGTCCTTGAAAACATCGTTTAGGGCCAGTAGCGCTCCGATTTCAAAGGACGCTCCGGCGATGCCGCCCCCCCCCAGGACCAATGCTCGTTTGGGGTGGGCGTTTGGCTTGATCTTGAGTACGGGAGGGCGCGCAACGTCTGCCCGTCCGTCACCCAGGTGCATTATTTGACCCATAAGGATGATCCAAGTCTAGGACCCGCCGAAGAATAATCTGCGCGATCACTTTTCCACGGCAGCTTTCTCAGCTGTCCCGTCACAGTGGATTTCTCCACCAGCACGGTTCCGGTTTCAACAGGGGTAGTTTCACAGAACCGGGATGACCCGGCTCTGCCAGAGCTCCCCCCTCCACCAGCGCTTAGAGTATCCGCGCGTCCCGCGGCGACTTTGTGTCTGTCTCGTCCGTAGCGTGCCAGGTTAATGGCAGCGTTGGTGTCCCTGTCGATCTTAGGGCCGCACTGCTCACACCGGTACTCCCGCTCGGAGAGCAACAGCTCGGCCTTGCGATTGCCGCAACCTGAGCAGGTTTTGGAGCTGGGAAAGACCCGCGGGGCCACGATCAGCTCAACTTCTCTCCATTTCGCCTTGTAGTCGAGCATCGTCAAGAAAGCTCCCCAGGAGGCGTCTGATATCTCCCGGGAGAGCCTTCGGTTGCGGACAAGGTTTGATGGTGCCAGGTCCTCGATCACCAGCCGGTCGTGGGTCTTAACAAGCTGGCTTGAGGTTTTGTGCAAGAAATCCTTTCTTATGTTGGATATGCGTGCATGAGTCTTTGCGAGCCTTAGAGCCGACCTTCTCTTACCGGCAGAGCCCTTCTTCTTGCGGGAATGCTCCCGTGAGCGCCTGCGCAGCTTGCGCATGTGAACGCGGAGGGGTTTGAGTGGCGCAATCCTTGTCAGTTCGGCTCCGTGTTCGTCTGCCAGCACGGCATAGCAATTGATCCCCAGATCAACTCCCACGAACAAAGAGTCGGGCTTCGGAGAACTTCTGCTTGCAGGGTGCAGATCAGGGGCCTCGATAGTAATTGAGACGTACCAGCGGCCGCCCTTCAAAGAGACAGTTGCCTGGCAGATGCGGCTGCGGACAGTACCGTCGGGCAAAGGTCGCATCAGCCGCCTTAACCGACGAGTATCGTCAAAGACTTTGAGCCATCCGAGCTTAGGGAGCTTGACCCACCTGGCAGTCTTTGCCTCTCCGAGCCGGATTGTTCCATGGGGAACTGCGCGAAGGCGAAACGAGTCCGCCGTGCCTCTTTTACGCCACCTGGGAAACCCCGGCTTGCGCGAGGTGCCCGCATCCCCATAGAAAGCCGAGAGCGAACGCGAGAGATCAACCAAGGCCTCCTCAAAGCAGTACTTAGACACCTGTTTGTACCAAGAGGCGATGCCGTCGTGTTCTCCCTGCTCTCCCAGCTTGAAGGCGTTGAAGGCTGGAATCAGCTGCTTTCTGGTCACCGGGACCTCGGTAAAGGCAAACTGGCCTTTGTCAATTTCCTCGCGCCGCTGATCCAGCCTTTGCTTGACGAGGGCCAGGCCGAAGTTCCACGCCTTGCGGGCGGCCCCTGCATACCGCCTGCAGTCCTGATCCTGCTCTGGAGTGAGATCGAGAGCAAACTTGAACGTGGTGAGCCGAGCCATGCATTCATAGTAATGAGCACCACTGAGAAAATCTCAGCGTTAGGCCGTCGGGCCGGAATTTGTCGAATTTCTCTGCTCCAGGAAGACTTGATCTTCCGGATCATCTCATTAGGGACATGAGTTTGGTTCCGCGCGACTTATCTAGCGGCGCACTCTAGTATCTGCGGCCTCGTGCACCGTGTAGTCTGTCCACATGCGCAAGACCGCAGCTCTTTTCTTGCTCCTTGTCCTTAGTGCCTCGGCCTGCGCGCGGACGGTTTCTGCCACTGAGATAGTCACAAAGTCACCGACCGCCCTTTTTGAGAAGCGCACCTCCAAGATCGCTTTGGACATGGAATTTTCGGGCAGCGCTTCAGGGCAGGAGTTTTTGTTTCGAACGAAGGGGGACGGGGTACAGGATTACGTCGACCGCAAGGCTCGAATAGTGCTCTCGGTCACTGGACAAGGCATTCCGGACCTGCCCTCCCAGGAAATAATTGTTGACGGGGACTTCGCTTACAACAAGGCGCCTTGCTCAACGGGCCCTCTGACGGGAAAGACTTGGGTCAAAGTCGACCAAAGGAAACTTGCCGGGCTCAATCCCAGCTCGGTCGCATCGAACGACCCGACGACTTTCCTGGAAGGACTTCGAGGCGCCGAGAACATCGAGAAGGTCGGCATCGAAAAGGTGCGCGGAGTATCGACCACGCATTACAAGATGAAGATCAATCAAGAAAAGGCGCTTGAGCAGCTCACTGCGGAGCGCCGAGCGCAAGTGGAGGGTCTATTCGGGACCGCCGGGCCTGGAATACTCGCAGATGTATGGATCGATGACGACGGATTGCCTCGGAGATATTCATCCTCTTTCGAAAGCGGCGCGGAATCCCCCACCGCTTTTAAGGTGAAAATGACGTTCGAGTCCTACGACTATGGCACCCGTCTCGATGTGAAAATCCCGCCGGACGACCAGGTTTACCTGGTCGCTGACCCTATGGCGCTGGCCACAATCTGCGCTCCGACTAGTCGACCCCAAGGCTAGCGTTACAGGCCCTAGCCCGATGGATGTTAATGAAGCAATAACCACTCGCAGGATGGTGGCCAAAGTTGAATCCAAGGCGCCGTCGAGAGGCGAGATTGAGCGGCTCTTAGCGGCGGCGGTTCGCGCGCCGAGCCACCATTTGACTGAGCCGTGGCGATTCATCGTGATTGCCGGCACCGCTCTTGACGACTTGGGGCATGCCATGGCCGAGCGAATTCGCGCCCAATTTGCGGATTCACCGGATCTTGAGCAAAAAATCGAGTTGGAAAAGTCACGGCCCAAACGCGCGCCAGTAATCATCGTCGTGGTCTACGTTCCGTCGACTCACCCCAAGGCCATCGAGGTCGAGGACCGGCACTCCATCGGAGCCGCGATGCAGAACATCCTTCTCGCCGCGCACGGCGCGGGGCTTGGGGCCTTTCTGCGGACGGGGCCCGCGGTTTTCGACGAAAACGTGCGCGGCTTTCTTCAGCTTGGTTCCGACGAGGAGATTGCGGGATTTATCTACGTGGGGTATCCGGCCCCCGACCAGCCCGAGTCGATGTCGAACCGCTCGGAGTTTTCCGAGCGGACCAGATGGCTGGGTTGGGACTGACTGACCTAGTCGCCCGAGCTGCCGTTTCCGCCCGATTCCCCCAGTACGTTCTCGATCTCTTCGAACTCTTCGGCGAGGAGTGTCACGTCGCCGGCATCGGCATTTTCACGGTTGTGCTCGGGGCTGCGGCTTCCTGCGATTGCGGCGGTCACGCCGGGCCGTCCGAACGCCCATGCCAGAGCCAGCTGCCCCATCGTGACGACTTTGCGTTCCGCAATTATCTTTAGTCCTTCAATCGTTCCCAGGTGCTTGTCCAATTGTTTGGGTGCGAACAGTTCCTTGTAGTAGGACTGGTCAGGCCATTTTCCACTTCGCCAGTCGCCGGGGTCGAACACGGTTTCTTTATTGATCGTTCCGGAAAGGAGGCCGTAAGCGAGGGGACCGTAAACGATCACTCCGATGCCCTTACTCGCGCACCATTCATATAGCTCCTCGCCTTGCCGGTGAAGCATCGAGTACTGCGGCTGAAGCGAATCACAATGCCGAATCGCTAGACATCGTTCGATCGTTTCCTGATCGAAGTTCGAGACTCCAATATGACGGACCAGCCCTTCGTCGACGAGGCCAGCCATCGCTCCCCACGTTTCTTCCACCTGCCATGCACCGTCGTCGGGGGTCCAGTGCAACTGATAAAGATCGATGTAGTCCGTATTGAGCCGCTTCAGACTTTGGCGCACCGCTTTATTGATTTCCTCTGGCTTGAAACCTGTGCCATAAGGTCCGGGAGCGACCTTTGTCGCAATCAGCACTTGTTCGCGCCGCCCCTTCATTAGTTTGCCGACAAGAGTCTCAGAATTGCCTTTTCCATACACCTCCGCCGTGTCGATCCAATTGACGCCGGCGTCTAGCGCCGCATCGATTGCTTTGAAGATGATTTTTTCGTCTGGATTTGGACCGTATGCGTCGCCCCCGATCTCCCATGCTCCATATCCGACGACGGAGATCTCGGGCCCCCGCATGCCCAGTTTGCGCATCTTCATACGTAGCCTCCGCTCCGACTATCTGAGATTGCTATAACCGTGCAGATTCTAGCCGTCTAGCAGGTAACTTCAGCGCGAGCGTGGTCTGCCCCAGTCTGGCGGTGGAACACCAAGATCCCGGTCAAAAGGGCAACGACGCCCAAGACGTCGAACCACAGCGGCTGAAAGACCGGAGGAGTTGGGTTCACGGAATAGCCTTGAATCCGAAGACCCGCCTCCGTCGTGACAAGAGCAACGAGATTCAGTAGGGCGTGCCCGATTAGGCATGGCCAGAGAGAACCGGTCCTAACCCGCCACCAACCAAACACAATGCCCGCGCTTACCGCGCCGGTGAATTGCCACGGGTTGAGATGGAAAAGCCCAAAGAGGATTGCCGATGCGACGACAGCTTTGCGAACGCTGTAACTACCGAGAAACCCACGAAGAATGAGTCCCCTAAAGAGAAACTCCTCGGTCAGGGGCGCTACGACTCCGACTGTAAAAAGGCTGCCCCACAAACTCACTCCTCCGCCCAATACATTGGTAAAGTAATTCAGCAATCCTTGGGGTATCGGTAGGAGAGTGGTCACAAGATTGCCGACCTCTGAAGTGACGATGCTAAGCCCGATTACCACCAACAACATAGGGAGAATCAACTGGGCCTGAATAGGAATAAGGGGCAGCGTTCTTCGAAGTGACGATGAGCTCTTTCGGACACCCCAGGCAAAGACAAGGCCTATGGCAAACAAATTTGCAAATCCCAAGAACAAGGGCTGAGCTATCAGCGATGGGGCTAAGACGGCAGCAACTATGGTGAGAACGATTGAGATGACCTCGAAGAGAAGCAGGAGTCCCAGCGCTTGCCAGAGCCTAGGGTAGGTCGCTCTCGGTTTGAGGGAAGAGTCGGAGTCGGAGTCGTTGGGAATCATGTCCGGGCCTTAGATTAACTGCAAGGGGACCTCCACGAATAACCCTATGGCATCCTGAGCACGAAAATAACGAGCTGGCGACTTTCGTATTCCCAGGTGTAGAGTCGGCTAGTTCCCCAGACAATGGTGAGGCGAATTGGCAACTGACAGACGCAAGGCTCAAGGTTTTCGGCGTTACCCCGCGCTGATCCTTATCGTAGGCGCGGGGGCCTTGGCGGTGCTTCTCCCAACCGCGTTGACCGTTCCGCTTTCCGGGCCCACTACTCTGGCCGAGTTTGCTCCTGTTCCAGGGCAGGGGCAGGGCAGAAGCGAAGTCTCAGAACTCGGCCAAGCCGGTTCGGGGGGTCTAGGGTTCGGTTCTGGAAGCGGAGGGATCGGTAGCTTTTCCGAACCCGCGCCTTTGGGCAAGCCTGGCCAGAAGAAGGCGAGCCTCAAGCGATGCGTAGGCGGCCCGCCCCGTCAGAGTGAGGACCCGCTTTCACCGCCGTGTGTTGCCTTCTTCGATGGGGACAACGGAGGCGCTACGACTAGGGGGGTGACCCGGGACGAAGTCACCGCCATGGCAAGGTTGAACAATGCCTCTGATGCTACGGATGAACGCATCGGCGAGGTGATCGACTGCGCCACTGCTCACGCCGAAAACGACATGTTCCAGGACACGGTGTGCAAGTCATACATGAAGTATTTCAACGATCGATACCAGACTTACGGGCGGGTCGTCCATCTCTATTCCGAGCACAATAAGGTACTTTCGGCAGAGGTGAACGAACAATACCGGCCGTTTGCTCACGTCGGCGCGGACAGCGCTGGAATGCAGTACAAGTGGCTCGGTGTCGGTTATACCGGCGGGGGGAGGTCGGATTATGTTAAGTACGCTCCTTACCAGATCAGCTTTCGCGCCGATCGGGAGGATCAAATATCCCAGGTCTCTTCCTTTGTCTGCCAGAAGCTGGTCGGGGGAACCGCGAAATATGCCGGGGACGTTACGATGACGACGAAAAGCCGCAAATTCGGCTTCCTATTCTCCGAACCCGATCGCAAGAACAGGCTACGAGCGGGGATCAAGGCGCGATGCGGCCTAGACATTACCGACGAAAGCATCGACTATGACAAGCCGACCGGTCCGTTAACGCTTCAGCGGGCCAACGTGACCACCGTCATCCTGGTGGCGGGAAACTCAGGGCAAACCACTGGAACCAACAACGCAACGGGCATCGGCTACTTCCCAGAGTGGTTCATCCCCGGCCACCCCGACCTAAATGGCATTGATGTCAACTTCTGGGGACGTACCGCTAATTCGGCTCAATGGGCTGCCGCTTTCGGGGTGACGTTCGATTACCGCCGCGACGCCCTTGCAAGCCAGCCTTGGTACCGTGCCTACCGCGAGGGGTGTGCCGACTGCCCCGAGCCGACTATCGGGGAGCAAGGGGTTCTTTTCCTTACTGCGGCCTACGACGCGTTCAACATGCTGTTCTACGGGATTCAGGTCGCCGGACCTCGCCTGACCGTTGAGAGCATCGACAAGGGTATGCATGCAATTCCTGCCCGTCCCAGCGACGACCCCTACCGTCCCGCGGCCTACTTCGCTCCTGGGAACTATTCTTTCCTTAAGGATGCGATGGCGATCTGGTGGGACCCAGCCGGTCAACCACCAGGGGGCGCCAACCCAGGCTGCTACCGTCTTCCCAGAGCGGGCCTCCGGGCGCGGGCCGGAGAGTGGCCCGCAGGAGATGCCGACGTGCAGCAACCCGGGCCATGCCAGGGCGACACTTTCTCGTAGAGAAAAGTTGCTCGCTCAGGCGTAGCCAGGTGCGAGCTTCGGCCAGGGTGAATCGATCTCCATAAGCCGAGCAGCAGACAAGAGCCGCGCCTCACTTAGACGCGGTCCGACGATCTGAAGTCCAACCGGAAGCCCTTCGGACGTGACCCCCGCGGGGATGCTGATCGCCGGGTGACCCGTGAGGTTGAAGGGATATGTAAAGCAGATTCCAATAAGTGGGTTGTCAACGAATTGTCCGTTGATCTCGAGGGGGATCGGCCCTTCCGCATCGAACGCAGCAGTAGGCGTTGTAGGTGTGACGATAAAGTCGGCGTCTTCAAACGCGTGATTGACGTGTCGCAAAGCTTCGTATCGCAACTGAGTCGCCTCGGCGTATTGCTCGGGTTTGAGGCTATCGGTCAGCATCATCGCCAGCATCACTATCCCGGTCATTTCGTCTTGTCTGGACGGCCAGAACTCCTTTAGTTCCACGTAACAGTCGCTTGCCGCAGGTATGGCCCACGCCGAGGCCAGGTTCGGCAGGTTCACATCGGCCGTCACTTGCTCGACCTTCGCGGTTTCAAAGAATCTTAGAGCGGCACTTCTTGCCAGGTCCTCGACCTCCGCGTCGCATGTCCCGAAACCCAAACTAGAGGACCAAACTGCAGTCAGACCATCCAGCCGCACGTTGAGAGATTCTTCGAACCTCACTCCGGTATGGGGGATCGAGAACGGGTCCATCGGATCGTCGCCGACCACTTGGTCCAGATAGCGGGCGATGTCGCGGACCGAGCGGGCTATCGGTCCGTGGGTCGCGAGGTTTCCCGAATCCATGCTGTTAGGCCCTTGAGGGATGAGTCCGTATGTGACCTTGAGTCCCGGAAGGCCGCAATAAGACGAAGGGATTCGGATTGAGCCGCCGCCATCGGATCCCGTGGCGAGAGGAACGAGTCCCGCGGACACGGCTGCGGCAGATCCTCCAGAACTTCCTCCCGGTGTGAGCTCAGGGTTCCATGGATTGCGAGTGGTCCCCGACAACTTCGATGATGTGTAAAACGCGCTTCCAAGTTCCGGCGTTGTCGTCTTGCCGACGATCACCGCACCGGAGGCGCGAAGCCGCGCCACTTGCGTTGAGTCTGCGTTTGCGTTGGCCTGACTCGAAAGCAGCGATCCATGACGCGTCGGCAATCCGCGTGCATCCTCCAAGTCTTTGACTCCAACCGGAACACCTGCGAGCGGACCCGGATCTTCTCCTCCGGCCACTTTGAGGTCGATGACCTCGGCCTGTTCACGTGCGCCCTCAGCATCGATCAGGACGAAGGCATTGATAGCCGTGTCGAAGCGCCCGATCCGTTCGAGACACACGTCCAGCACTTCTGTTGCTTTCAATTCACCCGCCCTCACCAAGTCGGCGATTTCGCAGGCGTCAAGATTGTGTATCGACTCGGTCATTTTACTTCGAGGGGTCCGCAGCTTCTGGCGCGCGCGAGTCCGTACTTATGGGGGCTGCTACCCCCCCGTGCCCCCCGGCCAGGGAGCCTACAACCGAGTGTGCGATTGCCGCGATGTCCGAGTCGCCGAGTCCTTGTGAGATGAGTGCGTCCTCAATGTCCGCGACAAGCTTTGCCGCCTTGAGGTCCGCCCCCAATTCTTCCGCGGCTGCAAGCGCAATCTGCAGATCCTTGCGATGAAGGCTCACCTTGAACCCGAGCGGATACTCACCCGCGATCATTCGAGGCGCGCGATTGGTAAGAGCCCAGCTTGCCGCGGAGCCGCCCGACAAGGCTTGGAGCACTCTCTCCATATTTAATCCCGCGCGAACCCCAAGGGCTATTCCCTCGGCAACGGCAAGGTAGGTGCCGGCGACGATCACTTGGTTGATCGCTTTTGTCATTTGCCCCGACCCGGAAGGACCGATGTGGGTAATGGTTTTGCCGAAGGCTTCAAGAATCGGCAGAGCACGCTCGAAGTCTTCGGTTGAGCCACCGGCCATGATCGAAAGCGTCCCCTGCTCGGCGCCTTCTGTTCCACCCGACACCGGAGCGTCGAGCATTCCAACTCCTTGGCCCGCCAGTTTTGTGGCGAATTCGCGAGTGTCCTTCGGATCGATCGTGGACATGTCGATCACCAGCGCGCCCTTGGGGATAGAGGTCGCCACTCCGTCGGGGCCGAACAGGACGCTGCGCACGTCGGGAGTGTCGCTCACGATGACGATGACCACTTCGCTCCCGGCGGCAGCTACAGAAGGGCTCTCCGCGCGCGCCGCGCCGAGTTCGGCCAGTGGAACCTCGCGCTCGCGAGTCCGGTTGTGGACGGCGACGTCAAAACCCGCCTTGATGAGCCTGGCAGCCATCGGCGCACCCATGTTGCCAAGCCCGATGAAACCGATCTTCATCTTTAATCCTCCTGTACACTCGCCGTTTACATAGGGAGGCAAATGATGGCTGAATTCGCAACTCTTGTCACTTCTTTGGGCGACATCAAGGTGAAACTCCTTGCCGACACCGCGCCGAAGACCGTCGAAAACTTTGTGAGCCTTGCCACAGGGAAGAAGCAGTGGACCGACCCGAAGACCGGCTCGAAGCGAGACGATTCCCTTTACGCGGGGACGATCTTTCATCGAGTGATCCCCAACTTCATGATTCAAGGCGGTGATCCCCTGGGGACCGGCACAGGCGGTCCTGGCTACAAGTTCGAGGATGAAGTCGGTGCAGGGCCGCGCTTCGACAAGCCGGGCTACCTCGCGATGGCCAATTCCGGACCCGACACGAATGGAAGCCAGTTTTTCGTTACGGTGGCCGCCACCTCTCATCTGACCGGGAAGCACACGATTTTCGGTGAAGTGATCGAGGGCCAAGACATTGCCGATGCGATTTCAAAGACCAAAACTGGGGCACGCGACCGCCCGGCAGACGACGTCGTCCTAAAGGAAGTTGTTATCTCCTAGAGCGCCCTGCTGACTTTCGCACGTATGGCTCTAAGCGCGACGACAGCAAGACCCGCAGCGGCAACGATGGTAACGCCGACGCTGAACCAAGAGACCGCGTCGATCGCAAGACCGTTGCTCTGGCTCATCGTCCACTCCGCCCATCTGATCAGAAACGCCCCGTCACTACGCGAGTTGCACCGAGCGAATCGCGTTCGCTCTTGACATCCTTAAACCCTTCCGCCCGAAGGATTGTCGCGACCTTGCGCGACAGGTCGGGACTCACCTCGACCAGCAGCCACCCGCCCGGCCGAAGCCACTCGGGAGCGTCTAAAGCTATTCGTCTTACAAGACCCATGCCATCGCTTGAGTTGTCCGACAAAGAGACCTTTGGCTCGAAGTTCTTGATTTCCCTCGGCAAACTGCGAACCGCCGAGCGCGCCACGTAAGGCGGATGAATGGTGAATACGTCGATCTTGCCTCGCAGGCCGAGGGGTAAGCCTGAGAGCATGTCACTCTTTAGGAACTGAACGTTTCGTATTTTTAGGTGTTCAGCGTTTGACATTGCGACTTTGAGTGAAGGTGCCCAGACGTCGAGCCCGTAGACCTTGGCGCGCGGAGCAGAGCGGGCAACGGCGAGCGCGACGGGACCGATTCCCGTAGCTACGTCCACCGCCACGGGGGACTTGCGGGATCGTAATCTCGCGAGAGCCTTTCTCGCCAGAAGTTCGCTTGAGTTCCGAGGGATGAAAACGCCCTTTCGGACAAGTAGCCGCATATCCATGAAATCGGTGTAACCAACAATCGTCGCTACGGGTTCCCCAGCAGTGCGCCGGGCTACGAGAGTTTCGTAGCGCCGAACCCTGGAGTGCGTAACTTGGTCATCCAGCAGGTCCGAAGTGATTGCTTTGCCTAGGATCTTTTCCAGCAATTCTTCGGCGTTTACTCTCGCGTCCGACACACGCCAAAGATCCACGTTCTTGCTTCGGCGAATGGAGGCTTCGGCGCGGTCCAACAAGTCACAGACGGTGGGCATGGGACCCTTTATATAACCAGCGCTTCGAGTTTGCCGAGCAATTCCTCGGTTCCCGCCGCGATCGTCAGCGTGCCGTGCGTCCTAACGAATGCGCCCGCCGCCTCAATCAGCGCGATACCCGCGCTTATGTCCCAATGGTTGGTCGCATCCTCATAGAAGGCGTCGAGCCGCCCGCACGCGACCCACGCGAGGTCGAGCGCGCAACTGCCGGCTCGCCGGATATCGCGCACCTTGGGCAGGACTCGAGCAACGACTTCTCCTTGATTTGCGCGCAATTGGGCGTCATAAGCGAAACCGGTGCCGACCAACGCCTCGGCAAGATCGGTCCTTCCGCTGGGAGTTAGTGGATCGACATCCGTGAAGGTCTCGCCGCGGCTCGGGTCGTAAATGACTCCGGCCCGAACGTCGCCTTCGATACCAATCGATACGCACCATTGCGGGATCCCGTAGACATAGTTGACTGTTCCGTCCAAAGGATCGACCACCCAAGAGATTCCGCTTGTGCCCGTCCGGGCCGAGCCCTCTTCGGCGATGATCGAATCATTGGGTCGTTCCCGAGTCAGTGCCTCGACGATGTGCCGCTCCGCGGCATGGTCGGCTTCGGTCACCAGGTCAGTGGGCGAAGACTTCGATTTCGTTCGCCCGGCCTTCATATTGAGAAGAATGTCGCCGGCCTCGCGGGCAAGGCGCACGGCGAGCGTACGAAGTTCGTCGGTCACTTTGATTCGATGAAGGCGAGTAGAACTTGCCGAGTTCTATTGTCGACATTGGCGTCGATCAGAACGATCGATTGCCACCTGCCAAGACTCACTTTGCCGCCTTGGACCGGCAGAGTCAGGGTGGGAGTGACATAGATCGGCAGAACATGGGAGGCTCCATGGCCTTTTGAGCCGTGGGAGTGCTTATATCGAGCATCGGTGGGAAGGATTCTGTCGACGCTGGCCCACAGGTCCTCTTCGGTACCCGCGCCGAGCTCCATCAATGCAAGTCCGGCTGTGGCATGGGGCAGGGAAATGTTGACGAGGCCGTCGCCTGCCTGCTTGACGAACTCTTCAACCTGCTCGGTTATGTCGATAATGGCGCGGACGGCGCCAGTTTCGAGTGTGAGAGTTTTGGTTTTCATGCGCGAAGTCTAAGTTAGTATCCGCGCATGGATTATGTGAGGCTCGGTGACACGGGATTGAAGGTGAGTCCACTTTGCCTGGGATGCATGATGTTTGGGGCCTGGGGCAACACGGACCACGAGGACTCCGTGCGAGTGATTCACGCAGCGATCGACGCAGGAATTAATTTCCTGGATACCGCCAACGTCTACTCGGGCGGAGAGTCCGAGGAGATCGTCGGCAAGGCCCTCAAGGGTAAGCGCGATGACGTGATCCTTGCGACCAAGTTCCACGGTCCCATGGGCACAGGGCCTAACGAGCGGGGCAACTCTCGCCATCACATCTTTCGGGCCGTTGAAGATTCGCTTCGCCGGCTCGATACCGATTACATCGATCTCTATCAGGTCCACAGGCC
The DNA here is from genome assembly GCA_964501265.1 of uncultured Actinomycetes bacterium. Taxonomy (GTDB): domain Bacteria; phylum Actinomycetota; class CADDZG01; order JAHWKV01; family JAHWKV01; genus CAZCSK01. The sequence continues at coordinate 63,428 of CAZCSK010000004.1, forward strand.
CGATCCTCTGACGAATATCGAAGAGACGCTTTCGGCGCTGACCGACCTCGTGCGACAGGGCAAGGTTCGCTACATAGGTTCGACAACTTATCCCGCTGGAGAAATTGTTGAGGCCCAGTGGGCGGCGGCGCGACGCGGATTGGAAAGATTCGTCTGTGAACAGCCTCCCTATTCGATCCTCGTGCGAGAAATCGAGCGGGCCGTTTTACCGGCGGCGGCCAAGTACGGGATGGGAGTCATCGTGTGGAGCCCCCTTGCGGGAGGCTGGCTGTCGGGCAAGTATCGGCGGGGTGAGCCGATCCCCAAGGTTGGTCGAGTCGCACGGATCCCGGAGCGCTTCGACCCTGAGCGCGAGGGTAACAAGCAAAAGTACGACGTGGTCGAGGCCCTGGTTCCTCTTGCAGAAAAGGAGGGTGTATCGCTGGTAGAACTTGCGATCGCCTGGACGCTGGAGCACCCTACGGTTACTTGCGCGATTGTCGGACCGCGGACGATGGAGCAGCTCGAGGGACAGCTCAAGGCGACCGAAATCAAGCTTTCTGCTGAAACTCTGGATGCCATCGACGAGATAGTTCCTCCCGGAGTGACGCTGAACCGCCCCGACAACGGCTACGAGCCGGTCTGGCTGAAGCCGGTCCACCGCCGCCGCTCCCGTTAGGTTAGGAGTTAAAGGGCCGCCGCAGGGTAGGAGGTCGAAATGATGTAAACCTCATTCTATGATGTATGATGTGTCCGTGAAGCGGCTTCAAATCAGCATTGAAGAAGAACTGGACGACGCCTTGACCATAGAGGCGGCACGGCGGCGCACTTCCAAGGCGGCCCTTATCCGTGAGTTCACCAGAGAACGACTACGGAGACGGAGTCCTGGGGTCGAAGATCCTATTGCTGCGCTCATTGGCGACATCGATGCTGAGGCCGGCGACATAGACGAGGTGGTCTACGGGACTTGAAGTTCGTCGACACTTCCTTCTGGATCGGGCTTCGGTTCCGCCGTGACTCCAGACATCCCGATGCTAGTGCCATTTGGGAGTCAGGAGCAGGAGCCCTCATCACCACAGACCTGGTACTAGGAGAAACCTGGACTTTTCTCAGAGGCAAAGCAGACCATCGGAAGGCACTCGAGTTTCAACACGCAACGCAGAAATTGACCTCGCTCACTGTCAGGCACGTTGACGAGGATCTCGTGTCCGAAGCTTGGCGCTGGTTGGCCCGTCACGATGAACGGCCGTACTCCTTCGTTGACGCCACGAGCTTTGCCCTAATGCGCCGGCTGCGCCTCAGAGAAGCACTCGCCTTTGACGGTGATTTCGCAGCTGCTGGATTTATCGAAACGCGTCCCAAGCCGGTTTAACGGGTCTCAACTTCGGAGCAGTCTGAACGCTTCTTCCCGGTCGACCTTGCCAGTAGCCGTCTTCGCAATCGCTTCGACTGCGACGATCTTTCGAGGGCCCTTGTGACTTTGCGTGCGAGCTGCCACGAAGGTCCGGATTTCCTTGAGGGTAGGCGGGTCGCCCCGGGCGACTATCAGTGCCCCCGGGATTTGGCCCCAGTCATCGTCAGGCAACGCGACTACGACGGCATCGGTGATCGCCGGATGCTGCAAGAGGATCATTTCGATTTCACTGGCCGAGACATTTTCTCCGCCAGTGATGATGATGTCGTCGAGTCTTCCGGTTACCACGAGTCGCTCATTTCGCATCTCTCCGCGATCGGAGGTGTGGAACCAACCGTCGATCAGCACCTGGCGGTCGAGTTCCGGGTCCAGATGGTATCCGTCGAAAAGTACGCTGCCGCTCAAGAGTATTCGTCCTTGCGACTCCACCGAAATCGAAACTCCGTCGAGCGCGACGCCATCGAAAACGCAACCGCCCGAAGTTTCCGTCATTCCGTAAGACTCGATCACGTTCACTCCAGCCTCGCGCGCTTGATCCAGCAACTGCCGAGGCACAGGGCCCCCGCCGATCAACACTGCGTGGTATCGAGAGAGATCGACCCCCGCGTCGAGCAGCCTGCGAAGGGTCGTAGGCACCAGTGAGATCAGAGTCACTTGTCTTTCCGCCTCGATCGCGTCGATGTCGAAGTCGTTGTGAATCACTGGAATCGATCCTGCGATCCGAGACCTCACGAGAATAGAAATTCCCGCGATGTGGGTGAGCGGCAGACAGCAAAGCCAGCGCTCGCCCAAGTCGTGGCCGATCCTTTGGCGGACGGCGTGCGCGGACGCGGCGAGGGCGTCATGCGTGAGAAGCACCCCTTTAGGCTTGCCAGTAGTGCCGGAGGTGGGCATCACCAAAGCGACGTTGCCGGCGACGGGGATTCCATCGGGGAGATCTTGCCTGCCAGACTGGTCGATCATCCAGGCGGGCCGGAAACGCGCCAGCAAATCTTGGATCGCGGGGCCCGGTGTCCGTGGATCCAGTGGAAGGACGGCGAGCCCATCGTCCCAGGCCTGGAGCAGAAGCCGTTGGAACGACAGGACGTCGGGCTCGATGAGGGCCGCCAGCTGGGTTTCGGAGGATTCGGGGGAATTGGGAAGCACGCTCGCGATATCGTTCATTAACTGCTACGGTACTTTAATCGTGCGAGCATTTGCTCAGGAGTCGCTGGATGAGCTTTGAGTGGGCTAGGGATGGGGAGTTTTCGGACATCCTCTACGAGACATGGGACGGCATCGCCAAAATCACGATCAACCGGCCTGAAGTTCGAAACGCCTTTCGCCCACAGACCCTTTTCGAACTGTCCGACGCTTTCGAGAAGGCCCGTGACGATCAGGAAATTGGCGTCATTATTTTCACCGGGGCCGGGACACTTGCCTTCTGCTCGGGCGGCGATCAGAGGGTGCGAGGCGATGACGGATACAAGGACCAACGAGGAATCGGACGGCTTAACGTCTTGGATTTGCAAGTTCAGATCCGAAGGTTGCCCAAGCCCGTCATCGCGATGGTGGCCGGTTTTGCAATCGGCGGGGGCCATGTGCTCCATTTGGTCTGCGATCTCACGATCGCTGCCGACAATGCGCGGTTCGGACAGACGGGCCCCAAGGTGGGATCGTTCGACGGCGGCTACGGCGCTGGGTTGCTTGCGCGAACCGTGGGCGCCAAAAAGGCCAGAGAGATTTGGTATCTCTGTGAGGAGTACGACGCTAACGAGGCGTTGCAAATGGGTCTCGTTAACAAGGTGGTTCCTCTGGACGAACTCGAATCGGCCACGGTCGCGTGGGCGAAGCGGATCTTAACGATGAGCCCCCTGTCGCTTCGCCTCTTGAAGGCCGCGTTCAACGCCGACACTGACGGGCTTGCCGGAATCCAACAACTTGCCGGAGATGCGACACTTCTCTATTACATGACCGAGGAGGCGCAAGAGGGCAGAGACGCCTATCTAGAAAAACGTCCTCCACAGTTTAATAAGTTCCCGAAAAGACCGTGAGCAAACTGAGCCTCTGGATCGAGGCCGCTCGGCCAAGAACGCTGGGCGCTGGGATCGTTCCAGTACTTGTGGGCACGGCCGCGGCCGAGCGCTTCATCGCCTTACGCTTCGGGGGAGCCCTGTTAGTCGTGATTGCTCTTCAAGTCGGCGTGAATTTTGCCAACGACTACTTCGACGGCGTTAAGGGTGTCGACACCGGCGAGCGCGAGGGCCCTCGAAGACTTACCGCCTCCGGTCTGATAGCCGCGCGATCGATGCGGTTGGCTTTTGTTATTGCGTTCTCGATTGCAGCACTTGCTGGCGCCGCCCTGGCCGCCGCAGTCGATTGGTGGCTGCTGGTGCCCGGAGCACTCGCCCTTGCAGCAGCGGTCTTCTACAGCGGGGGTTCACGCCCTTACGGGTCACGCGGGCTTGGAGAACTCTTTGTCTTCATCTTCTTCGGCCTCGTCGCGACCGTGGGTTCGGCTTTTGTTCAGGACGAAGTTATCTCTGGACTTGCCATTGCGGCGGCGGTTCCCGCGGGACTTTTGGCAACGGGAATCCTAATGGCCAACAATCTGCGAGATATCGAAACCGACGAGGCTGCGGGCAAGCACACGTTGGCCGTGAGGGTAGGGCCGGGGCGCGCACGGCGCATCTACCGGCTGACGATCACGCTCTCGTATTTCGCGCTCCCGGTGATTGCCGCGTTGGGCGGCGGTGCGCTGGCGTTACTTCCGATTTTTTCCATCCCCGCCGCTTTGGCGGCCTTGGACGCGGTCTCGGATGAAGACCCCGGGCTCCTAAGCGCTGCTGCCCGGATTCATGTGATCTTCGGGATCCATCTCGCCGGGGGGCTTTGGATCGGATGACAGGAACTTCTCCAAGATTTGCGCGAACTCCTCCGGGCGCTCAAGGTGAGCAGCATGGCCGGCTCTGGGAAGAGTTTCGCGGATCGCATTGGGGATCATCGACTTCATCCGGACTGCAATCGCGGTGAACTTCTGGTCGCCCTCCCCCGTCACAAGTAGGACCGGCATCAAAAGACCAGGCAGATCGCTCCAGAGGGGTTTCATCGCACCGGCCCCCATCGATTGCAGCGCGGAAGCGAGCCCACGGCTCGTGTTGGATAACCGGCTCTCGATCTCTCCCGGGGGCAGCCCCTCAAACATCGGTTGCGAAAGCCATTGTTCGAGAAACTCTCGAATCGGAGTCGTCAAGATTTGTTCTGCGAGTTCTTCATCTGCGGCAAGTCGCACGGCGCGCTCTACGTCATCTTCGATTCCCGCGGTGACGCCGATCAGGACAAGGGCTTTGACGACTTCCGGGTTCGTGATGGCGAGCTGTAAAGCGATCCGTCCGCCCATCGAATACCCGACGTATACGCCCGAGCCGCTGCTCTTGCCCAAAAAGCGTGCGGCCTTTTCGACATCCGAAACTCTCTTGCCCTCCCCATGGCCGGGGAGATCGACGCTCACCATGTCCCATCGCGGCGCGAGGCGAGAGATTATCGGGTCCCAAGAGCCCCTGGTTTGGGTGAAGCCGTGAACGAAAATGACTCTTTGCACCCTTCCAGAATGACATGAGACCAGTTAACGCCGGACAGGCGATGGGAATGGTGGTGGCCGACGAGCTGGCCCGATGCGGAATGACGGATGTGTGCCTTGCTCCGGGATCGCGCTCCGCCCCCTTGGCTCTCGGCTTTGCCGCCGACCCTCGATTTAGGTTGCACGTTGGCATCGATGAGCGGTCAGTGTCGTTTCTGGCTCTAGGGATGGCGAAGGCATCAGGACGTCCGGTTGCAGTCGTCACCACCTCGGGCACGGCGGTTGGCAATCTTCATCCGGCAGTGCTCGAATCAGATCATTCAGGTGTCCCCCTTGTTTTGCTTACGGCCGACCGGCCTCCTGAGTTGCGTGACGCAGGAGCGGGGCAAACCATCGATCAGGTCCGGATCTTCGGAAACTCGGTCAGGTGGTTCTGTGAAGTGGGTGTTCCCGAAGCGCGCGCAGGTTCGGCCGCGTACTGGCGGTCGGTGGCCTGCCGCGCTTATCACAGCGCGGCTGGGCCGACTGCAGGGCCCGTGCACCTGAACTGCGCATTTCGCGATCCGCTTGTTCCAATCGCCGACGAGGCAGGATTTGATTTCGACATCTCGGGTCGCCTCGACGCAGCACCGTGGACCGAAGCGACTCCATCCTCGGTTGCAGCTGACGAGGAAGTGGTTGCTCGATTGTCCAGCGAGATTGCTTCAATGGAGCGCGGCGTCGTTGTGATCGGGACGTGCGATTTCGATCCTTCCTCGGCGATCACCCTTGCCGGGGCCGCCGGATGGCCGGTGATTGCGGAGGCGACAAGCAATGCGCGCACCGGTGCGGCCATATCGACATACGACGCGTTGCTCCGCGATGATGAGTTTGCCAATTCGCACCGTCCGGAGGTCGTTTTGCGTTTTGGCAACCTCGGTATCTCAAAAGCCCTTACCTCATGGCTCGACCCTTCGGTGCGCCAGATCGCTGTCGACCCCGGGGGGCGTTGGCTGGATCCCGCGCGGCGCATTGCGTGGAACGTGGGGGCCGAGCCCGCGCAACTCTGCACGCAACTGATTAAGTCTTTGAAGGTGCGAACGAATTCACAGTGGCTGGCCGATTGGCTTGTCGCAGAGGCCACGGCGCGAGCTTCTCTCGACGCGGCCCTCGACGAAATCGTGGAGATCACCGAGCCGCGTATCGCCCGCGATCTGGCAGCATTGTTGCCCGACGGCTCTAACTTGGCGGTGGCGTCGAGCATGCCGGTGAGGGATCTTGACTGGTTCATGGCGCCGCGCTCGGGTCTTAGGGTTTTTGCCAATCGCGGCGTTAACGGAATCGACGGGTTCGTTTCGACTGCGCTGGGGATTGCCCTTGTTGGTGACGGCCCCACCGCAGCCCTAATGGGAGACCTTGCGCTTCTGCACGATCAAAACGGTTTGTTGCAAACACGAAAGGAACGGATCGACGCAGTTCTTGTGGTGGTCAACAATGATGGCGGCGGAATTTTCTCGTTCCTCCCGCAGGCCAACAATCAGGAGAACTTCGATCTTCTGTTCGGTACCCCCCACGGCGTCGACTTCGGCGAGGTGGCCAGAGTCCACGGATGCGGATTTACGCGTCTGGAGAAGGCCGGGGACCTTGAGCCTGCCTTGAAGGATGCTCTTGCCTCGGGGGGATTGCACATCATCGAAGCCCGCACGGATCGTGCCTCAAACGTCGGAATCCATCAAGACTTATGGAGCGGCGTCCTAAAGAATTTGGCAAGCCTCTCCTAACGCAAGGCTTGGAACATTGCCTCCAGCTTCAAGTTCACCTCTTCGAGTTCGTCCTGAGGATCAGAATCGGCGACGATGCCCGCGCCTGCCCACACCAGTGCCGTGCGGCCGGTGATGCGTGCACAACGAAGGGCGATCGCCCACTCGCCGTCTCCGCGATGGTCAACCCACCCGATCGGGCCAGCATATGGCCCCCGGTCAAACCCTTCCGTGCGACGGATGAGTTCGAGAGCCTGCTCACGGGGGACGCCGCAGACCGCGGCGGTTGGATGCATGAGTCCTGCGAGCCGCAATGCGTCGAGCGGCCGGTTAAGACGGCCCTGCACCTTGGTCGAGAGATGTTGCACGTTGGCCAGCAGCAGGAGCGAGGGATCCGGTTCCGCGACCAGTTCCGAACACACCGGACGGAGCGCGTCGAGCACGGATGCGACGGTGAGATCGTGTTCCAGCCGGTTCTTCTTGGACGACTGCAACGCCTTGCCGAGCTTTTCGTCTTCTTGGGCATCGGCGCCGCGCCGGGCCGATCCGGCAAGTGGGATCGAATCGACGGTGTCGCCGAGCCTTCGCACAAGCAACTCAGGGCTCGCGCCGACGAGATCACCCAACGCGAACGTGAAACACCCGGGAAACGCGAGGGCAAGCTTGCGTACGATTTCAATCCTGCGCAGATCTGACTCCGCTTCGATCCTAACTTCTCTCGCGAGTACTACTTTTTCTATTGTCCCGCCATCGATAACACTCTTGGCCCCTACGATTTGTGCGATCCAGTCGGAGTCAGTGATGCTGGCGGCGTCTGTAATAGACCCCGTGCCTGCTATTGGAGTCTCGTCATTGTCCGTATCATCGTCCGATGGCGTGATTTCGATTTCGGTCTTCCACGCGACGCCGTCACCCAGCCCGCAAATGGTTTTAGGCACTATGAGCACGGACTCGCTCGAGCGTTGATCGAAAGCAAAGCTTCCAAACGCCACTGGCCCGGAGCCGGGCAGGTCGACCTCGTCGTCTATTTGGGCAGAGGCAAAGATTGACTCAAGGCTCGCGGCAGCGCGCTCAAATCGATCAGGACCGGCGCCGGGGCGGATCACTTTGGCCTGCCCGAGTCCGATCAAACTCGTTCCTTCGGCGAGCCACGCGAATCCTCCTCTTTCGGGCACCAGCTCTACCAAGTCGCGGACGTTGTCCAACTTGACCGTGCGGCAACGGATTTTCATTCTCGAGTGCCGGTGATCAGTTGCGCTGCACCCAGGCCCAACACCTTGCGATGCACCGAGTCGAACCCTGAGGCTTCAATCATCGAGATCAGTTCTTCGGGCGCGGGTAGGTAGGCGTAGGACTTTGGAAGATAGCTATAGGCCTGACGGTCGGATAGAAGGCCCCCGATGACCGGAACCATTTTTTGAAAGTAGAAGCCGTGAAACAAGCGCAGGACCCGCGCATTCGGCTCGGCGACCTCCAGAAGAGCGATTCGGCCCCCAGGCCGCAGTACCCTTGCGAATTCGTTGAAGAGATCCTTTAGATCGGTGACGTTGCGAAGAGCAAATCCGCACGTCACGCCGTCAGCGGCTCCGTCTGCCACGGGAAGACGGAGCGCGTCTGCGAGAACCAGGGGTGCGGTCGTTCGCGCGGCAGCGAGCATTCCCGCCGAGTTGTCGAATCCCACCGCGCGGTAGCGGGATTTGCGAAGCATCCGGCAAAAGTCGCCGGTACCGCAGGCGACATCAAATATGAGCGCTCCGTTTTCGAGTCCAAGGTCGGCGATGGTCTGAGCGCGCCAGCGGATGTCGAGTCCGAACGTCATTGCGCGATTCACAAAGTCGTAGCGCGGTGCGATTGAATCGAACATAGAACGGACCATGCGGACCTTTTCGTCGCCAGAAGGCAGGCTCCCGGCGTCATTCCAGTTCAGACCGGCCATGATGGTTCCAGGCGTTTTACAGCCTCAGTTCGGACTGCCTTCTTCTCCTGCTTCGCCCCCACTTTGTCAATACGATCCTGAGCGGTGGCAAGAAGCACGCGCCGGAAATGATGTGCGACGAGCGCGACTGTCGCGGGGAGCATCTGTCGAAATGCGGCCACGAGCTTTTCGGCCGCTTCATCATCGGATTCCGACTGTTCACGGATTGGGGTTCGTACGAACTCATCAAACATGTCGACTGCCCGCTCGGCGGTTCGGCGCGCGGCTTGGTCGTGCTCATGAGCCAGTGCCAGAAGTTCGGTCAGCGGCAGTCCCGCTTCAAGTAAGGCAAGCCCCGCCGCGGCAGCGGCGAGATCGGCCGATGTGTAAACGAACTCGCCATCATGGGTGCGCGGCACCAACAATTGTTCGCGCTCGATCGCCTGGAGAAGCGCGGGCGCCACGCCGACCCGATCCGCCAGTTCTTCCAAAGAGAGGAAAACCTCGGCCTCGTCGGATTCGCCCAGTGTAGGGCCAACGAGTTCTGCCACTAGAGCCTCGTCGGCTTTGTCGAGTTCACCGTCGAGCAAACGTCGAATGGAGTTGAGGCTAAAGCTTTTTTTCTTCAGCTCCTTGACTCGCCGAAGCCGTTCGAGATGTTCGGGACCGTACCAAGCGACGCGCCCCTCCCGTTCGGGCGGAGGAAGCAGACCCTTGGTTTGATAGAAGCGGACGGTATCGACCGAGAGCCCGCAGCGGGCAGCCAGCTCGTCGACTCGATACTTCATGAGTATCCACTCTACGAGTGATCGGTACTAACGTCTAATGCTGAACGCCCCAGTCATGGTCGCGCTTTCGAGGTGCCGGGATCTGCCCGCTCTTCGAGGCGCTGGATAAGAACTGAAATCCGTCTCAGGGCAGATCTGACCGGCAGTTTCTGGCGGTCGAAGCCGAGCAGCAAGAGCGCTTCGGCGCCCATAAACGCGATGCCCATCAGCGTCGCCGCCTCCTCGGGTGTGAAAGGCCCGAGCGGTCCGTGTTGTCTTTCGGCTTCCCGTGCCACCTCCGTAAGCAAATCCAACCATCCTTGGAGCAGTTGACGGGTCGCCGTCCCGATCTCAGGGTTGGACCAGCCGGCAGCAATCATCTCCTGCAGGACACGGACGAAGCCTGAGTCGAGGTCGTCCTCGAGGTAATCGCAGGCCTGCTCGTAGCGCTTCCAAAGGGGCGCATCCTGCGCATACATACGTGTCTGGCGGTCAAGGCGTCGATGGTTCTCCTCTTCGAGCAGGCTGAGGATAAGCCGTTGTTTCGAGCCGAAGTGATAGTGGAGCTGGCTAAGCGGGACCTGGGCAGCCTCGGCAACCTTGCGAGTTGACATCCCGGCATATCCCTTCGAGAGGAGTTGAGCCCTAGCTGCATCTAGGATCACGGTGCGGGTGGCTACGGTTGTCTCCAAGGCGGCGCTCCATTCTATTCGGCCGACCGACCGAGGTCTTCTAAGGATTACATATCAACCCTTGACAAGCAAGCCCTGCAGGTGTAAAAGTACTTCAGTCGGTCGGCCGACCGACTGAAGGAATGGACCCAAGGGAAGGAGAGAGACAATGATTTCGATCGAGGTGGATAAGCTGCCCGCAACGATCCTGAACGATAACGTCGATGTAAGAACCTCGGAGGTGGGGGAGATGACCGTGTCTTTCATCCGCCTAAAGGCGGGCACAGACCTGTCCCCGGCACTTGTTGGGCTCCCCGGCGATCTATGCCCCTGCCCACACTGGGGCTACATGCTCAAGGGTCGCGTCCTAATGAAGACTAAGGATGGCGACCAGGTGTTCGAGGCGGGAAAGCCCTTTTACTGGGGACCGGGCCACGCGCCGGTCGCGCTCGAAGACTCTGAATATGTCGACTTCTCGCCCACCGAGGAATTCGCAGCCGTGATCCGGCACCTCAAGGGCGAGTCCTAGCAATATGCGCGCGCGGTACCCAGACTCGGACGGCTATGTCGAGCGCGAAGGCGTCAAGATCGCGTTCGAGGTCTTCGGGACTGGCGAGAAGACGATCCTGTTTCTGCCGACATGGTCGGTCGTCCATTCTCGCTACTGGAAGATGCAGGTCCCTTACCTATCGCGCTATGCGCGCGTCATTACCTTCGACCCTCGGGGCAACGGGCGCTCCGACCGGCCCGTGGGCGCCGAGGCCTATGCCCGTGCGCAATTCGCGGCCGACGCACTCGCTGTTCTCGATGCCGCTGGCGTCGATAGTGCGTCCGTGGTGTGTCTATCAACCGGAGCGAATCACGCCTTACTGATGGCCGCCGAGCATCCCGATCGGGTCGAAGCGGTCGCGTTCATCGCGCCGGCCACCCCGCTAGGTGGGATGACGGGCGGCCGAAGCTATCCCTTCGACGAAGTCCTGGATACCGACGTTGGGTGGGCGAAGTTCAACGCCCACTTCTGGCGGCGCGACTACGACGGCTTCCTGAAGTTCTTCTTCGATAACAACTTCACCGAACCCTACTCATCCAAGCCGCTCGAGGACGCATTGGTGTGGGCCCACGAGACCACTCCCGAGATCCTCATCGACACGATCCATGGCGGGGGGATCGGGTTGGATGAAGCGACCGCCCGAGACCTCTGCGCTCGTGTTCGATGTCCAGTGCTCGTGATCCAGGGCACAGAGGATGCCATCACGGGTCCCGACAAAGGAGTCGCGCTTGCCGAGGCCCTGGATGCCCAGATCGTGATGATGGAAGGATCGGGGCACAGCCCCCACACCCGCGATCCCGTCAAGGTGAATGTCATTCTTCGGGACTTCTTCGGTCTTGCCCCGCTCCCGGTCAGGTGGACGCGGGGCCGGACCCGGCAGAAGCGCGCGCTCTTCGTCTCGTCGCCGATCGGTCTGGGCCACGCCCGGCGCGATGCAGCCATCGCCGACGAGCTAAGGAAGATCCATCCCGATCTCCAGATCCAATGGCTCGCGCAGTACCCAGTGACGATGGCGCTCGAGCAGCGCGGCGAACAGATCCACTCAGCATCGCATCTGTTATCGAGCGAGGTCGAACACATCGATAGCGAGTCAGGCGAACACGACCTGCACATCTTCCAGGCGTGGCGGAATATGGATGAGATCCTGCTGGCGAACTTCATGACGTTCCACGACCTCGTCGAGCACGAGCAGTTCGACCTGTGGATCGGTGACGAGGCCTGGGATCTGGATCACTATCTGCATGAGAACCCCGAACAAAAGGGCGCGCCGTTCGTGTGGCTCACCGACTTCGTTGGCTGGCTCCCGATGCCTGAAGGCGGTGAGCGAGAAGCGTTCCTATCTGCTGATTACAACGCCGAGATGATCGAGCACATCGCCCGTTACCCGCGACTGCGGGATCGCTCGATCTTCGTCGGTAGTCCAGACGACATCGTGCCCGACCGTTTCGGCCCCGAACTCCCCAATATCCGCGAGTGGACGGAGCAGCACTACGACTTTTCCGGGTACGTAACCGGTTTCGAGCCCGCCGAGCTGGCCGACCGCGAACGGCTCCGGGACCGACTCGGTTACCGGCCGGAGGAGAAAGTCTGCATCGTCACTGTTGGAGGATCGGGCGTTGGCGCGCATCTGCTGCGACGAACTATGGCGGCGTTCCCGGAGGCGAAGCGCCGCGTTCCGGGGCTCCGCATGGTGGTTGTCGCGGGGCCGCGAATCGACCCCTCCTTGCTCCCGAGCGATGAAGGCGTCGAGGTTCGCTCCTACATGCCTGAGCTATATCGTCATCTCGCCGCGTGCGATATCGCGGTCGTTCAAGGTGGCCTAACCACATGTATGGAGCTGACCGCTAATCGCCGCCCGTTCCTGTTCTTTCCCCTTCGCAATCACTTCGAACAGAACTTCCACGTGCGGCACCGGCTGGAGCGCTACCGGGCCGGGCGCTGCATGGACTTCGGTGAGTCAACGCCTGAACTGATCGCCTCGGCGATCGCCGAGGAGCTCGGCCGGGAACTGACCTACCGCCCCGTCGAGTCCGATGGTGCCGCGCGAGCTGCCGCAATGATTGCGCAGCTTATCTAGGCACATAAACGGAGATCCGGCAAGGCGGAGTCCGTTCCCTACGGGCCACCACGTTCGGCGCCATGCGCGTGCCCCGAGAGTCTCCTGGCGCCTCAACGTGGCCCTACGGCAACAGCCTCCGCCTTGCCTTTGCTATATGTCTAAGATGGAAGCCGATGGAAACCGAAGGATCGCTGAACCTCGCTGCCGGTTTGTTGCCAAAGGCTTATTTGACCGGCCCCGACACGGCTGAAGCGGCGGGCATCGACCATGACCTGGCCGAGCGGTTCTGGCATGCCGTGGGAATGCCCAGACTCGACAAAGATACGGTGGCTTTTTCCGAGGCCGACGTTGACGCGCTCATTCGTCTAAGGACGATGTTGGACGCGGGTTACCCGATCGAAGACCTGATCACGACGTCGCGTCTTGTCGGCCGCGCGATGTCGCGCATTTCCGACGCACACACCAGATCGTTTCGTGACCGGCTCGTCGGACCGCTTCTGGCTGGTGGACCTGACGAAGCGGGACAAGCGGCAGCTCTCGTGCGGCACGTTGTCGATCTCGTGGCACCGCTGATGGAATACTCGTATCGAAGGCATATCGACGCCGCGCTGCAGAATCTTGTCCTGTCTGAGTCCGACGAGTTGAGCGAAAAGCTAGCGGCAGGTTTCACGGACCTAGTTGCATTTTCGAAACTGGTCGACGAGTTGCAAGAGAGCGAGCTGAGCAATCTGATCGAGCGTTTTGAAGCCGTGGTCATGGACGTGTGCCTTGATACCGGTGTTCGCCTTGTGAAGATAGTGGGTGATTCGGCCCTCTTCGTGTCGCCCGAACCGGTGCGCGCGCTGCAGGCGGCTCTCGCGATACTTGAGCGGGTCCAGGCAGACGAGATCTTGCCGGACGCACGGGCCGGATTGGACTACGGCGCGGTGGTGCCGAGAGCGGGGGACTACTTCGGCCGTCCGGTGAACGTCGCCTCGAGGATCACCGACGTGGCTCGGCCCGGAACGCTCGTCGCTTCCGAGGAATTTGTTGAAGCGCTCCCCGAGGGCGAAGTGGAACTTTCGCGTATGAAGGCCCAACGCTTGAAGAACGTTGGGCGCGTGTCGCTGTTTAGGTTGAGGCCCTTTCTCGCAACTGAGGACAGCTGATTCCGGGAGTCCTATTTAAAGGCTTTACCTGCCTGTCCCGCGACGTTGTGGAGCAAGGACGTAAGTTCGGTCGGAATTACGAACTTGGTCGACGGTGAGGCACCCAGCTCCTTGAGGGCCTGAAGGTACTGAAGGCTCATCGTATTTGCATCGACATCTTTAGCGGTTTCGAAGATCGTCCTTAGAGCCAGCGCGAATCCTTCCGCTGTAAGGATAGCGGCCTGCCGGTCGCCTTCGGCGTTCTCGATGGCCGACTGCCGGTAGCCCTCGGCATTCAAGATTGCCGACTGTTTGTTGCCCTCGGCGACCGTGATGGCCGCCTGCTTCGCGCCCTCGGCCTCAGTCACAACGGCCCGCCGCGTGCGCTCCGCCGACATCTGACGGGTCATCGCGTCCTGCACCTGGGGGGGCGGAATGATCTCGCGGATCTCGACGTTGGTGACCTTCACTCCCCAACGCTCGGTGATCTCATCGAGCTTGACTCGTAGCACCTCGTTCATCTTTTCACGTTCAGCCAAAACGTCGTCCAAAGTCATGTCACCGACCACGGATCGAAGCGTTGTTGCGGAGATGTTCTGCGCGGCCCCCGCGAAGTATTGAACTTCCAACACCGACATCACCGCGTCGACAACTTTGTAGAAAACGATGAAATCGATGGAGATGGTGGCGTTGTCCTTTGTAATGCCGGCCTGGTGTGGAATCTCAAGGTACAGCTCCCGAAGATCAACACTGACGGCGCGATCGATGAGGGGAATCAAGATGACGACGCCCGGACCCTTGGTTCCGATGCTGCGTCCAAGCCGGAACACCACGAGCCGCTGATACTCGCGTACGATCTTTAGCGTATTGGCAAGCAAAATGATTGCGAGCACGAGGACGATTCCCAACCCAACTGCGGTTCCGTTCACTGTTGATCTCCTTCCGTTGGTTCGACTTCAAGTTTCAAACCCTTGATGGCGACGACTCTGACTTTGTTGCCCTTTGCGATTGGGGTCGGCGCGGTTGCCGACCAGGATTCAGATGCTATGTGCACGACACCCTCTGGCGCGATGTCGGTTGTTACGTAACCGGTTGCGCCGACCATCCGCTCGTAACCCTGGGCCGGCGGGAGGCGCCGGGCCTTGAGCGCGGCCTGCATTACGAAACTGAAGAAAACTCCCACCGATAGCGCTACGGGAATGATGACTGAAGGCGCGACGCGCGCGTCGGGCACCGAGCGGTCGAACAGCAGTAGTCCGCCGACAATGAGCGTAGCTAGGCCCCCGAACGTCGCGATGCCGACGCCAGGGTTTTTCAGTTCCACCAAGAAGAAGCCAACCGAGGCGACGAGCAGAACGACACCGACCAACTGAACGGGCAGCATACCGAATGCAGCGAAAGCCGCCACAAGCAGGACTACTCCGAGAATTCCGGGAACCGATACGCCGGGATGGAGTATTTCGATGACGATTAGGACAAGGCCCGCATAGAAAAAGATAAATGCAAGATTGGGGCTGAAGAGCGGGTGTACGAGACGGGCCCCAGGGCCGAGGTCCCTTTGCCTGATTGTGGCTCCGGCCGTCTGCAGTGTCGTTTGTTTGCCTCCACCGACGGTGACGACGCGACCGTCGGCCTGGTTGAGCAAAGAGCCGACGGAAGGTGCGATGTAATCGATCACTTTCGAATCAAGGGCCTCCTGGGCCGAGACGCTGACCGATTCGCGAACCATCCGTTCAGCGAGGTCGGCATTGCGGCCGCGCTGCTCGGCGAGACTTCGGATGAATGCGGCAGCGTCGTTGGTGGCTTTGTCACTTTCGATAGCCCCCGTTACGCCGACCGGGTGCGCAGCGCCGACATTTGTGCCGGGCGCCATGGCCGCGATGGGACACGAGATCAAAATGACCGCGCCGGCCGAGGCAGCGCGGGCCCCCTCTGGGGCGACGTAACAGATCACGGGAACGCGGGCGCCGAGAACTGCTTGCACGATCTTTCGCATCGACGATTCAAGCCCGCCCGGTGTGTCGATGGTGATGAGCACTGCGCTTGCACCTGCAGCCTCGGCTTCTTCGATGCCGGACTTGATGTAGGAGAGTTCGAACGGATCAACGACTCCCTCGAGGTCCAGTTGGACGATTTCGCTCGGGGCCTTCGCCTGGCTCGCAAGGGGAAGGAGCAACGCTCCCAAGCCGAGGGTGGCGGTGATGATTCCCCGTAACGCTTTCACCTAACGAATCATCTCACGACGACCCTTCCGGGGGCGCGTGTCTCAGATTCTTCCAGCCCGATTTGTCCGATTCCTCATGCGCCGTGCGATGAGCAGAATGGCCCCGAAGATCACGAGAACGATCAACAGGGCCTCAAGCACGGACTTGACGGCGCTCGGGTTTTCGGGCTTCACAAGCTTGCCAGTGGGGTCGTGTTCGTAGGCGTAGAGACCCTCATTCGTGTTGCGGGTGCCAAAGTAGAATCGCTCCGAGTCGGCGGCGCCCGTATATGCCCAGCCGCCCGGGTCGTCAGACCAGAGCAGCTTGCCATCTCGGGCATCTACTGCAAAAACGCGGCCCGAACTTCCCCCGATGAAGACCGTGTTGCCCGCCACAACCGGGAAGGATTGGTCAAAGACGCCCTCGGTGTTCTTGTTACTCAGGAACCACTTTCGTTTTCCCGTCTTGCCATCGAGACGATAGAAGTTGCCGATACGGTCCACCAGGAACACATCGCCGAACGCGATGGCAGGGGAATTGCGAACGCTGAACTTGTCCACCACAGGCGACTTCCAGATCTCCTTGCCGGTCTTTACATCGAGCGCGTACGCGAAGAAATCCCCTCCGCCGATGATCACTTTGTCCTCCAGGATGGAAGGCGAACTGTTGGACTCCTTCTGCGGCGCGCGCCAGACCTCCTGTCCGGTTGCAGCGTCGAGCGCGAAGATCCTGGTAACGCTGGTGTCGAACGCGTCGGCAGTGAAGACCACGATGCCGTCTGAAACGACTGGGATAGAACCAGGTTCAAACTCAGGAGTCGTGGCCTTCCAAATCAGGCTTCCATCTGTGGCATTAAGGCAATAAAGAGCCTGAGTCCGAATGGAGCCAAAGAAGAGCCTGCCTTCATGAAGGGTGGGCGAGACCTCTAGCTCATCCTCGGCTTGAAACCGCCAAATCTCCTTTCCCGTTTGCCGGTCGAGAGCAAGCATTAGATTGGGTGGTACGGGGACGTATACAGCCGCATCGTCAACCGCGGGGGCGGCGATCTCTTGACCTCCTACCGGGTGGGTGTACCACAACCTTTTCCCCGTTTTGGCTTCGACGGCAATTACGCCTGGACCTGAACTTGCATATACCGTCCCGCCGAAAACAACCGGCCAGGTTGTGAAGTTGGTCTTTAGGTCGTTGGGAGTCGCGAACCAGGCTTTTCTCAGGGGGGCCTCGGGTCCCTGTTCGGAAAAGCCCGTGTGGCTAGAATCTTTTTGGACCATTGCCCAATCGCCCGGCCCAGCGAGTGATCCCATTGCCAGGGCAACAACGGCCGCCAGCGCGGTAACCGTCCTCTTCAAGGCTGGACTCGGTTCATTGTCTCGGTCACCCAATCGAGTGTTGACGCAAGCCCGTCTTCAGCCCAAGAGATCGTCTCACCAGATACAAACTCCGCCTTGAAGTCGCGAAAGCCTGTACAGGGCGACGGAGTGTCGGCGAGGGTGTTGTAAATGATTTGCTTGGTGGTCATGGAGTTCACAATAATTCCATGCGAATACAAGGTCGGCACGGGAAGGTCTAATCCGAAGAAAGAACTTTCGTCTAATAGAGAGGTGTAGTGCGAGGCGCCTTTTAGGCGCGTTTGCTGGGGCGTGACCATCAGGTCGTAGGAGGCGCCGATGGTTGTAGTAGGAACCTTGGTGGGATCCCAGTCGGCATTGAGTCTTCGGATGAAGGGCGATCCCTCCGCCATCTCCTTTGCCGACTGCGACGACGGCGGGGGCCAGTCCATCTTGGTGGCTAGGGTTTCTAGTTCCAACAGGGCTTGACGTCCGGCGTCGTTGTCTGCGAGACGCGCATTCAACTGGGCCGCGTCTGCTCCTTGATGCGGAGTGGAGATGCTGACGAAGTGCGAGATGTCAAGGCCGATCTCATTTTTTGGGCTGTAGAGCCGGGTGATGTATTCCTGTGCAACCAATCCTCCCTGGCTATGGGCCACTATGTCGATCTCCTTGTCCGGATTCAGGCGGTGAATCTCTCGGATCTGTCTATCTAGGAGTCGGGCCGACAAGACGATGGACTTGAACGTTTCTTCTTTCGAGTAGACCGCGTGCAGGGCGTACTCGTCGTTTGAGCCCCGACTTTCGAGTCCCTTGTAGGAGAAGTGATACACGTTTCCATCCGTGTATCCCATCTGCGACCAGTCCCCTTCGTATACCGACGCTCTGGGCTTGATTCCATGGGGCCCCTCAGAAGTGCTTGAGCCGATGCCCGCAACTGCGACCAAGATGTTGTCGTTGGGCGGGGGCACTGAAGCGCCGCTTTTCAGGTCCTCCGCGGTCGGCAGTTTGGGCGGGGCCGCTCCACCCTCCAGCTGGCAGGCGTTTTCCCGCGCGACTCCCTGTACCAGTCCAACCAATGCGGCGCCGGGCAGCCTTCGGCCCGTCACGGGGTCCTTAAGTTCGTCGATCATCCCATCGAAGCTATCAGCGAAATCGTGGATCTTGTCAGCGAGCCAGTCTCGCAGCCTGGGCGGAAGACTCTTGACATACCTCCACAGATCGCGCAGCCCCTCCGCCAGCGCTCGCGCCGCCGCGTCGATTGCTAAGGCAGCCACTTGAGTGATCCGGTCCATCCAACGAATCGCCGCTTTGACGCCCGTGACTATCTGCTTCAGAACCCAAATCTGCGCAGCGATCCACGATTTGAACGCTTTGAGGCTAAATCGCGCGCCAACCTTGGCCCCCGCCCACGCCGCACGCGCCAAGAACTTGATCCCCGACCAGACCGATCCGGTCAGTGACTTGATCGCCTTCCACGTCCACTTGCCTGCGTCCACGACAGCGCT
Source organism: uncultured Actinomycetes bacterium (assembly GCA_964501265.1). Classification (GTDB taxonomy): domain Bacteria; phylum Actinomycetota; class CADDZG01; order JAHWKV01; family JAHWKV01; genus CAZCSK01. The sequence continues at coordinate 82,248 of CAZCSK010000004.1, forward strand.
TCCGATCCGCGTCATCCCGGCCCTAAAGATCTCCCCTGCCTTCTTGCTTGCGTCGACGAAGCCGTCCTTGATGTTGGTGCCCGTTGACTTTAGCCAATCGAAGAAATTCCCAGGCGCCTCTCTGATCCAACTGAACCCCGCGCTGAAACCCCCGCTGATCGCTCCGCCGATCCCCGCGAAGAACCCTTGGTCCGGAGTTTGTATGGGTTTGAAGTCGATGTGCCGCAGCGGCGAGTCCTCATTTTGAACGAGAGGTCGGTCGGCGGGCCCCACATCCTCAAAGGGCGCGAGCGAGATGATGTCTGAGATGTCGGTCGGATCGGCATACAGCAAGATCTCCGGATCGATGTAAACGCCCGCCAGCTTCACTCCAAAGTGAAGAATGGGCGCAGGCGATTCGGGGTGACCGTTGCCCGACGCCCCGATGGCCTCTCCCCGGCCGATTTTTTGTCCTGCGACGACCGTCACCGTCGACATGAAGGAGTAGGTGGTCTGCAGTTCCGCGTCATGGGAGATCGTGACGAAAAGCCCCGAATCGGCAACCGGTCCAGAGAAGGTTACCGTTCCCGGCCCTGACGCTACGACCTCCGAGCCAACCGGAGCGGAGAAGTCGATCCCTCGATGCCCGGCCGCGAAAGGCCCGAGCGGCGCTTCGAACCTCCGAACTATTTCGCCTTTTACTGGCTCGAGCCATCTGTCCGCCGGCGCAGCCGCGCAGACCCCGCGGAAAGAGGGGACAAAGGTGGAAATGACCGCAGCCGTCACAATCAAACCGATCGCCCGGTAACTGCCCCGCATCCGTCACCTCGTATTTGGGTTCAAGCGGGGAAGTGCGTGACGAAAGAGTAGCAAGAGACACCGACATTCCGGAAGTGAGAACGCGAACAATTCTTCAGAAACCCCCACACCCAGGGGGCGCGTGTCTCAGAAATTGGTAAATCGGCCCCTCCCCAGGGGGCGCGTGTCTCAGAAATTGCTAAATGGGGCCGCAGAATCGGACAAATCGCCTGGCAGAATTTGAGACACGCGCCCCCGAGGTTGGGGGTGGTTACAGGATCGGGAGGTATCGCTCCGTCTCGTAGGGGGTTACGTACGACTTGTAGTCGTCCCACTCGCTCTTCTTGTTGCGGATGAACCACTCGAAGGTGTGCTCACCGAGAGTTTCGCGCACCAACTCCGACTCTTCGCAGATCTGAATCGCCTCGTGCAAGTCCTCCGGCAGAGAATCGATCGATGCTTCGTGCCGCTCTGCTGCAGTCATCTCGTAGATGTTGTTGCCGGCTTCTTCGGGCAGAGGATAGTTCTCCTGGATTCCCTTCAGGCCAGCGGCCAGCATCACGCTGAAGGCGAGATAGGGGTTGCACGCAGGGTCGGGGAACCGGGCCTCCAGACGGGTCGCCCGCTCCTTGCCCGGCTTGTACATGGGTACCCGCACCAAAGCCGATCTGTTGCGCCGCGCCCAGCAGATGTACACCGGCGCCTCGAAACCGGGGACGAGCCTCTTGTATGAGTTGACCCATTGGTTGGTGACGGCACAGATCTCACGGGCATGATGTAACAGCCCGGCGAGAAACGCCTTCCCCACTTTGGATAAGTGGGCGTCGTCGCCGGGGTCGAAGAATGCGTTGCGATCATCTTCAAACAAGGACATGTGTGTATGCATGCCGCTTCCGTTGATGCCTGCTACGGGTTTGGGCATGAACGTCGCATACACACCCTGTTCCTGAGCGACTTCCTTGACAACCAATCGGTATGTGATGACGCTGTCGGCCATCGTTAGTGCGTCGGCGTACCGCAAATCGATCTCGTGTTGCGACGGCGCAACCTCGTGATGCACATATTCGACGGGAATGCCCATCTCTTCCAAATACGCCACCGTGCGCTTGCGAAGATCACTTGCTTCATCAAGCGGAGTCAAGTCGAAGTAAGTCCCGTGGTCTAGAAAACCCGGCTCTGAGGAGTTATTGAAGTAGAAGTATTCGAGTTCGGGCCCGACGTAATAGGTGTAGCCCATCTCCGACGCGCGCCGAAGTGTTTGCTTGAGCACTTGGCGCGGGTCACCGGCAAACGGCGTGCCGTCGGGCAGATGAATATCGGCAAACATTCGCGCCGAGTCAGCGCGGGCCGGGTGCGAAGGCATTATTTGAAATGTCGACGGATCGGGCTTTGCGATCATGTCGGATTCTTCTATGCGGGCGAATCCTTCAATCGAGGAACCGTCGAAGCCGATGCCTTCGGTGAGCGCCTCCTCAAGTTCTGCCGGTGTGATGTCCACGGCCTTGAGGAAACCAAGAATGTCGGTGAACCAAAGGCGCACGAATTTAATGTCACGGTCCTCGACGGTTTTTAGTACGAACTGAACGTCCGGGTTGAGCATGGCTTCCTCTATCTAAAGGGTGATCCACCGTACTTGACTCATGTTTCGGCGGTGTTACCCGCTAAAGCGGTAACCGACGTTGCGAACGGTCTCGATTACATGGGCGGAATGGCCGAGTTTCGCCCGAAGCCTTCGTACGTGCACGTCGACTGTACGGGTGCCCCCAAAGAAGTCGTATCCCCAAACCTCCGATAGCAAAGTGTTGCGGGAGCACACTCTGCCGGGGCGCGCGGCGAGATAGGCGATCAACTCGAACTCTTTGAAGGTGAGGTCGAGCACGTCGGGGCCGACCCTTACCTCGAACCGATCCCGGTTGACGGTGATTTCACCCCGACGTATGACATCGGCTGAGTCCTGTTCGTGAGGGCTGGCGACGCGCACCAAGCGTATGTCGAACTCTTCCTTAGTGCAGGATCCGACAATGAAATCAGCGACTCCACAAGTCCAGTCGAATTCGTCCAGCGACTTATCGGCCAGAATCGCAATGAACGACGCTTCAGTTTCATTTCTTAGTTTGTGAACGACTGCACCGGCGACGCCTGGTTGAGCGCGGCCGTCGACCAAGATGACATCAGCGAGTCTGCGGGCGATAAGGTCCGGCGTGGCTTCGGTGAACGTGATCGGTTCGGGCGCCGGACGTCGACCAGCGAGGGGCGCGAAGGATTCCTCGGGGTCGGTTAGGTCTGGCCCCAGCCACAAAAGCCGGATCATCTATCCCAAGTGTAGCGACGTCGGGCATTTTCAACTACGCGATTCGCAGTTACCCCAGGGCAGTGATGATCGCTCCCATTCCCGCAAGGCCGATGATTTGGTAGGCGGCGAAAAGGGTGGTGATGGTGGAGCTCTTGGCTTCGTAAGCAGCGTTGGTCATTGTGCTTGTTACTACGAAGCCGACCGCGATAAGGATTCCCCAAGCAATCCCCTTGGCGACGGAGTCGGCTCCCACACCACCGAGCACCACGGCCAGCACAAGCGCGGCAACCAAGGCTCCGGCTATTGAAATTACTAAAGCGCTGGTCTGAGAACCCATCTCTTCACGGGTCTTTCCAAGAGCCGCCATCCACGTCTTACCGAATATCGGACCGTACCAGAGAGATCCGAGAACCATCATCCAAACCGTGGCAGCGCCGACCGCGAGCCAGTTAACATCGAAGCTAGGCATTTTCCCCTCCTGTCTAAACTTGCAGTTTCCTCTCGCGGAAAGCATTTTCTCGTATTTCCGCCTCCATAATGGCGTAATGGCACGCCTGAAATTGTTTGCGGCCCTTCGAGAGTCGGCTGGCACAGCTTCCGATGAGATCGAGGCATCCGATTTGGCGACCTTTCTTGACGAAGCGCGCCGTCGTTACGGCCTGGAGTTCGCTCGTTCACTCGCATTTGCGAGCGTGATGGTGAACCGCGAGCCCGTCGATTCGGAGCAGGCTGCCAGTATTGCGCTGAGTCCGAATGACGAGGTCGCCCTCTTACCGCCCGTCTCAGGCGGTTAGCGACGGGGGTCGCCGCATTAGGATGCAGACCACATGAAGAAAGCCTTGCTCGTAACGAACTTGACGGCGCGATCAGTCTCGCCGCGCCTCAAGCAGGTCATTCAGAATGCATTGTCGGCTGATCTCGAGCTTGAGCTTGCCGACACTTCCCATCGCAACCACGCGACCGAGCTGGCCCGAAAGGCGGCGACAAGCGGGCTGGACCTTGTCATCGCGTTCGGCGGCGATGGAACGATGAACGAAGTCGTCAATGGTCTTGCCGGAACCGACACCGCTCTTGCGATTCTTCCGGGAGGAATGGCGAATGTGTTTTGCCGCAGCCTTGGGATACCCGTCGATATCGTTGAAGCCACTGGCTATTTGCTCAATCGGTTAAAGAACTACCAAACGCGCTCGGTAAACATCGGGCACATGGACGGCCGCTACTTTGTGATGTCTTGCGGGATCGGTCTCGATGCTGCGACGGTTCGCCGGACTGAGGCCAACCCATCTGCCAAGAGGAAATTCCGAGACTGGTTTTTCCTTTGGTCAGCCGTTCGAACTGCCGTCAGCGAATACCGGGGCAAGGATCCCTACATCCATCTTTCAGCGGGAGACGTTTCGGAGGAAGTTGTGCTCGCAGTCATATCGAACATTGGAGCATTTACCTTCTTCAAGAACTGGCAGGTGACGATCACCCCTCAGGCGCGCATAGAAGAGGGTCTGGACGTTTTCTCGATGCGTCGATTCCCCATCACGTACATCCCAGGCATTCTGATCTCGGCCTTCAAGACCGGTTCCCATGTTCGCCATAAACACGCGAGTTACGTTCACAACGTGACATCTATTGCCTTGAAGTCCACTGAGAGACCGTTCCCGGTTCAAGTTGATGGCGAATTCGTGGGTGAGCGGACCGAGTTGGCCGTTGACCTCGTCCAAGATGGCCTCAAGATTCTCGACTGACAAGGGCGGCGCGGGCGTCGCCGCTCTGTTCGGATTGTCTCTCGTTGCGGCGTCAATGGGGGGCAGGGTCTTTGTTTGCGGATGGGCCGCCCTCTGGGCAGCCACCCTGGTTTGGATTGCTGGCCGAAATCAGACGGGCGGCGGGAGAGTCAGAAAAGTCGTGGCGGCGATTCTCTCTGCAGGATTTCCCATCTGCGTCTACTTCGCCGGTCAGGGCGGCGTCTTGCTTGCGGCCGCCGCCGCGCCGGTGATCCTGTTGTCTGCATATGTCATCGGTGGACTCAAACCGGAAGTCGCCCCGTCCGTCGGCGAGTCCTCGCTGCGAGTCTTACTTGTTGGCCTTGGGCTTTCAATGGTCGTTACTGTGGAGTCCCTGTCCGAAGGGTACGTCCTCATCTTGGCCTTGCTCCTGATACTCACCTTGGGAAGCGCGCCTGGTTTGATTTGGGACTCGCCACCATGGCAACCATTCGTCGCGGGGCTCGTTGCATCGGAGATTGGGGCCGCTGTCTCGTTGCTCTTTCTCGGACCCCCCGTCACGGCGGGGCCGATGCTTTTCATAGGGTTGCTGACGGCCCTGGCTGCGGCAGCCGGACGAGCCTGGGGCACCCTGACGCGAATCCAGCCGCTCGTAAACGCATTCCTGTTCGCGAGCCCAAGTTTCTACTTCGGCTTCAAGTTCTTTCTGACTTAGAGGGAAGTTGCGCGAGTGCTTGGCGCAATGCGCGGAGCGTTATTGCCACGCATTGTTCACGCTCGACGGGAATCTCTCCAATGCCCGCAACGAGATCCTCTGGGCCGATCATCTGTGCGGACGTCCACGTCGATCCAATCGCCAGTTCGCAGACGGCATCGGATGCTGCGATGGCCACAGCGCAACCTCTCGTGCGGAATCGTGCATCGGTGATCAGCCCGCCTGAAACCTTAATTGCCAAATTGACCACATCGCCGCATGTGACGTTGCCGTCAGCGCCGAATCCGTCGGGTGCGTCTATGTCTCCTGCGTATTGGGGGTCGTGGAACCTCTGGAGAAGAGCGTCAGCATGCACCTTTCCACTTTACAGGTACCCTTGGGGCATGCCCACGGTCGAACAGGTTAGAGACGTTCTCGCCAAGATCAACGATCCGGAACTGCACCGGAGCATCGTTGAGTTGGGAATGGTGAAGGGAATTAAGATTGGCAAGGGTCTGGTTACGGTCGACCTTGCACTCACTATCCCCGGCTGCCCTCTCAAAGCCTTCTTTCAAGAGGAACTGCCGAGCAAGATCAAGTCATCTTTTCCAGAGATCTCCGAAGTCCAAGTCAACCTGGGTTCCATGACAGCCGAAGAGCGAACGGCACTCGTGGGAGGGATCAAGGGCGAGGCGACATCGCCCTTCTCTAGCCCCGATTCCCGGACCACCATCGTCGCCATTGGAAGCGGCAAGGGTGGTGTTGGGAAGTCAACGACGACCATAAATATGGCGGCAGCCCTTGCCAAGAGGGGCCACGACGTGGGGCTTCTTGACGCCGACGTTTGGGGTTTTTCCGCAGCGCGTATGGCGGGAATGAGCCAGCAGCCAACGGTTCTCGAGGAGACGCGTTACATCATTCCGCTCGAGGCTTGGGGTTTCAGGATGATCTCGATCGGTAACCTTATCGAAGACACGACGCCGGTTGTGTGGCGCGGTCCCATGCTTCACAAGATGCTTCAGAGTTTTCTAACCGATGTCCACTGGGCGGATCCCGAATATCTGCTGATCGATATGCCACCAGGGACCGGTGACGTGGCCATCTCGCTTCTTCAGAATTTTATTCCGGGTTCGCAAATGATTCTGGTGACTACTCCTCAGCAGGCCGCGTCGAAGGTTGCCGAACGGGCCGGACATATGGCCCTCAAGGTCGGAACGAAACTTGCCGGGGTCGTTGAGAACATGGCGTTCGCGATTTGCGACCATTGCGATGAAAGAACCTATCCATTTGGAACCGGAGGCGGCGCGGAACTTGCCCAGAGGTTCGAGATCCCGCTGCTCGGTCAAATTCCACTCGACACAGCCATGCGCGACTTTGCGGATCATGGCAAACCCGCGGTAATAGCATTGCCCGACGGAGCGGCAGCAAAAGCATTCGAGGAAGTCGTAGCAAAGTTCGTCGAGATCTTTCCTCCCAAGCCAAAGATCTCGGCCCGGAAGACCCTTCCCTTGATCATGCAGCCCCAGAAAGTCGGAAGCCAGACGAACGGACATCGTCACTGAAGATCTACACCAAAACGGGCGACGACGGCACCACCGGATTGCTTTACGGGGGCCGCGTATCGAAGGACGACATACGCACGCAGGCCTACGGATCGACCGACGAGGCGGTCGCCATGCTAGGGCTTGCAAGATCGCTTGGCCCCGCAGCAGAAGGCTTGGATTCACTGATCATGGAGGTTCAAAAGCAATTGTTCGTTGTGGGAGCCGAACTCGCGACAGATGTCGCCAACGCTGGGAAACTTAAATCCGGTATCTCGAAGGTGACCGGCGACATGGTGGATGCACTCGAGGCACATATCGACCGTATGACCGACCAAAGTCCGCTGCCCAACTATTTCATCGTTCCCGGTGCATCGCCGGTTAGCGCAGCTCTCGACATTGCGCGCGCGGTGGTGCGAAGAGCGGAACGGTTCACAGTGACGATGCAGACACGCGGCATGTTGTCGGATGACTCTGCGCTGAAGTATTTGAACCGGCTCTCTGACTTTCTCTTTACGGCAGCGCGTTTTGAGGAAGCTGCTAGCGGATTGCAAGCGCCGCCGAGCAGGTAAATATTTCTCCAAATCCACAGATTTGCACGGGACAAGTGCCAGTATGCGGCGATGGACCCCTCCCCGGGCGGTTCTTGGAACGACCCCTTCGAGGATCACCGCGAAGTTGATCCTCCCTTACACGATCCATACTCCACCGATGACGGCTGGATTTCGGGACTGGCGCTTTCAGAGATTCTTCACTTGGAGTTGATGCTGCGCCCTGCGGGTTCCTGCTGTCCACGATGTGGAGGCTGGAGATTCGCGTACGGGCCAGTTGAGTTCTGCTCCCACGGATGTCCCGAGAACCTGTTGCTGACATTACAAGGAGAGCCGGGTGGCGCCTCGCGCCGCCCGAACTGACGGGCCGCGCGTTCGCATAGAATCCGGTTGTTGTGCCAACAACCTTTTTCACACCCGACCACGACGCCCTGCGCGCGTCCATTCGACGATTTGCCGAAGAAGAACTCGCTCCGCATGCCGATGAATGGGAGGAGGACTTTCCCGATTGGGTTTTCAAGCGCGCGGGTGAACTCGGATTTCTCGGGCTTACTTATCCCGTGGAATACGGCGGCCAGGGAGCCGATTATTTTTCCACCATTGTCTTCGCTGAGGAAATCGGGCACTGCAAGAACGGCGGTTTGGCTCTGGGCCTGGTGGTGCAGAGCGACATGGCCACGACGCCGATCAACAAATTCGGCACCCACGAACAAAAGGAGAAATACCTCGCTCCATGCATCGCCGGCGACAAGATCGCCTGCCTAGGAATCTCCGAACCAAACGCCGGCTCAGATGTCATGAACATTGAAACCACGGCCACATGGGACGGTGGCGAATGGGTCATCAATGGCCGGAAGATCTTCATCACCAACGGTTGGCGCGCACACGTTATGACGCTTGTGGCCAAGACAAAACGCGACGGTCAAACCACCGGACACACATTGTTTTTGGTTGATACCGACACTCCGGGTTACACGAGAACCCGCAAACTCGACAAAGTGGGGATGAGATCGTCTGACACCGCGGAGATCGTGTTCGAGGATGTCCGCGTCCCCGCCGACGCGTTGTTGGGGAGCGAAGGGGAGGGCTTCAAGCACATCATGTGGGAACTGCAAGGAGAGCGGCTGATCGGCGCGCTCGCCGCCACATCGGGGGCGGCTCGGATGCTCGAGATGACCATTGCGTATGCGAAGCAGCGCGAGGCGTTCGGTCGGCCGATCGCGAGTTTCCAGGCCATTCGGCACAAGATCGCTGAGATGGCCACCCTCGTGACGGCGATCCGCGAGTTCGTGTATTACACCGCCTACCGCTGGAACTCAGGGGAATACGTGGTGCGCGAGATATCGATGGCGAAACTAATCTCTGGCGAGATCGGGTGCCAAGTCTCGGACGAATGTCTGCAGATTTTCGGTGGCGCCGGCTACTCGAGTGAAAGCCCAATTCAGCGGGGATGGCGTGACATGCGAGTCAACCGGATCGGCGGAGGAACTGACGAAATCATGCGCGAGATCATCGGGAAGATGGAAGGTCTGTGACGGATCCGCTCTGGTTTCCAGATAAGTTCGAGCCTGCGGACGTTCCCTACGAACTGTTCACGCAGGACCATGATGCGCTGCGAAAGTCGGTGAGAGCCTTCGTCGAACGAGAGATATCTCCCAACGTCGAGCAATGGGAACGTGAGGAAGACTTTCCCCGCAGCCTTTTCGCCCGTTTGGGAGAACTCGGATTCTTGGGGATGAAGTTCCCGGAATCCCACGGAGGATCGGGCCCCGATTACGTCGCCGAAGCCGTGATCATCGAGGAGCTCGCGAACGGAGGGTCTGGGGGAATCGCCGCAGACATCGGCGCGCACAAAGATCTCGCTTGCCTCTACCTTTACAACTTCGGCGACGACAAACAGTGCGAGCGGTGGCTGGAGCCTGCGATTCGGGGCGAGATCCTCGGGTGCTTCGCGGTGACCGAGCCTGGGGCGGGTTCGGATGTCGCCGGAATTGAAACCCGAGCTGTCAAAGACGGCGACTCCTACGTCCTTAACGGCTCGAAGGTCTTCATCACGAACGGCGCCTGGTGCGACTTCGCCGTCGTCGCCGCCAAAACGGACCATACGCTCGGTAGAGAGGGGATCAGTCTGTTTGTTGTGGATGCCGTCACGCCCGGTTTTACTCGCAACAGAATGAAGATGCTCGGCTGGCGGACGTCACACACCGGTGAGTTGGTGTTTGAAGACTGCCGCGTGCCGAAGGCCTGCTTGTTGGGTGGTGAGCCCGGCCGCGGTTTTTATCAGATCATGCAGAACTTTCAATGGGAGCGTCTTGCGATGGCACTCGGACAATCGCAAGGGGCGGTGCGCACCTACGAAATGGCGAAGAAATATGCACTCGAGCGAAAGGCCTTCGGCCGCGAAATCGGTCACTTCCAAGTTTGGCGCCATCGCTTCGCAGACATGGCCGCAAAAATCGAGATGACTAGAGCGCTCACCTATCATGCGCTCAGGCTTTTTGTTCACGGAGTGCCTTGCGTTGCGGAGGTCAGTATGGCCAAGTACCTGTCGAGCGAGACCGCTTTCAAGACGGCCGATGAAGCTGTGCAAGTTCATGGAGGCTACGGATACATGATGGAGTTTTCCGCCCAGCGCGCCTGGCGCGATGCGCGTCTGGGCCCCATTGGCGGAGGAACAACCGAGATAATGAAGGACATCATAGGCAAAACGCTGGGATTGTAAGAATAAAGGGGCGAAGGATGATGGAAGGCAGCGAAACTCCAGGTCGCAAACGCGCAGGATTGCACAGATGCACTCGGCGGGAGGAGTCAGAAGAGTCTTCGCGTGGCTGTTGGGCGCTGGCGGATTTGTAGTCGCGCTGATCCTGGTCATCTTGCTCTTGAACAGCGTGAAAAAGACTCCCCGAGATTTCATCGGTATCTCTTACGGCGGAGGCCCCATCGAAGGGGCGCATTTCCGGCGCGTGGTCGAGCCAGGCAGCAGCCTTTTCGTCAACGGCTTGCCGACAAGCTCTATCTGTATCCCGTGACGCAGCGAAACTACATCGTCTCGCGCCGGCGGGACGAAGGCGACGTGATAGGCGAGGACTTCATCACGGCGCCTTCTTCAGACCGTATCCCCGTCCAGTTTCAGGTAGCCACCTATTTCAAGTTGAACACGAATAAGTTGCAGAAGTTTCATGAGCAAATCGGTCTGAAGTACAAGGCTTACAACGACGACGGCTGGATCCGGATGCTCAACGATTCGTTCCGCCAGCAGATCGAGTTCGCGTTGCAGCGAGAGGCTCGTCGGTACGACCTGGCTTCGCTCTATGCGAGCGCAGAGGTACTGGAAAAGGTCCAGGCGAAAGTCGGCGGAGTGCTCAAGGAAAACGTGAGTTTGATTCTGGGCGACGAGTACTTTTGCGGCCCCACCTTTGACGGAGAAGGTTGTCCCGAGTTCACGTTCGTCGTCAAGCACATCGACATCCCCGAAGGTGTGCGCGCGGCGTTTGAATCCAACCGGACATCCGAGATCGCCATTGTGACGAAGCAGAACGAGATTCGGCAAAGAGAAGCTGAAGCTGAGGCCATAAGCAAATTGAACGAGGCGCTCGCCGTGGCAGGGGAAAACTACGTTCTTCTAAAAGCCATTGAATCCGGGAAGATCGAGTTCTGGGTGCTGCCTTCAGGGAACAACTTCACGCTGCAAACTCCGCAGCGCAGGCCCTAGTTATAGCGGCAAGCTAGAGCGGCGGCCCAGCCAGTCCGATTCGTCCGGTTCGCAGACTTGCACATAGGCGGCGGCCTCACGGCTGATCGACACGCTACCGGCCTCGGTCAGCAAGGTGATGGGACCGCCAAAATCAGCCACATCTCGAACCTTGAAAACGGCTGTTGGGCGAAGCCCGATCTGGTCGAAGTAGAGCAGTAGCTCCTCCTTTACCTCGGAGAGTTGCGCGACTGCGACTTCGTCTCCTGGTTGGGTCGCGTCAAGGGGCCGGAGAGTGCGACGGTCGACCGGACAGATAGGGTGCCCATGAGGGCAATACTCCGGGAAACCGAGTTTTTGCATCAGATGTTCCTCAACTGAAGCCGACACGGCATGTTCGAGACGGTGAGCCTCGGCATGGACTTCGTGCCAGGGCATCCCCAGAACATCTGTAAGCAGCCGCTCAATCACGCGGTGTCGGCGCAAGACTTTGTGAGCCAGCGGCCGCCCTTGACCGGTCAAGAGGATCGTGCCGTCGGATCGACGCTCCAGAAATCCCTCGGAGGCGAGCCGCTTGAGCATCTGGCTCGCCGACGGCAGAGAAACTTTGAGAGTCTGAGCGAGTGCAGTGGCGGTGCACCTTTGCCCATCCTCCTCTAGGCGCTTTATCTGACCGAGGTAGTCCTCGACTCCGCGCATCAGGCTCGAGTCAAGCTACGCCGGCCGCCGAAACGGCCGTTTGAAGCAGCGAAACCAGCGTCGACTTGATCGCTTCACGGTCCATCCGCCCACCAGCAATGACCCACTCCGCCCGCGCTCCGAAGGCGCGTCCGATGTTCTCGGGGCCGGCGACGGACCCTGCATATCCAAGTATCGCCGGCAAATTTCGAGCTCCAAGCTCTTCGAGGACCGCAACTGTGTAGTGAGTGTCTTCGAGATCCTCATCTTCTACCAGAACAACCGCTCCGATCAGTCCATTTTCGAGCGCGTTAGCGGCTTCCTCGAGCCGGTCGCGATCCACGCCATACAACTGAAGATCGAGACCCGGAGATAGCACAATTGTGCCGAAGGCCATTGGCAACACTCCGCCCGCGCTTGGAGTTTTCGACGAGGCGCGTATGCGAACCCGACTGATGCTCGCCACGAAGTCGCGATGCAACCCTGCGGGTCCCCCGAGAACGAGTACTTTTGGTCTGGCTTCCATCAGCGCTTTTTCCTTCCGAATAGTCCCTGCTTCTCCTCTGGTTGTTTGGACGCGGCAGAGGGAACCCAGTCGTCCGAATCAGACTCCGACAAGCCGAGGCCGGAGAGCTCTCGCAAAAGGGCGCTGGTGTCGACCGAGGGATCGACGGGCCGGGGGGTACCGGGATCTCCGACGCTAACTGTTACCTGACTCGGTTGCTCGTGCGGAGTGGGGCGGGAAAGTCGTGGCGACTCAATTGTCGGTTCTAGCTCCGAAAGCGAACGAGGAATGGCTAGATCAGCAAACATCTGGGCCGTCGAGTAGTGCCCGGACGACGCGGATTCTTCCGCGATGACGAACGTTTGATCTTGCACGAGACCGTTGGAGCCGTAGCTGGTGCTCGGCGCGTCGGGGCCGAGAGCCTCGGGAGCGACGCCTGCGAACACTGGGGGTTCCTCGACGACTGAGATCGGTTCCGGAATCAGGGCGACGCGCTCTTGCTCTGCGACGCGCTCTTGCTCCGCGGCTTGCTCTGCGACCCGCTCTTGCTCCGCGGCTTGCTCTGCGACGCGCTCTTGCTCCGCGACCCGCTCTTGCTCCGCGGCCTGCTCCGCGCGCTCTTGCTCCGCGGCTTGCTCCGCGCGCTCTTGCTCCGCGGCTTGCTCCGCGCGCTCTTGCTCCGCGGCTT
>CAZCSK010000004.1:95480-96790 GCA_964501265.1 uncultured Actinomycetes bacterium
GCTCTGCGACGCGCTTCTTGCTCCGCGACCGGCTCTTATCCGCCACGACCGGCTCCGGCTCTTCAACCCCGACCGGCTCTTCGGTGTACTCCGTCAAATCAACCTCTGCGGGCTCTGCTCTGAACAGGTCAGCCTCATCGATAACCGGAAGTTCATCGATGGCGGGAAAATCTGCACTCGTCACTTCCAGGTCGGCGGCATTGTCGTCAAGTTCCTGCAGTTGGGATTCTTGATGCGCGCCGGCACCGCTCAACAGCTCATCCAGAGACGTCGGCTTGCCCGGCCTCGATTCACTCGCGGCCTCTTGTAGCGCTCTTTCGAGTTCATCGAACGCAGCATCGAGGTCGGGGTCTCGGATATCGGGCGGCAGTTGGACTCCCTCCGGGAGATTGAGTCCAACTACACCCGCGGTCACCAATCCATAAACGATCCGCGCCGCCTCCAGGTCAGTGAATCCACAGTAATCGCCCAGCTCGGCGACGGTGCTTTCCCCGTCGATTTTCGAGACCAGCGCCCACTCGTCGGGTGTTAGGGCGACATCGACCCCGGCGTCGGCGTCTTCATTCAAGAAGGGCACGGCGTCAAGAGTTGGAACTTGCCGGCTGATCTGATGCCACTGGCGAAATCTGCGAGCACCCTCCATCACGAGGTTCTCAACGCTCATCTCGAGGCCAATGTCTTCCTCAGACTTCACACCTGAATCGAAATGGAATGTCCCTCCGTCCCATCTCAGTAGTTCGAAGATCGTGTCTTCGATTTGCTCAGTCACGATTCGTTCCATAGCGTCTCTTTCGACGAGGCGCGACTCGACTAGAAGTTCACCCAGCCGCCGGGTGTGGCCCTCGCCAGTCTGCGTGGCGAGGGCATCCTCGAGCTCCGCGTGCGAGAGGAAACCTGCCGAGACGAGTCTCGATCCCAACTGGGCGCCGCTACCGTCCATTCTGGCGTGATAAGCGCGCCCGTCGCGGAAAAAGACTAGAACCTCGTGGTCTTCCCGCGTCAAAGCTAGGCACCCTGTGCCGTGCTCATTCGCCAGTGCGCGCAACAATTCGGGCACGCCGACGGTCGCCAGGTCACCCTGGACCGATGCCATCATTCCTCCAGTATGCCGTTGGAAGCCTTCTTTCTATATTGATAATCGGCGTCCAGGCCAGCCGAGTTGACTCGGATGCCCGGAGCGCCAGAAGCTGCGAACCCCTCGAAGTCGGCTGGGGGGCTCGGGGGGGTAGCAGCGGCCGACCGCTACGACTTGGGGGCGCCAGAAGCTGCGAACCCCTCGAAGTCGGCTGGGGGGCTCGGGGGGGTAGCAG
>CAZCSK010000004.1:96890-102739 GCA_964501265.1 uncultured Actinomycetes bacterium
CGGCCGACCGCTACGACTTGGGGGCGCCAGAAGCTGCGAACCCCTCGAAGTCAGATGCCCGCTCAAGGTTGGACCAGTTGGGGGCCGATAACTTGAGCGAGACCACTTACCGGAGTTGACATGAATCAGGCGCTGGAGCGTAAGAACGATCGGATTCTCGGACCGGGCTATTTGGAGAACCTGGAATCTCTCCCTACCGTCGAACTCCGGGCACGGCGCAGCGAATGTCACGACCTTGGAGAAGAACTCTCCTACACCAGGCGCCTTCTTCAAGGCAAGGTGGACATTCTCAATCATGAGCTGGAGCGCCGGTCCTCGGGTGGGGAGCCTCAAATCGTTGATTTGATCAAGAAGCTGCCGGCGATTCTGGCGGATAGCGCCCAGACGGCAAGTCCAAGACTTCTGAACATCGAGTTGCCCGCAGGAGCTGGCAATCAGCGCCGTGAAGTGGAACGGCTCGCGTCGGGGCTCGCCGACGCTGAGAAACTTTCCTTGGACGAGTTGTCGGAGATCATTGACCGGCTTGTTGAAGTCGAGCGGACCGCTTCCCAGGACCGTAAACGCGTCCAGGAAATCGCCGACGCTTTGAACCAGGAGTTGGTCAGGCGCTATCGCGAGGGTACCGCGGACCCTGCCGGAGCACTTCATTCGTAATCGCTGACTGCAGCCAACCCACTACTCATCGTGCATCACGTCCGGGCGGAATTGGATGGTTCAGTTCCTCTTGTCAGGCCCCTTGGTGAGTCCCCGATGCGAGCCGTTGTTATTGGTCTTGTCCTTCTTGCCCGCGTCCGAGTAAGCAGATGATCCACCTGCCGCGGCGTCCTTCTTGCCGGGCTGGGCAGCATGTTCCGACGCTGCGGGGGTCTTGTCGGACTTGGCGGTGGAACTATCAGTCACGATCACCGGCGCGGGTACGATCGCCGGCGCGGGCGAAACGAGTTCGAGTTCGGTTGATCGAGCGACCGATCGTGTTTGACGAATTGCCGCGGGGTTTGCGTCAACCCGGGGAAACGTCGGCCCGATTGTGGACGGCTGATTGATCTGGCGCTGCGCGATCTCCCGAATTTGGATAGCCCCCTCCCGCACTGTTGAACCCAAGCCCTGCGGGGATCGAACGAGGTTATTAACCGAGGGCTGCCGGAGAATGTTTTGGGCCGTTGTCCCCATGCCGAGCAATGCATACATGACGAGCGCGACTATCAGCAGGACCACGACTGGAATCTGGTGGCTGGTGTCGAGCGCTTTAACCCTGATCATGAATCATCTCTCCCTAGAAATGACTAGCCTATGACTAGAATATCGGAAGTCAATGGGCAGACTTGACTACGATAAGTGAAAAAGCCTACTCTTTCACCCTAATGGGTGATGACTGAGAGTGGTTAAGTCCGTGAACTCAGAAATAGGGAGATCACAGGTGTCATCCGAGGGGCGCTACGAGAGAGAACTGGAAGCCGCCAAGGCTCAACTCTTAGTTTTTGCTCGCGAAATCACTACGGTTTACCACCGAGAACGCCAACAGGCCCAGCGCATGGGCACCTTGATGGACGAGCTGCGGGAGAATTATCTGTCGATCATTCAGACTCTCGCGCTTTTGGTAGAGGCCAAGGACGAGTACACCCGCTATCACCTCGATAGGTGCCGAGAATACGGGGCGGCACTCGCCAACGAGATCGAACCCGGCATGGCCACTCCGGAACTTCAATACGGTTTCCTGCTTCACGACATCGGCAAGATCGGGGTTCCCGAAGCGATTCTCGGCAAGGCGGGCCCCCTGACCTACGGTGAGATGGAGATCATTAAGACTCATCCGCTCGTTGGGATTCAGATGATCGGTCCGATGCGCCGAATCCTAGATGATCGAACGCTCGAGGTAATCAGAAATCACCACGAGAGGTTCGACGGAGACGGCTATCCAGACAGACTGAAGGGGGAGCAGATCCCCCTCGCCGCGCGCATCTTCTCGGTAGTGGATGCATATGACGCCATGACGACGGATCGCCCTTACCGAAAGGCGCTTGAGTTTGAAGAGGCGATGGGACGACTGCGGAGCGGGGCCGGAACTCAGTTTGATCCGGACATTGTCGCGACGTTTGACAAACTGATGCGTCGGGAGCGTGTAGCCGCCCAGATCTAGCGCCTGGCCCAAGAAAGACCCAGCGATCGATCCGGGCCAGCATTTGCAACTGTTTAAATGTTATGTTACAGTCGCAACTGTGAAGGTTATAGAGGTAGGCCAGTTCATAAGAGATCAGCGAACCAAGTCTCGGCTCACGCTTCGCAGCCTAGCCGAGAAGGCGGGAGTATCCGACCCGTATCTCTCGCAGATCGAACGGGGCCTCCGCAAGCCCTCGGCAGACATTCTTCAGGCTATCGCCAAAGGCCTTCGGATATCTGCGGAATCGTTGTACGTCAAGGCGGGGATGCTCGAGGAGAAGAGAGATCTCGACACCGCGGCTGGCATTATGGGCGATCCCGGTCTGACGCTCCGGCAAAGGCAAGCTCTCGTAGACATCTACGAGAGCTTTCGATCCGAGACCTCTCGTCGCAGATCGAAATCGAGGCAGGCAAAGCGGAAAGCAAGTTAGTTAGTTAACAAGAATTGACGGGGTGGTGGAGTGAAACCTCTTCGCACCCTCACCCGGCTTCGCTCCGCCCCCCGTCAATAACCAATCACCCAAGGAGGTGGCAGTTATGAACAAAGGCAAAGACATTGTTTTTGCAGCGGTTGGATTCGGGGATCTTGCAGTCGAGAAGGCTCGCAAGGCCACTGAGACGATCGTGAAGTTCCGTGATTCGGACTCCCGTTTCGCACCCTTGAAGATCGACGCAGACAAGCTTCGAAACTTCAAGGTTTCGGAATTGAAGGGCCAAATCACCGAAGGACTGACGGATGCCATGGAGGGCAGTCTCAAGGCATACGAGAAGTTGGTGAGCCGCGGCGAGAAGACTTTCTCGGGAATCCGCAATTCGGCCCCCACGAAGCGAGCAGTGGCGCAGTCCAAGACTGCGAAAAGCCAGACCAAGGCCGCGGTGACTTCAATCAAGAAGGCCGCGGAAAGTTCGTTAGACGCAGCGAAGCAAGTCGTAAGCTGAAACGATTGGAGGCGCGACCCCCAACGCGCGATGGACTTGGAAGGACGGGGGTCGCGCACCCGAGCATGAAACCGCGATAACGTAAAGACTCGATGCGCGGGTCCTTGCGTTGTCGCGGGCGAGTGCCCGGACCTGCGCGACCCCCGTCCACTGGGCTGAAACGTAGGAGGCGCGACCCCAATGCGCGATGGGCATCGACGACGGGGTCGCGCAATCCGAGCATGAAACCGCGAGAGGGCAAAGACTTTCCGCGAACAGTGATACGTTGCCCGGCGTGGATGTTCGGATTGTAGAAAGCGCGGAGGCGTTCGACCTCCCGGAGTGGCGAGAGCTCGCCCGTTTGGATCCCCACGGCAATATCTTCTTCACTCCAGAGTGGAACCGGCTTTGGTGGGACTCATTCGGCGAAGGCAAACGGCTGGTGGTAGTCACATTTGTCGACCCGGAGCCCGTGGGTCTTGCCGCTTTGATGATCGACGACACAGATGAAGGTCGCCGTATCCGGTTTTTGGGAGGCGACGATTTGACGGACTACCTGGGGCCCCTGGTCGCCGCACCTGATCATCAAGGCCCGGTGGCGGAGGCTCTTCTAAACTACCTGTCCAAAGACTTGGACGATTGGTCCTACTTCGACGCAAAGTGTCTACCGGTGCCGTTTGGATTTTCGGAATGGTTCGTGGAGGCCGCCGATCGTTTGGGGATGACTTTCAGCGTTGAGATGACCGAGATGACCGCGGTGTTGCCGCTGCCGCCAACCTTCGACGATTATTTAGCAGGCCTGACCCAGAAACAGCGGCACGAGTTGCGCCGCAAGACGCGCAGATTTGAACGGGAAGTCCCGGGGGCCGCGCTTCGGACTGCAACTGGGGACAGCCTGCATTCGGACCTTGAGACCTTTGTCGAGATGCACAGGAAAAGCGAGGGACCCAAAGGGGAATTCATGCGGCCCGAGCGAGCGTCCTTCTTCGAGAAAGTCACCGCAGAGTTCGGCCCAAGGAATGTCCTTTTCCTCGACTTTCTGGAGCTAGGGGCCGGGGGAGTGGCCGCGGCCATGTTCTCGTTTGAGTTCGATGGTGTGTTTTATCTTTACAACTCCGCTTTCGACCAGGCCCTGGCAGCCTTTTCACCAGGGGTCGTGATGGTTGCCAAGCTGATCGAACGCTCGATACAAAAGGGTCTGACCCGCTTTGACTTTCTGAGAGGCCGGGAACGCTACAAGTTTGACTTGGGCGCACAGGCCCTGCCACTTCACTCGGTGATGATCAAGCGAAGCGGCTAACCGCCCGGTCGGTTAACATTTGAGTCGGAGGTTTCAATTGGCCGTCCAACATATCCCAACCGAACTCGACGTTTACCGACCCATCCGAAGGGTGGCGATGCCGGTCGTTCACTCCAACCCGCTTGCTCCGCCGGGGGCCGGCGACGCCGGAGGGATGACGGTCTACATAAGACAAATTGCCCGGGGGCTTAGCGCAAGAGGCATCGATGTAGACATCTTCACCCGACGTGATTCTCCGGACACCCCCGAGGTCGCGTCGCTGGGCCCGGGAGTGCGAGCCATCCAAATCTCAAGCGGTGATCCCGGTCTTGCGAAAGAGGATCTGCCTGCCGTTCTTCCCGCTTTCACATGCAACCTGCTCAAATGGGTGGAGGCTGCTGGTGTCTCTTATGAA
Source organism: uncultured Actinomycetes bacterium (assembly GCA_964501265.1). Classification (GTDB taxonomy): domain Bacteria; phylum Actinomycetota; class CADDZG01; order JAHWKV01; family JAHWKV01; genus CAZCSK01. Next base: position 101,660 of record CAZCSK010000004.1, read on the forward strand.
GTCATTCACTCCCACTACTGGCTTTCGGGACGCGTTGCCGCCATCCTCAAAGACCGCTGGAACCAGCCTTTCGTGCACACGTTTCACACGCTGGGCAAGGTCAAGAACGGAGTCCGCAGGCCAGGGGACCAGATAGAGTCGGACATTCGGCTATCCGGCGAGGGCCGAGTGGTCTCCGAAGCTTGCGCGATAGTGGCGTCGACTCCCGAGGAGCGACGTTCGCTGATCGAGTTGTATGCCGCCCATCCCGAGAAAATTCATTTGATTCCGCCCGGCGTCGACCACAGTTTGTTCAAGCCAGGCAAAGGTGATGAGGCGAAGCTGCGGCTCGGTCTCGAGGGCAAGAGAGTGCTTTTGTTCGTGGGGAGGCTCCAGCCTCTGAAGGCCGCAGACACCGCAGTGAGGGCCCTCGCGCACCTGATCGACTGGGGTCGCCTCAGTCTTGGCTCAGCCCGCCTGGTGATCGTGGGGGGCTCTAGCGGGGCCGTGGGGGCCGGAGAGCCGACCAGGCTGAAGGAGCTTGCCTCGAGTCTGGGTGTTTCTGAGGCAGTCGTTTTTGTGGACGCCCAGCCGCAGGATCTTCTTCCCGACTACTACTCCGCCGCTGATGTCTGTTTAGTGCCGTCCCACACCGAATCGTTTGGGCTCGTGGCCCTGGAGGCGCAAGCCAGCGGCGTTCCCGTTGTCGGTTCCGCAGTGGGGGGTCTGAAATCAATAGTCCGTCACGGCCAGACGGGTTATCTCGTAGAGCCGGGTTCAAGTGAAGCTTTTGCCGAGCGGGCGTGGAGGATACTTTCCGACGCGAGCCTTGCTACAAGCATGAGCAGGCTTGCAGTTTGTTCTTCAGGAGAGTTTTCCTGGGATCAATCTGCCGCCGAGTTGCACGACTTGTACGCATCTTCGCGCCTTATGCAGGAGTGCGGCGCAACGGCATAACAGCGGGTCGCGAAGAAACTTCTGGGGTCGCGAATAAATAACTCGATTACCTATTGACCGGGGCTGAGGTCGCCGTTTAGATTGCGCACTGTCCCGAGTAGCTGAGGACTGACTGAGAAAATTGCGGGCAGCCCTGGGAAAGCC
>CAZCSK010000005.1:0-82166 GCA_964501265.1 uncultured Actinomycetes bacterium
TTTGATTAGTGCAAGATAGTTCTGCGGAGCTTCTGCCACGATCCACCTCCCGGAAGTATGACTCTCGACCACAGGTTGACTATGAGTTCTACTGGGTTAAACCTTAACTGTGGGTCTAGGGCACTATATTCGCAGATTGGCAACCGGTCAACTAGTAGACTTAAAGATCTTCCATGTAATTCGCCCCGCGTAGCTAGCGCAGTTTGACTGCTGGGCGGCTGGGAACACGCACATCGATCGAAACCACACCCCGTCCCTCGGCCGCGTACTTCTCCATTAGGGCCTGCACGGCAAAGTTTTTGAGTTCCAATTCTTTTGCAGCGCCGTACAGAAGCAACGTGCCGTCGGCTAATTCGACTCCCACTCTATCGACGGAGGCGGCGCGCATCTCCTTGACTCTCGGTCTTAAGGCTGTCGGCAGCGAACCCAGTACGGCGGAGGCATTTTGAAACGCAGAAAGTGTCAGACGACGCCCGGGGATCAACTCGCTCTCCGGCAATCCCGTGAACGTCACCAAAGGTTCGTGATCTTCCTCCAGGACCACTCCCGAAGCGTCGATGAGAAAAGACCTTCCACCTGAAACCGCAACGATCGAGGCGACACGAAAGCCCAGAGTAAGACGAATCTTTGATGGAAGGATCCTTTCAACGCGCACTGCATCGATCCACGGAATTTTCAAGGTCGACTTCTCAACGTCTCGGCCTGAAATCCTTAGAAGGTGATCTCCTTTTGTAAGCCCGCTTACAGCAACGATCTCCTCGGAACTCACGCGGTCCGACACACCGACCACTTCAACCGTTGTCAGTTTGAAGGGAACGGAGCCAAGAACGACGAAGCCGCCGTAGCCGAGCCCGCCGACGGCACCCAGCGCCAAGATGATTCGAAACAATCGCATCATCTACCGCGAAGCCTTTCTTCGCGCTGGAACCGGCCGACGATGCGTATCTCCGGAGCCAGCACGACGCCGCTTGCCTCTTCGACCGACGCTTGCACTTTTCCCATCAGGTCGAAGACATCCTGGGATGTGGAGCCTGGGTGCGCGAGGAAAAAATTAGCGTGCTTCGTCGAAACCTCGGCCCCTCCGAGGCGATGCCCCTTTAGCCCGGCCGACTCGATCAAGTAACCCGCACTCAAGTCCGGGGGGTTCGGGGGGTTCGGGGGAACTGGATTTTTGAACATCGAACCCGCATTCGGAGCGTCGGTTGGTTGGGTCGCGGTCCGGTGGGCGCGATATTCCTCCATCGAAGAGGCAATTGCGGATTCGCTTCCTGGAACCAGCCTGAAGCTGGCCGACATAACGACATCTTCGGAGCCAAGGTTGGTGTGGCGGTACGTCATGTCGAGCCCTGGGCCGTCCATTTCCTCCACACGATCTTGCGCAAGATGAAACACCCTTGCGGTCTTGAGCACATCCGAAACGCAGCGCCCGTGCGCCCCGGCGTTCATTCTTACCGCCCCTCCCACGGTTGCTGGAATGGCCACTGAGAACTCAAGCCCCGCGAGGCGCTGGCGTGCCGCTCGGTTCGCAACCTGAGGAAGAGCGGCGCTACCACCGGCCGCGACGTCCTCTTCAGATGCCTTTATCCAGCCGAAGGACTTGGTTAAACGGATCACGACACCTGGGAACCCCTGGTCGGAAACCAGTAGGTTGGTTCCCCTTCCTAGAATCAAGAAAGGCAAGGAGAACTTGATAGATGTTTCGTGGAGCGCATGAAGATCGGCCTCCTCTTCAACTTCGGCCAGCAAGGCCGCAGGACCGCCAACTCGAAAGGAGACGAGTTTTGCTATTGGCGCATCACGAGTGACCTTGCCCTTCATCGCCGGGATCAAGTAGGCGGCCACTTCGTCGAACAACTCGGGAGTCAACTGCTCACCCTGCCGGAAAGGCCTGTAGGAGGCTAGGTAGGGTCGCAATGTCGCCGGCCCCCATCGTGAGCACCAGGTCCCCCTCTTCTGCGACCTCGGTCACAAAAGCTGCCACATCTCCAAGGGTGGGCATGTATGCGACTCTGCGGCCCGGAGCAAACTCGCACAGGGCTTCTACTATCAGTTTGCCGCTGACACCCGGAATAGGGGGCTCGCGTGCGGGGAAGACGTCCGTGACAATGGCCACGTCTGAAAGGGCAAGAGCTTCCGCGAATTCTCGAAACATCTCCTTGGTGCGACTGTAGAGATGGGGCTGAAAGACGGCAAGCACGCGTTTGTATGAACCCAGTTTGGCGGCAGCGATCGTCGCTTTGACCTCTGCGGGAAGATGCGCATAGTCATCGATCAGATGAGTGCCGCCAAACATGTTCTTTCTTTCGAAACGGCGAGCCAGTCCTGGAAAAGTGGAAAGACCACTCGCGATGTCGTCAGGGCTAACCCCCAAAGACCAGCACGCGGCGGCGGCCGCAAGAGCATTTTGGACTTTGTGAATTCCCGGAGCGAAAAGTCTGACCACGCCGACAACTTCGTCCCGCAGAGTCAAGTCAAACGAAGATCCATCTGAGCCAAGTTCGAGATTGCGGGCCCTTACGTCCGCCGTTTCGTCAAGACCAAAGGTCATTGGGTCAAGTAGCGACGCAAGCGACATCGCAATCGGATCGTCACAACACACGACCACGCGCTCCGAGGAACTGCTAATGAACTCCAAGAAGGCAACCTTGAGGGACTCAAATGTCCCGTAGTAATCGAGATGGTCCACATCGACATTTAGCAGAACAGCAACGGCAGGTCTCAATTCAAGAAATGCACCATAAGCCTCGTCGGCCTCAACGACGGCAAATTGGCCATTTCCAAGGCGAGCACCTGACCCTCTTCCCGCGATATCGGCCCCGACCATATAGGTGGGATCCAATCCCGCAGTCTCAAGGACAGCTGCCGCCATCGCGGAGGTGGTTGTTTTTCCGTGAGTCCCTGCGATCGCAACGGTTCGAAAATCTGTGAGGAGAAGAGCCTGCGCCTGGGCGCGCGATATCACCGGGATACCTGCGTCCCTCGCAGCGACAAGTTCAGGGTTATCCGCCGGAACGGCGGCAGAATAGACAACCACATCTGACCCCGCTACCAAGTCTTGTCTGTGGGGCGAGTAAGCGCTCACTCCCGCGGATCGCAGATCCTCGAGCACTACAGATTGGCTCGAATCTGACCCCGACACGGAGTGCCCGGACCAAACAAGGATTCTGGCGATCGCACTCATGGCCGCGCCGCCTATACCTACAAGGTGGATGCGCCGCCAGCCAGGGCCGAAATTCATTTGGTGGGCGCCTGCATTACTATGCGCGCGACTTCCTCAGCCGCCTTTGGCCTTGCAAAGCTACGAAATGCCTCACCCATGGTATCCAGTAAGGCGTCGTTGAACAGCGTCTTGGAGACGGCGGCGGCCAATATCTCGGGGTTAAGATCTGCATCCTGGATCATCATTGCTCCGCCGATGCCAGCGATTATCTCCGCGTTTCGCCGTTGATCGTCGTCCAAAGCATTGGGCAACGGAACCAGGATCGAGGGCAGCCCCCAGGTCGCCAATTCTGAGATCGTCGAAGCGCCAGCGCGGCTGAGGCAAAGGTCTGCACAGGCGTAGGCCAGGTCCATGCGGTCGGTGTACCCGACGATTTTCCAGACCATCCGTTCCGGCGAGTTCATGGTCTCGATGGTGCTGGTGGCTTCCGCCAGCTTCGCCTCGCCCACCAGGTGAAGGACCTGCAGCTGTTTGTCTTTGAGCAATTCAAAGGCGCCGAAAGCTAAAGTGTTTATGCGGAGCGCTCCCTGGCTTCCGCCGGTGACAAGAAGAGTCTTTGTGGTGGAATCCAAACCGAAATGATCGTAAGGCTCGCGTTGCAACTCTAAAGAGTCGGGGTCCGCATGAACCCTACGTGCGGCATTCACGATACCCGCTCTCACGGGATTGCCCGTGAAGATCGCCCTCGCAAAATGCTCTTCCGTCCCCGGAAAGCTGACCGCCACATGCTTGGCGAATCGGGCAGACAATCGATTGGCGAATCCGGGCACCGAGTTTTGTTCATGAAGTACCAACGGACATCGTAGGAGCGCCGCCGCGAACGCGGCGGGAAGGCTCACATACCCACCCATTCCCAGCACGACCTGCGGACGGAATCGCAGAAACACAATGGAGCAACGAAGGGTCGCCAACCCAAGCCGAAACGTTGCTCGAACGTTGCGCCATGTAACCCCTCCACGCCCTCGGCTGATTACCTTGACCTTTGCGAACGCGAATCCACTTTCACCCACGATTCGGGATTCCGGTCCTCGTGGGGTCCCGATGAACAGAACCTCTGCCCCCAGATCACGAAGAACTTCAGCAACCGCGAGTCCCGGAGACAGGTGTCCGGTTGTTCCCCCTGCAGCTATTGCAACCCTCACGGGGGGGTTCGGGGGGGTAGCAGCCCCCTTAGGTAACTCGCGCGCGCCAGAAGGTGCGGACCCCCTGAGATCAACTGGGTAGTCACTAGAATCTGGAGCGGCGCGCAACAGACAAGAGAATCCCAATTCCCGCCATCGTGAACACGAGTGACGACCCGCCGTACGAGATCAGGGGTAGCGGTACACCGGTGATCGGAAGCAGGCCCGAGACGGCGCCTATATTGATCAGGGCTTGGATGCCTAGCCATCCGGTGATGCCACCGGCCACCAGCGTTCCAAACCGGTCGGGCGCAGCGCGCGCAATCCGAATGCCGAGATAGATCACGAGAGCAAACATGACGAGAACGAACAAGGTTCCCGCGAGACCCAGTTCCTCACCGAGGATCGCAAAGATGAAATCCGTATGCGCGTTAGGGACGTAGGACCATTTTTGGCGGCTCGCACCAAGTCCCACGCCGAACCACCCGCCACTTCCAAGGGCGATCTGGCCCTGGATGGTGTGATAGCCGGTATTGAGCGGATCAGCCCAGGGATTCAGAAAAGAAAAAACGCGGGCCCGCCGATAGCCTTCAGTAAGAGCCAGGACGGCGACGGCCACGAACCCGGTGGAAGCCATCATCGCCAAATGTCGCAAGCGTGCTCCCGCCAAATACAGGACGATAAACACGCATGCCGCGCAGATGACGGCAGTCCCGAGGTCCGGCTGCGCGATCACCAGGAGGCAGGCAAGCCCGGTCGCGGGCAATATGGGCACTGCCATTTCACGGCCTTCGAGGATCTTTCGTCCTTTGAGGTCCAGGACGTGTGCGCAGAAGATGATCAGTGCAAGCTTTGCCATTTCTGAGGGCTGGATGCTAATAGGACCGGCAATGAGCCACCTGCTCGATCCCCCGCGAGTCGATCCGATCCCAGGAATCAATACCGCGAAGAGCCCGATAACGCTGAGCCCCATAAACGGCCGCGCCCAGCGCCGAAGTTTCGTGTGATCGACCCGAGCCAGGATGGCCATCAGGGCCAGCCCTATGACAAATCCAATCGCCTGGCGATAGAAAAACAGAAACGACGATCCATACTTGCGGTAAGCCTCGATTGATGATGCCGACAGAATCATGACCAGCCCCATCACAGCAAGCACTATTGAGGTGATTGCCAGAACAAGCCCCGGACGCCCGACTAAACGCCGGGGAGCGGCTACAACCGGGGGGTTCGGGGGGGTAGCAGCCGCCCGGCGGTACGACTTGGGCGCGCCAGAAGCTGCGAACCCCCTGAGATCAACTGGTGAGCTCACGGGCTCATCACCGCTTTCACGAACCTGTCTCCGCGTTCGCCGTAATTCGCGTACTGGTCCCAACTCGCGCATGCGGGAGAAAGAAGTACGGTGTCCCCTGGTTGCGCGAGTTCGCGCGCAATTCGTACTGCGTCCTCAACGACCTCGGCTCGTCTGCATTCCAGATCACTGAAGATGCTCTCCAGTTCTTCGGCCGTCTCGCCCATCACGATAATCGCCCTAAGCGCGGGACCAGCTTCCCGAAGAACTGACAGGTCCAGGCCCCTGGCAAGACCTCCGGCAATTAGAATGACATCGTTCAGGCCCGCTAGAGCTCTTAGTGTGGCGTGAGGGTTCGTGGCTTTGGAGTCGTCGATAAACCGGACGCCGGCGCGTTCACCCACGTCCGCCATTCGATGGGGCAATCCTTCAAACACCTTCACCGCTTCTGCAATCGTCTTCAAATCGACCCCTGCTTTGATCGCGGCCAAACCGGCCGCCAAGACATTCTCGACATTGTGGGCCCCTTTAACGCGGATATCGGAGAGACTCACGAAGGGACTGGCTCCTTCTGGCCCTGAAATCACGAGTTGGTCTCCCTCAACTCCGGCCGCCGCCCACACGTCTCGATCTAGATTCTGCCGGATCGATTTGCGAATCTGTGCGGGACTTTCCAACCCAAATGCAGCAATCGAGGCCTGAGTTTGCGATCCAATCGCCGCACATCCCTTATCGTCGAACTTCATTACCAGCAGATCCGTCTCGTCCTGATTCGCGACGATCCTTGCCTTGGCTTCGAGATACTGCTCGTAACCCGCATGCCAATCGTAATGATCGTCCGCTACGTTTAGGACAATCGCGATATGGGGCCGGAAGCGATCGATGAATGCCAGCTGCTGGCTCGAGACTTCACAGACAAAGACAGTGCCCGCGGGGCAAGTTCGTGCGGCCTCGACCAGCGGAATGCCGATGTTGCCCACCGCCGCGGCGGGCAGGCCCGCGACTTCGAGAACAGATGCGAGCAACGTGGTAGTGGTCGTCTTGCCGTTGGTCCCGGTGACGGCAAAGATGGGGCCCGAAACAAGTCTGGACCCAAGCTCGATCTCGCTCCACACAGCCATCCCCCCTCGGAGCGCGCCGGCAATCAGGGGGTTGGACGGAGGAACGCCCGGACTGGGAATCACCAGATCGGCCCAGTCCAAAAGACCGGCATCGTGATCGCCGAACGTCACCTCGGCCCCCAATTCACGAAGCTCGACAGCGGTCACAAGATGTGCGTCGTCCTCAATGGCTTCCGTGACATGCACCGCTGCGCCGAGGTCGAGCAGAGCCTCGGCCGTAGCCTTGCCGGTCACCTTGCCCAATCCGATGACGATTACGCGCCGATGGCCTTCGAGTACGCCCGCAGGCGTCATCAGTCGACTCCGCCCACCGCAATAAATTCCGCGTAGAACAGGCCGAGCGCAAACGCAACCGCCAATCCCGTGAGAATCCAGAACCGCACTATTACAGTGAACTCCGGCCACCCTCGGAGTTCGAAGTGGTGATGGATGGGCGCCATCAAGAATACGCGTCTTCGAAAGACCTTGAAGGAGATCACTTGCATAAGGACCGATGAAACCTCAACAACGTAAAGACCGCCGAGCACGATCAGCAAGAGCTGCGTGTTCGTAAGGATGGCGAGTGACGCCATGGCGCCACCCAGTGCGAAAGACCCGGTATCGCCCATGAAAATTTTTGCTGGCGCCGCGTTCCACCACAAGAATCCCGCAGAGGCTCCGAGCATGCTGGCAGCGACCATCGCGAGGTCAAGGGAATGAGGCGCCTCATAACAGCCGTCTTGCAAAGAGAGCAAACATGAGTGCCGCGCCTGCCAGAAGGCGATTACGACGTAGGCGACCATCACGAGAGCTCCCGAGCCGCAGGCCAGCCCGTCGAGCCCATCGGCCAGATTCACCCCGTTGGAGGTGGCGGACATGATTATGAATATCCAGGCTACGAAGAGCACATTGACATCAAGCCCCACACCAAGTGGCCTCACAAAAGAAACTTCCGCAACGGCCTGCGAATAATTGGACAAGTAGGCGAATCCCACCGCGATGATGAGTTGGCCCAAGAACTTAGTTCTCTTGTTGAGACCCAACGACCGCCTTCTTGAGATCTTGATGTAATCGTCGACGAACCCGAGCAATCCCATCGCAGCAATCGTGCCGACCGCGAGAAGTCCGCTCGCTGAGAATGGCTCGAAACCATCAGGGCGCAGATGGGCAAGCAGATAGGCAATGAAGGCCCCAGCGACGATTACTAGCCCGCCCATGGTCGGGGTGCCGCTCTTTACGAAGTGGGCACGCGGGCCATCTTCTCGCACGTTCTGACCGTATTTCCGACTCTGCAGCGTTTTGATTGCAAGAGGTGTGCCGATCAGCACGAACACCAAAGCAAGTCCCGCAGCGAGCAGAATGCTGATCATCGGGCCACGCCTTGATTCGGGGGGTTCGTTGCCTCTGTCGCGCTGAACCATTTGGCTACTTTTTCGAGACCGGTCACTCGGGATCCTTTGATCAGTAGCAAATCGCCGGGTCCGAGCGTTCCAACCGCCTCGGGGATCTCTTCTGCGGTGCGTATTTCCGTGATCTCATCGAATCCTGCTTCCCGGGCCCCGGTGGCAATGGCCCGCGCTGTGTCTCCAACGACAATTAACTTCGTAACAAGCGACCCCGCAAGCCGCCCTGCACTCAAATGCTCGCTCTCTTCGATCGCACCCAACTCCGCCATATGCCCCAGAACTGCGATAAACCTTCCCTCACGGGCGAGGAAGGCGCACGTTCGCAGGGCCGCCGCCAAAGAGTCCGGGTTTGAGTTGTATGCGTCATTGACAATCATGGCCTCACCGATCTTGGAGATTGCCATCCGAGAGGGCGACGGCTTCACATCCTCCAGCCCGGCCCGGCAGTCGAGCAAAGTTAAACCAAGGGCTAAGGCCGCGGCGGAAGCGGCGAGTGCATTCACAACCTGATGCTCACCCGCAATTGGCAGCGCCACCGAGACCGACTCCCCCTCACATTGCATTCGAAATGTTGCGCGCGCTTGGGAATCCAGCCGGATCGATTCGCCCCGAAGCCAGGATTCTTCGCCGCGCCCGAATGTCAGAATGGCGGCCTGAGTGTTTCTCCCCATTTTAATAACTCGATCGTCGTCGGCGTTTAACACCGCGGTGCCACCCTCCGGCAAAGATGCCACTAGTTCCGCCTTTGTTGCCGCTATCGCCTCTCGGGAGCCGAATTCTCCGAAATGAGCAACCCCGACATTGGTGACGACGCCGACCCATGGACGCGCGTACTCGCATAGCTGAAGAATCTGGCCCGTCCCACGAGCGGCCATCTCACAAATCACGACTTCGGTGTCGATACCAGCCTGCAAAAGAGTGAGTGGAACGCCGATCTCGTTGTTGTAGGAACGCGGAGCATACGCGGTCCTCATGGTTCTCGAGGTAATCGCAGCAAGCATGTCCTTGGTTCCGGTTTTTCCCGTCGAACCTGTGATGCCCACAACTACCGGATCGATTGTGTCCCTTACCCAGGCCGCCAGCCGGACGAGCGCTGCGACGGCATCGGGCACAACAAGTTGCGGAAGTGAAACCTCGGGCACTTCGCGAGTCACCAACGCGCCCGCAGCACCCCGCAGGGCTGCTTCCCGCAAGTACCGGTAAACGTCCACGTCGGCACCTTCGAGGGCAACAAACAGATCACCGCGCTCTATCGTCCTCGAATCAATCGAAATCGACTTCGTCTCGATCTCGAAGTCAACAGAGGGGTCTGGCTCGTTGACCTCGCGAGCGTCCAGTATTCGGGCGATTTGTGAGAGTTGGAGTCTCATCGCATCTTTCGAAGAGCGTCGGCCGCGACCAACCGATCATCGAAGTCGATCGTTCGATCGGCGAATTCTTGGCCCGTCTCATGGCCCTTACCCGCGATGACAACAACGTCGCCATCTCTTGCTTCGCCTAGAGCGCGCCGGATGGCCTCGGCGCGATCAGAGATGATTTCGTACCCAAGCGGAGGCGGCGATTCCGCAAGACCTTTCTCAATTTCTCTCAGAATTTGCAACGGATCCTCGCTTCTTGGGTTGTCGGAGGTCGCAAACACCAGATCGGCCCCCCGGCCCGCAACCTCGCCCATCAGGGGTCGTTTACCTGCATCGCGATCTCCCCCACACCCAAAAACGGCAATGACGCGCCCCTGGCCAATCCCGCGAGCGGCGGCAAGGACTTCTGCCAGTCCGTCGGGCGTGTGGGCGTAATCCACAATCACGGCGAACGGTTGCCCGGCGTCAACTTTCTCGAAGCGCCCCGGAACCCCGGCCAATGACTCAAGCCCCGAAGCGATGTCGCCCGGCGCAATCCCCAAGATATTGGCCGCCGCCGCAGCGCCGAGTGCGTTCATCACATTGAATGCACCCGGAATCCTGATGTGAATGTCGATGTCGAGGTCCCTTCCGGCAGCGCGAAAGGAGGAACCTTGCGCTCCGAGTTGTATGTCCTCGGCCACAAGGTCGGCGTTGCCAGCGCCAAAAGTCGTTACCGGAATGTCGACCTCCGACGCCAGCCGTCTGCCCCACTCATCGTCGACGTTCACCGCAGCCGCGTGAGCCAGATCGGTAAATAAGAATCGTTTCGCCAGGTAGTAATTTCCCATCGTATGGTGGAAGTTCAGATGATCCTGGCTGAGGTTTGTGAACACTGCAACATCGAAGTCAGTGCCATCGGTCCGGCCCTGAGCAATTCCCTCTGAAGTCACTTCCATGGCGCATCTCGTTACACCTGCGCTTACCATCTCGCTGAGCAATCGTTGCAGGTCGATCGCCTCCGGGGTTCCCCGAGAGGCCGGCAGGATTTTCGAACCGATCCTTCTTTCGATAGTTGAGAGCAAACCAGACACGTCACCAGCTGCTCGGAAGATCGCGTCCAGCATGTAGACGGTTGTCGTCTTGCCGTTCGTGCCGGTAACTCCTGCCATGCTCAACTTAGCGCTTGGTAGACCAAAGAAATCGTTGGCCACAAGAGCCATCGCGCGCCGAGGATCTTTAACGATCAGTTGAGGGACCACAGTTTGGACTTTGCGCTCGCAAACAAGCGCACTCGCTCCGGCCGTTACCGCTTGCTCGGCGAATAGATGACCGTCAGTTACGGCGCCGGGAAAGCAGAAAAAGAGACTGCCCGCGCTTACCTCCCGCGAGTCGTATGCAAGATCGACGATTTCAACGCTCTGCTCAGCCTCTGCTAGCGCAGAGGCCCCGAGGATGTCGGCAATTCGACCCAGCTTCATTGGAGCAAGCCTAGCGCCCCGCACTTAGTGCGGAGGCACTAATCGGGGACGCTGGTTCTTGCCTGCGCATCGCTTGGTTGGACGACGTCTCCGGAACGGTCCGGGGTCGAAGAGGGGACCCCTTCACGAGGAAGGAGCGACCCCGGGCCGATCCCGAGACGTCGCAGCGCGAATTGCATGACTTCCTTGAATATGGGGGCCGCGGTCACGCCCCCCCAGATGGGAGAGGGTTCGTCGAGGATCACTCCCACGACGAGCTTGGGGTCGGCCGCCGGGGCAAAGCCGATAAAGCTGCCGATGTAACCCGAATAGCCCGCCGCATCGGTTCGCGGCTTTTGCGCCGTCCCCGTCTTGCCGGCGACCTGATAGCCATCGATTGCCGCCTCGCGGCCGGTGCCGTACTTGTCTGCCGTGACCCCTATCAGGATCTCGGTCAGTTGCCGCGCAGTGGTCGGACTGATTACACGTCGCGCTGGGAGGCTCGGGGGGGCGCTTTCGTCAAGGACGAGCCGCGGCGAAACCGCCAGACCCCCGTTGGCGACTGTTGAGTAGACCTGCACGATCTGCATCGCCGTGACGGCGACCCCCTGGCCGATCGCGATCGTGGGCAGTGAGGACGATGACCACGTGTTTGGTTTGGGCACTATCCCAGCCCCCTCGCCGGGAAATCCCAGTCCGGTGGGCTTTCCATAGCCGAATTTCATGAGAGATTCGTAGAGCCTGTCCTTACCGACCTGCTGCGCCACCTTGATGACACCCACATTCGATGATCGTTGCAGGACTTCAGCAAAAGTAATGTCCCACACGGCGTGAGGATGGGCATCGTGAAAGACCTTCGTCCCGACCTTCAGGTTGTCGGGCACCCGCATGACGTCCGCTGGTCGAACTGTTCCCGACTCCAAAGCCGCTGCGGCCATGATTACCTTGTTCGCTGACCCGGGCTCGTATATGTCGATCAGGGCGCGGTTGCGTCTGTCCCCATCCGCGCTCGACTTGACATCATTGGGATCAAACGTCGGCAGGTTAGCCATTGCCAGAATCTCTCCGGTCTCGGGGTTCGCCACTACGACAGTTCCGCCTTTGGCACCCCAAGCCTCGATCCCCTTTGCCAATGCCGTCTCCGCAACGAACTGGATCTGCTTGTCGATGGTGAGGCGGAGGTCGCCCCCGGAAACCGGCTGACGCACCATCGACTTTCCCGAAGGGATCGGCCTGCCCTGCGTATCGATTTCCGACAGGCTGTACCCGGGCTGCCCTGCCAATACTTTGTCGTAGCGGCTCTCCAGACCGGCAAGGCCCGAGTTCTCGAAGCCAGTAAAGCCAACGATGTGTGAGGCAAGTTGTCCGGAGGGATAGACGCGCTTTGATTCAGCCACAACACCGATCCCTGGGATCTGCATGGACTTAACCTTGGCGCCCAACGCGGGCTCAATCTTTCTCGCGAGATACACAAAACCCGTGTCGCGTCTCAGCTTCTCCTCGATCGCCGCCTGATCGACACCGAGGACGGGTGCAACAAGGACGGCCGCAGCTGAGGCGTCGGTAATAAAGCGTGGATTCGCATAAACGGTGTTCATCTCAATGGAGATCCCCAGATCAGCGCCGTTTCGGTCAGAGATCGAGCCGCGCTGAGCCTCAAGGACAGTCCTGCGCTCTCGCTGAACGGCCGCGAGCGCGGTGAACCGATCCTTCCCCATCACCTGGAGCCAAAACAGGCGCCCCGTCATCACACCCAGACTCATCAAGAACGCTACGAGGAGGGCTATCAACCTAAAGGCTGATCTTGCCCTCATCGGCCAGCCGCTTCGACGCCCGTCTGCGACGCGTCCCCCGTTGGATTCGAGGGCCCAACAAGATATTCCTGCTCCCCCGGCGGTACCAACCCGAGTTGAGTGGCAATCTCCGCGACCTTCTCCGGAGATTCCGCCCTTGCCACTTCGAACCGCATCCGTCGATACTTCGCTTCTTCTCGGATCGCACTGCTCTCGATTTGGGCCAGAGTGAACGAACTTTGTGCGAGGTAGATATTCAGCAGCACCAGGCCGAAGACGAAGGCCGCGACCGTTACAACCATCGCCGCGGCAAACGCAATCGTGGGGCGGCCGATTTTGATGGAAAGGGACTTTGGCGCGATCCGACGGGCCGAGGCCGGCGCGGTTCGGCTTGCGGGGGCCGGGGAGGTAGCAGCGGCGCCACCGGGGATTACCCGCAGACGCGGCCTGTCGGTTCTGGTCCGTTGAGGTTGCGGTCGCCGAGCGGGAACCTGCCGGGATGACATCGCCATTACGCTGCGCTCAATTTCTCAGCCGCCCTCAAGCGCCCGCTCTCGGACCGGCGATTGTCGGCGACTTCCTTAGGCGACGGCCGGATTGGCCTTTTAGTCAGTACCCGTGCCGACGCCTGCTTACCGCAAACACACACGGGAAAGTCTCGCGGACAAGTGCACCCGGCGGCCCATGCCGCGAAGGTGCGTTTGACGATGCGGTCCTCCAGGGAGTGATAACTGATCGCCACAATTCGGCCCTCGGGCTTCAGCACTTCATGAGCCGCCTCCAACGACACTTTCAATGATTCGAGTTCCTGATTCACGTGAATGCGAAGCGCCTGAAATGTCCGCCTCGCCGGGTGTGGCCCGGACCGTCGGGTCGCCGCAGGAATCGCCGCACGAACGACTTCCGCTAAATCTCCGGCGTCGGCAAAGGGTTCTTTTTCTCGACGGCGCACGATTGACCGGGCGATCCGACGCGCGTATCTATCTTCCCCGTATCGAAAGATGATGTCGGCCAGGTCTTGTGGCGAATAGGTGTTCACAACGTCCGCCGCTGTTTGGCCAGATGAAGCATCCATACGCATATCGATAGGAGCACCCCGGCGATATTGGAAGCCTCGATGGGGGCGATCCAGCTGGAAAGATGAGACCCCAAGGTCGTAAAGGAGCGCCGCAACTTCCCCCCTGAAGTGTTCGCGGACGATTTGCGCGACTTCGGTGAAGTTAGCGTGGACGGCGACGAATCGCTTGCCGTAGGGGGCGAGCCGGCGGCGAGCCGCGTCGATAGCGTCTGCATCGCGGTCGATTCCGATAACATCGACGCCGTCGATGCCGGAGAGGATGCGCTCGGCGTGTCCGCCCCCGCCCAGAGTGCAATCGACGAGGACATCGCCCGACTTAAGCGCAGGCTGAAGCCATTCAAAGACTTCTGCAGCGAGGACGGGAACGTGAACGTCAATAGACCAATCCTCGGCCTCACCGGCCCCAATGGTGGGATCATCGGGCACCTATCACCTGAAGGCTTGAACGACCAGCAGGGCCATACCAAGGTACGCGCCCAGGGTCGTCGCAACCATCGCCAGAAGGAAGAAAGTCTCGGAAACTTCCTTCATTAATACACGAGCCGGCACTGCGTCCATGTTTTCTCCCCTTCCTTATGCGTCGAGTTGTTCTGCTATTGCTTCGTAGGCACCTTCAACGGATCTGCGGTACTCCGCCCACACTCCCCGATCCCAAATCTCCGCTCGGCCGGAAACGCCGATCAGGATCACTTCCTTGCGTAGCCCGGCGTATTCCCGCAAGCCCGAGGGGATGTTCATGCGGCCAGAGCGGTCGACCTGCTCCTCCGAGGCCGAAGCAAAGAACAAACGGTTGTGATCACGATTCGCCTTGCGGTTCGGGGACAGGTCCTCCAGCTGCGAAGCCCGCTCCTCGAAGCGCTCCCGGGTCATGACGTAAAGGCAACGGTCCAGACCAACGGTGACCACAACTCCGTCCTTTAGTTCTTCCCGCCACTTGGACGGCACATGGACACGCCCCTTGGCGTCGACGCTGTGCCGAAACTCTCCCAAAAGCATCCGTGCGCTCCATAAGTCTCTAATATTGAGGTGGGTTCACCACTTTGCGCCACAATACGCCCCTCATGGGCCACCGTCAATGCATTTCGGCAATAAATAGGGAAGACTTTAGGAGCCCAGGCATGACCAAGGAAAATTACATTGATGTAGTTCCTACCCACGGCCCGGGGACGGGACGTAAGTAGGCTGGGGATAATCAGCTCAGATAAGCGGCCCAGTCCGCGGGTGGCTGCCCTGCGGCAAGGATCCAAAAGGCGCCGTCCTGGGGAGCGACTGGCGTTCGCTGCAGCTTAAGCCCCGCCTGGTGAGGAGACCGGTTCTCCTTGCGGGCGTTGCATCGACGGCAGCAGGCCACGACGTTGTCCCAGGTATGGGTCCCGCCTTTCGAGCGAGCCGTTACGTGATCGACATTTTCTGCCGCCGCTCCGCAGTACTGACATTCAAAAGCATCTCGAATGAAGACTGCTCGGCGCGACAGCGTCGTCCTCGCCCTGTACGGAACCCTGACAAAATACCGAAGGCGCACGACCGAAGGAACGTCGATCACGAGTTTCTCCGAATGCCATTGATCTCCATTTGCAGTGTGCTCGATCACGGCCTTCGACTTGAGGACAAGACAAATAGCCCGCCGGACCGCAACTACGCCCAGCGGCTGATAGGTGGCGTTTAACACGAGCGCTTTCCCCACTGCTTGACTCCTTCGAGACCAACCAAAAAAGTATACGGGGGGTTCGGAGGGGGTGGCGTTCGCCGACGACTACGGCTGGATAGCACCTTTTGGCTCGGGTAACTTCGGGTCCACACCATCGATCAAATCCGCCACTGCCCTGCCAAGACGGGGCGCAAATTTGAAACCGTGTCCGCTGCATGCTGACATCACGATCATTCCGTCCTGACCAAAGATCAAGAAGTCTTCGCTTGCCGTGTTCGTGTAAAGACAAGTCTCAGCCGCGGCCACATACAACGGTTGTCCTACAACGCGGCTCGCCCACTCGACCGCCGGAGCCGTGCCCGCCAAAGATGTCGGAAACGGGCCGTCTTCGGGGTCGACGTGGAACCCGTAATGATGAAGTCCAACTTTCATTCCGGGCGCGCCGTGAACTGCAGGGATCAAGTAGTGAGGTGGAGAAGTCCAATCGATCACGATTGGGGATTTACTGGCCGAGGGCACTTCACTAGCCGCGGACGCGAGGTACGCAACTTGTTCGAGAGTCACAAACAGAGGAAGGTCCAGTCCGAACGTCTTCGCCAGGGGGCGCGCCCAGGGCCCCGCGGCCATTACAACTATCGATGCGACGAATCTTCCGGCGCTGGTCAAGAGTTCAACACTTCCGTCGGAGCACGGCAGGATCGACGCAACGCGCACGCCGCATGAAACTTGTCCCCCGACTTGCCGAGTGAGATCAATTTGCAAGTCAATCGTCTTCCGGCAATCAATCACCGCCGCGTCGCGTTGAAAGACCGCAGACTCATAGCCAAGATTGAGTCCGAATGCGTCAGCTGCCTGTCCTGCGTCAATTGTCTCGAAGGCGACGCCCCTCTCGGCCATCGCGGCGGCGCAGGCAGTCGCTCCGGGCCCAATGTCCAGTCCACCGGTCACGGAAAGAAGAGACTCCTTGGTATCTCTCTCCAGCCTTCTCCAGTCGCTCAGCGCCTGGACGGCCAACTCGACGTAGCCGGGGTCGGGATAGGAAAGCCGAAAGATCCGAGTGGGCCCGTGCGACGAGCCGCGGCTGTGGCCCGGCTCGAAGCGCTCCAAGACCCTGACGCTTCGGCCTCTGCGGGCAAGCTCAAGAGCCGCTGACGCGCCCATCACTCCCCCACCTACAACAATTATTTCCGACTCTAAGCTGGAAATGATCTTGCCCGCCCTTTAGCGGCTGATCCGCGCTCGCTCCTGCATCAGGTTGTCCCCAGCTTGGCGCAGGGTCTGAACGAATTCCTCCCGGTCACGCAGAAACTCCGCGACCCCTTGGTCCAGATTGCGCGTGATTTCATCGATGGCCAAGAAAAAGGACATTTGGCCCTGACGAAGCGCGTCCAAAATTTCGCCATCGTCTTTGGCGACACGAAAAATACTTCTGCCGTCGGTGATGAGTTTTACTTCTGCAAGATGCTCTTCCAATCCGGCCTTCTTGCGAAGATATTCATAGGCTCGGCGAACTCGTTGAAGTGACATGCCACCATCGAGCAAAGCTCGAACTACCTTCAATGCGACGAGATCACGGAATCCGTATAAGCGTCTGACTCCAGGACGTCCCCCCGTCGATTGGACGGTGGGCCTAACGAGACCAATTTGATCCCAGTACCGCAGTTGATGAGTCGTGCACCCAGTGAACCGGCATGCCTGAAGGACGGTAAACCCCTCCATTGGTGTCCTTTCCTGATGAATTTTAGATGAACAACAAAACGATGAATTAAGCTGGTTTGTTTCTAACTCACTACCTACCCAAAGCGCAAGCCGGGGACACATGTTTTTTCGATCAATGAGGAAAAAGTTTCGCGCTCTTTTAAGATTCGGCGGATCTACACGCCGCGATTGCCACCACCCCTGCGGCGACCTTCGAACTTCTCAAAAAAACCTGAGAGTGTTGGTTGGTCCTTGATTTGCTTGAGTTGATGCTGGCTCGCGGTCTTGATGTTTTGGAACGCCAGCGTCAAGCCAGCCAACATGACTCCAAAAGCAGCAAGCCCTATCAGTAGATGCGGCCGGACGAAAAAGACAACAAGAAGAGCTAAGCCAGCAACGAAGAGCATCACGCTGCGGCGGATGTTGCGAGCGTAATGCCCGGTTAGCGTCGTACTTCCCACTTCGTGAACGAACTTCGGATCGTTTTCATAGAGGCGACGTTCGATGTCCTGAAGAATCTCCTCTTCTCGATCTGATAGGGGCATGTCTTGATTATAGGCCTCCCGACCCCCCCCAGTCGTCGAGAAGTGCGCCGAAGCGCAGCGACTCATCGCCGAACCTGGAGCGCACTCGGTCAAGGGCCTGATCGGCACTCACCCAGTTCGGCCGGCGGTCGAAACTGAGCTGCTCACTGGCCGGCCACTCCGACAAGTTCGAAACCGAAACACCCAGCAGCCTGATCCGCCGGCGGCCGGGGGGCTCGGCGGTAACGAATCGCTCCAAGGGCTGCCTTGCGGTTGCATATATGCAGGTAGCAGCATCGATTTCGTGCTTTAGGGTTGACGAGCGAGTGACTGTTTGAAAGTTGGTCAGCCGGACTTTGAGCGTTACAGTGCGCCCGCTGATTCGGCTGCCTCGAAGCCGTGAGGCGACACGGTCGCAAAGGCGCAGCAGGGCTTGGAGGATCTGAACTTCCTCCGACAAGTCGCGCTCAAAGGTCTCCTCGGCGCCGACCGAGCGGGGCCGTACATCAGGGACTACGGCTCGATCGTCACGTCCGGCCGACAGCTCAGCGAGGTGACTCCCCAGCGACCCGAGCGCTCGCTCCAAAGTCGTCTTCGGAACTGCCGCCACATCCCCAATCGTTTTGAGGCCAAGGCGCTCGAGAGTAAGTTGCGTCACCTCGCCAACTCCCCAAAGGTTGCCGACTGACAATGGGTGCAGAAACTTTTTAATGCCTCCTGCGTCGACCACGACAATGCCGTCCGGCTTCGCACGCTTTGAGGCGATTTTGGCCAGAAACTTGTTCGGCGCAACTCCCACCGAAACTACAAGCCCGGTTTGTCGGAACACCTGATCCTTTAACGCCTCGGCCAAGACCGGAGAACCCGGCCACATCCGCCGGGCGCCGGTGACATCAATGAACGCTTCATCAAGCGACAGAGGTTCCACCACAGGAGAAAAAGATTCGAAGACGGCTCGTACCTGTTGCGATATTTCTGTATAGGACTTGAAATCGGGCTGGATGAAAATGCCATTGGGACACAAACGTCTGGCGCGAGAAGTGGGCATGGCGGAGGTCACACCGAAACGGCGGGCCTCGTACGAGGCAGAAGTCACGACCCCGCGCGACGAAGTGCCTCCTACGATTACTGGCTTTCCTTTGAGCTGCGGATCGCGAAGCGTCTCGACCGACGCGTAGAAGGCATCGAGGTCCGCGTGCAGAATGGGGCTCGTCCAGTCTGATTCGGGGGGTCTCAACGTCCCGCTGATCCCGAACTGGAGTACCACAATTTCCGGGAATTGTTAGCCGCCAGATCGATCACCTCCTCCGCCAAAATCGACACGCCTTTGGCGCCGGTGCGCCGCAACGTCCCTCTTACCGCGAGTATCCACCCGTCGAATACCAATCTTGCGTACTTGCGCTGAGCCTCATCAAAAAAAGTTACGTCGGACTGGCCGGTGCCGTCCTCAAGTGTCAAAAACACAACTCGCTTTCCGGATTTGGTAGGTGGAGTTTGGGTTGCGACCTTCACGCCCGCCACCACCACTGTCGCTCCGCCTCTTAGGCTCCGCAACTCGCAGGCTTTGGTCCACCCCAAAGATTCGAGGCGAGAGGCGTAAAAGGAAATTAGATGCCTGGATGCGTCAAGGCCGGTTACTTCCAGCTCCGCAGACACCCGTTCGCGGGCCGAGTAGTCGGCGATTCCGGGCAGGCGAACCTGTTCGATCTCAAATAAGTCCAGTGATGTCTGTTCGGCCCTCTGGCGCTGTCGATCCGACCAGTTATGTTCGACTTCCCAAAAAAGCTCTCTTCGCGACGCCTTGCCTTTTACTCCGTCGAACGCCCCGCAATGAACGAGCGCCTCGGCGACGGAGCGAGAGACTTCGGCCCTCCTGCAAAAATCCCTGAAACTCCTCCACGGTCGCCCCTGGATGATCGAGTCGATCTCAGCGTCGGAAATACCTTTGACGTCCTGCAGCCCCAGCCGAATCCTCCACCCGGCCGCCGCACCTTCGAAGGTAGCTTGGTCGTTAGGGGTGGCTGAGCAACCATTTCCGACCAAGGTGGGGTGGGTCGTAGCTCCCTCGACGCAGTAAGCCGCCCAGGAGGCATTCACATCCACCGGAAGAATCGGAACCCCGTGGGCCCGGGCGTCGGCCAAGATCGCCCGGCGGGGATACATACCGGGGTCGTGAGTCAAAACTCCGCAATAGAACTCGGCCGGATAATGAGTTTTTAGCCAGGCCGACTGATAGGTGGGAACAGCAAAGGCAGCGGCGTGAGCCTTGCAGAAACCAAACGATGCAAATGAAGCGATCTCACGCCAAATCTTCGACGCCACATCTTTCTTAAAGCCTCGCTCGACCGCCTTAGCGACGATTTCTGTTCCCACAGCATCGACCACTTCTACATCGCCCGGCTTCATGGCATCCTCATCGCCCAAGCCGCCGCCCAAAGACCGGCGAATCTTGTCTGACTCTCCCAAAGTGCAACCGGTCAAAGCGCTGATCACCCTCATCACCTGCTCGTGAAAGACGATCACACCCTTGGTCTCTTTCAAGATGGGCCGCAGCGATGGATGCTGGTATTCGGGATACTCCAGGCCCATCCTGCGATTCAAAAAGGGCCTGATCATGTCGGCCTTCATCGGCCCCGGCCGAAACAGCGATATATCGACGATCAAATCCTCGAACCGCTCGGGCTGGAACTTGCCCAGCAGTTCACGCTGACCGGGAGACTCGATCTGGAAACACCCCATGGTGCGAGAATCACGGATCAACTCGAAAGTTTGGGCATCATCGCGCGATATCTCATCTATTGAGGGACGATGCCCTCGCACCCGTTCGATTTCGTCCAACGTATGGGCAAAACTGGAAAGCATCCGCACGCCGAGCACGTCGAGTTTGGCTATGCCAAGGGTTTCAACGTCGTCTTTGTCGAATTGGCTCATCAAGAATCCTTGAAACGATCGCTGCATCGGCATGAGGTCACCCAACTTGGAATCCGAAAGAATCACGCCCGACGGATGCATCGCTAGATGGCGGGGATAGGAATCGAGTCGTGCGGCGAGATCGAACAGGGTCTCGAGTCGAGATGCGCCCAGATGCATACCGGCGACTTCCGGAAGCGACTCTAGAGCCTCAGGGATCGAACCGGCGGATACGTGGGGGAAGGCTTTGGCCACTGTGTCGATCTCGGTCTGACTGATCCCGAGGGCCTTGCCTACTTCCCGCAAGGCGGCGCGGGCCTTGAAGGTCTCCATCATCGCCACCATCGCGGTGCGCTCCCCGTAGGTGGAAAGGATGTAATCGTTCACTTCCTCCCGGCGGGCGGACTCAAAATCGATGTCGATGTCGGGAATCTCCCTGCGGTGGGAATTCATGAATCTTTCGAACACCAGGTCGTAGCGCACAGGGTCGACATCGGATATCCCGAGCGCATAAGCCACCAACGACCCAGCCGCGCTCCCCCGGCATGCGCAGCGAATGCCCATGACCTTCTTCGCATGGTCGACGATGTCGGCCACCAACACGAAGTACCCGCAAAACCCGCCCTTTCGGATCGTCTTCAGTTCGCTTTGAAGCCTGTCTTCGATGGGCCTCGTGACCTTGCAGTAACGGCGGGCCAGCCCTTCGAAACATCTGCGAGCAAGCGCGCCGGTGGAAGACAGACCGGCCTCGGCGGCGGGGTCGGGGAAGTGAAACTCCCCGAGCGCAAACTCATAACCGCATTGGTCGGCCACCCACCTTGCACCCTCAATCGCCTCCGGCGTGTGCAGCTCGGCCATTTGCTCGGGAGATTTCAGCCAGTACTCAATGTTTCGTCGAGGAACTGTCTGTTTGGTGAGTGGAACGATTTTACGTATGCATTCGAGGACATCGTGGACCACGGCGTCTTTGGGAGTGACGTAATGGACGTTGTTCGTAGCAACAGTCCTTAGTTGCAACGAAGCGGCGAGTTTGGTGAGCCTTGCCGTTCGAAGGACATCGCCTTCAAGGAGATGATTAGTGATTTCGATTGCGAAACGCTCGGGTCCAAACACATCCAACCAGCGGCGTGTCGCGGCCAGCGCAAGGTCGCGTTGACCGATAGACAAAAGCCACGGGATCTCGCCTCGTTCGCAACCGCTAAGTGCAATCAGACCCTCAGAGTGTTTCGCCAAGGAGTCGAAAGTAGTGCGCGGTCTTACCCCCGGCGCGAGAGATTGGCTTCTTTGATCAAGGTGCATCGAGGTGACGAGCTTGCAAAGGTTCGACCAGCCTTTAGCGTTTTGAGTCAGAAGGGTGACGTGATAGCCGTCTCCCCACTCGAGTTCGGCCCCCAGGATCGGACGTATGCCTGCTTCTTTACAAGCAAGCGTGAAGCGGACGGCGCCGTACATGCCATCGTGATCGGTGAGCGCGAGCGCATCCATCCCCATGGCAACGGCGGACTGAGCAAGGTCTTCCACGCGGGCAGCGCCCTCGCGCAGCGAGTAATTCGAGTGAACATGAAGGTGGACGAAGCGCGCGGTCATCTAAGCCTTGCTTGATCACTTGGGGATTTAGGAGAGTGACGAGCGCCCGAAGCGGGAGCGCACGGAGAGAGCTAACTCCGGGCGCTCGTCAATCCCACACCCTGGCCAGCCGCCATCGCGGCCGACCACGTCCGGCGAGCCGGTCGAGACGCAGGTCATAAGTTCCACCCTCGGCTTCGACCCGGAAGCATTCATGGTCCTGGGCGCGCTGCGGATCCCAGGCGCCTCCTGCTTCCCGCCAGTACTTGAGCAACCGGCCTACCGCATACCGGCGCCCACGCCAGCTGAAAGCGACGGGACCCATGCCCCGCAGGCCCTCTGCTTCAATGACCTCCACCTCGATCGGCTCGTCGTACCTTTTTGACATTTTTTCTCCCGAACATCTGTTCGTAGGGGAAAGTAACCGTACACCTGTTCGATTCGCATGTCAATAAGAAAGCCCAGGAATCTATAAAAACTAGAAAAGCCCCCAGATCGGGGGCCTTTAATGGATCTGAAAGGTTCTTATTCGCCCGGTACCGGTGGTCCTCTACCGTGGTCTGGCTGCGGATCGGTCACTGTATCGGTCACGGTGGACGTCGGTGGATTGCTGGGCTGGCTGCCTTCCGAGCCGCGATTCTGATTCGCTGCGTCGGAAACGGCGTCACCCTTATCTTTGCCTGAGTCAAATTCCTGATCAAGAACGCCGTGAACGTCCTCGCTTACGCTCTTGTCCCCGCCCTGACCGGCGTCGACGGAGTTTTCGTTGCGATGGGCATCGGATGCGGGAAGAGTAAAGCCTGCCTTGGCAGCAGCGTCCGAAAGGGCATTTTGCACTGCATCGGGCAGAGCCCCTGCATAAGCCAGACCCCCAAAAGCGCCGGTCGCCAGCACCGCTGCTGCGGCAATACGAGCCGCGCGACGCCGAGCAACAGCGGGGCGTTTGGCCACGCTCATCACTTGGGCAAGGTGAGTCTGGCGAGCACCATCGCTGGGCTCAGATACAAAAGCTTGGCGAACTCGTCCGACCAAAGCCTCAAGATCGGAATCTGATGCGATCAGCCGGTCGAATTCCTCGTCGCGGTTTTTCTTCATTTGACTACTTAAGCGCCCCACGAGAGCGAAAGGGTACGCCTTCAGGAGAAATTTCTTTTCTCAGGGCCTCCAGGCCCCGTCGCTGTAGGGCTTGAACTGCCCCCGGACGCTTACCAAGAATCCGGGCGATCTCACTCACTCCGAGCTCCGCCACTATGCGCAGAAGCAAGACATCGCGCTGGTCGATGGTGAGCGACGAGATCGCTCGTTTGACCTCCTCATCCGACATTCGCTGGAGGGCCTCTTCTGCGACGTCGCCTCCGGCTCGGACAGCAAGAGCCTCCTCCCCTACGGTAGAAGGGCGTCTCTTGCGCTTGCGGAAGTCGTCCATCAAGCGGTGGTGGGCGATGGTGAAAACCCAAGATCGAAAATCCGGTTCCGTGCCAGTAAAGCGGCGGATGTCCCTCACCACTTGAAGAAAGACTTCACCCGTGACATCCTCTGGGTCATCGGCTCCTCTCGCACGACAAAACCCGAGCACGGAGGGGGCCAGCCAGTCGTAAATATGCTCCCACGCCCTCTCATCGCCGCTGCGAGCCCCTGTGAGGGCAGCTTCAAATTCCATGTTGAAACCCTAACCCGGCAACCATTCCAAAATTATTGGGGGTCAGCCCTCCCGGAGTTTAGAGAGAAGTCGTGAGTGGCCGGCCCCAGGGCAAGTTGATCAGCTCGGTATCACTTAAGGATCTACTAGCGCCAGAATCTTCGCAGTGGCTTCCTCTATCACGCCATCAGGCGCGGGGCATAACCGCTCAGCCTTGCGAACGCGCCAATCGAGGCTCTTGACTTGGTCGCACAGGACAGCCCCGGTTGCTTTGGATCCCTTGGGAATCTCGACTTCGAACGGATACCCCTTGACGTTGGAAGTGATAGGGCAAAAGAGAGCGAGCCCAACCTTGCGGTTGTACGCCTTCGGTGAAATAACCAGGGCGGGTCTACGCCCGGCCTGCTCGTGTCCAGTCCGTGGATCGAAGTGCAACCAAACGATGTCACCTCGATCCGGCGCGTACTGGGCCACTACCAGACCTCTCGCCCGACTGGCGACCCTGATTCGACTGCATCGTGAACATTCTTCGCCGTGATCGCCTTGACGAGTGAGGCTAGGTCGTACCGCCTCCGAAGGGGCCGAATAACTAATTCGTTGCCCTCGACGGCGATGTCCACTATGGAGCCAGCCTTGACCTGGGTTTCTTCGGCGAATGCCTTAGGGATTCGAAGCCCGAGACTATTTCCCCATCGCTGTATTTTCGTGTGCATCCTGCTCTCCCAAAGCTCTAGGATATACATTGACTATACATACGGCGATGGAGCATGTCCAGTTCGCACGAAGCTTTAGGCGCTTAAGCAGCTAGCTTACGACGGACCCCTCAGGGAACGTGACGAAGATCGCTCTTAGAAGAAGCCGAGGGCCGATCGAGCGAAGTCGCTCATGCGGTCGGGACCCCAGGGAGGGGTCATGGTTAGTTCCGTAGTTACGCTCGACAGCCCCTCAATGCCGGTAAGAGCATCGCGAATATCGGTCTCGATCTGGGCCCCCGCGGGGCACCCCATCGACGTAAGCGTGAACAGGACGTGCGCGTCGCCGTCGGCAACCTTAACGTCGTAGATGAGGCCCAGGTCGACGATGTTGATCCCAATCTCGGGATCTACAACGACCTTTAGGGCCTCACGTAGTTCCTCTTCTGTTTGCATGTCAACTCAGTGTAAACCCCAGAAGGGCTTCTGCATTGCCGAACAGAACCCGCTGCGCGGCTTCGGGGGGAATCCCTAGTTGATCGAACTCCTCGAGGCAGCGCGCGGGATGCAGGAACGGGTAGTCACTTCCCCACAGAAACTGCTTACTGAGCCGGCCCCCCATCTCCTTCACAACCTCAGCCGGGATATAGCGGGGCGCCCAACCTGAGATGTCGAGATAAACATTGGTCTTGTGAAGGGCCATGGCAATCGCTTCGGTGTGCCAGGGCCAGCCGAAGTGAGCCATCACGATTTTCAGGTTCGGGAAGCGCGCGGCGACCGGGTCGAGCAGAATCGGGCGGGCAAAGTCGATGCGTATTCCCTGGCCCCCCGGAGTTCCCGCCCCGATCCCAGATGTCCCCGTGTGAAAGATGCACACGGCTCCGAGTTCTTCAGCGGCAGCCCAAAGCTCGAAAAACCGCTCATCGCCAGGATCGAAGTTCTGCATGGACGGATGAAACTTGCCGCCCTTCATGCCGAGTTGCTTGATGCTGCGACTCAACTCCTCGGCGGCATTCGGTTTATGCGGATCTATTCCAGCGAAAGCAACGAATCGATCCGGGTATCGGGCCGCGGTGGCGGCAACGTCGTCGTTAGAAAGCGGGGGACGCCCTGTGAAGGTCTCGGCATCCCAGCCGAGCAGAACGCCGACGATGTCCAGGGCTGCGAACTCATTCGCAAGCTGTTCCATTGTCTTCAGTTCCACTTTTGCGCGAAAGTACCGCTCGGCGCTTTCGCGGTAGGGCCCCATGCTGCCCTCAATCCACTCCTTTGTGGGCAGGTGTACGTGAAAATCGATCGCCCTCATAGGAAGTAGAACGATATTCCCATGATGACGTAGGCTGCGATCAGCTGAGCCCCCTCAAGCCAGTTAGAACGACCGTCAAGGGCTATGAACGCCACTATGGCCGCCGACATCCCCACCACGGCCACTTCGAATCCCGAAAAGAAAAAGTCCATCGGCTTGCCGACAGCAAGGGATATGAAGACCAACAGCGGGGCGATGAACAGCGCAATCTGGGTCGATGATCCGACCGCGATCTCGATCGCCGTATCAACTTTGTTTTTCATCGCGAGAAAGATGGCGCTGGAATGTTCGGCGGCATTGCCTACGATCGGTATGAGGATAAGCCCTACGAACAGCTTCGACATCCCTATCGTTTCGGTGGCCGCTTCTAAGGATGACACGAGCAGCTCGCTCTCCAGGGCTACAAACACCGTGGCAGCAGCAAGCAATCCTCCGGCTGCCCGTCGTGACATCTTGGCGGTCTCCTGCTCGTGATAAATGGCGAAGATGTCCTGATGGGTCACAAATGAAAAAATCAGTGAGGATACGTACAGCACGATCAAAACCCCTGCCACTCCGAGGGATACGGCCTCTTCGGCTGCAAAGGAAGCGTTGGGTACGGCTCCATGAAAAAGAGCCGGCATCATGATTCCGACGACCGCCAGGACTAGCGATGCGGTGTGCATCCCCGCCACACGAGAGTTAAATTCCTGCTCTCTGAACTTGATGCCGCCAAGAAGGAAGGCGGCCCCCAACACTAGGAGCAAGTTGCCGATGATCGAACCGGTGATCGTGACCTTCACTACCTCGGCTTCACCGGCGCGGATAAGAAATATGGCAATGATGAGTTCGGTCACGTTTCCGAAGGTGGCGTTGAGCAATCCACCGATCCGCGGGCCGGTGTGGATGGCGAGATCCTCGGTGGCCCGGCCTATCAAGCCCGCCAGAGGGATGATGGCGATAATGGCAGTGACAAAAGTTAGCGTTTCCAAGCCCAGGCGCGAGGCGACGATCGAGACCGGGACGGCGACCAACCCCCAGCGTAGTTTTTTCATGAAGTCCAAACCCTATCTGACGACACGGTCGACTTGGGGGGCCCGGGGGGGTAGCAGCCGCCAACAAGGAGGACTTGTGCGCGCCAGAAGCTGCGAACCCCCCGAATCAAGATGACGGCGGAATTCACCAATCCCAACGCAGTGCCGTCGCTACTTTCAGATCCCGACACAGTCGCTTTTTCGATAGTGACCTTCGGAGATGGCTGGCCGGAAGATCTTGTCCGCCTGGCTAACGGCCTATCTGCCCATTGTGGTCATCTCAACTACGAGATCGTCGCGGTCTGTAATGGATCCGACGAACTTCAGGCGTCGGCCGATAAGACTGGCGCACGGGTTATTGCCTTCAAGCAGCGAGTTGGATTCGGCGCCGGTCGAAATGCAGGGATCTTGCAGGCCTTGGGCGAGGTTGTTGTTATCGCCGACACCAGCATTGAACCGGTCGGGGATTTTCTGTCGCCGCTGGGGGCGGCTCTGGCGGACCGCTCCATCGGCATGGCCGGCGCTTGGGGACTCGTCACAGATGACATGCGCTCGTTTGAGGAAGCCACCAGCGGCGAGGTCGACGCGCTTCAGGCCTACTGCATGGCGTTTAGACGGGCCGACGTCGCAGCCGTTGGTATGTTCGACCCGAAGTACAAGTTCTACCGAAATGCCGATATTGATTTCTCGATGCGATGGCGCGCCGCGGACCACAAGATCGTCGCGCTAAAGCTCCCACTCCTCCGGCACACCCACCGCGAATGGGAATCGCTTTCTGAAACCGAACGCGACAAGAAGAGCCGAGACAACTTCGCGCGATTTCTGCGTTCTTGGGGTGGGTATGGGCAAACTGCTGGAAGTAGACGCGATGAGTGACGAAGTCGTCAAGCAAACGAGGCCCGTGAACGGCGATGATCGGGAACGACTTCGAGAGACGTTTGACGCGGTCGCAGATTCCTATGACAGCGCCCGACCCGACTATCCGCCCAAGCTCTTCGACGATTTTGCTGAGATCGCTAGGCTCCCAACCGGAGCCCGCTTACTAGAGATCGGGTGCGGAACCGGCAAGGCCACACGTCCTCTAGCGGAGCGGGGCTTTCGAATCTTTGCGCTTGAGTTGGGGGCCAACCTCGCGCGAGTGGCTCGCAAGACCTTCGCCAGCTTTCCGGATGTTGAAGTGGTGAACAGTGCGTTTGAAACATGGGACCACAGACCTTCCTTCTTCGACGCTGTCTTCGCGGCAACGTCTTGGCACTGGCTGGACGCAAGCGTCAAGTACTCCAAGGCTGCGGCCCTACTTCGACCCCGTGGAGCCTTAGCATTCTGGAGCGCGACTCATGCCTTTCCGAAAGACTTCGATCCCTTCTTTACCGAGATCCAAGACGTATACGACGCCATAGGTGAAAGCTCCGAAGGCTCTTGGCCCCCACCCCCTCCCGAAGTTGTCCCGGACGAAGCGGCGGAAATACTCGGAACTGGACTATTCGAAGATGTTGTTGTGCGCCGTTATCTCTGGGAGATCACGTACACCGCCCAGGAGTACATCCACCTCCTTGACACCTTTTCGGGGCACAGAGCTATGTCGCCAGAGAATCGAGACAGGTTGTACGCGGAGGTGCGCGCTCGCATCGCGCGCCGGCCCAGCCAAAACGTCAGGCGACACTGGCATTCGATACTTCACGTTGCTCGCCGGCCGTAGCGCCACCAAGGTAGCCCAGAGAAAACTGTGATTTTGACCGTCCTACGTTTGGTCGCCAGCGAGCAACAACCTCTTTATACCTCCGGCAACTGCCGCGGGATCGCCGGCGTCGGTGAGGGCCCTCAACACAGAAACTCGGGTTGCGCCAGCGTCCTGGACTAGTCGCAGGTTGGACAGATCGATGCCGCCGATGGCGAAAAATGGCGTTCGTGCTACTTCAGCCGCATAGCTCACCAGTCCTAGGCCAACCGCGGGCCTCCCGGCCTTGGTCGGAGTTTCATACACCGGCCCCACCCCGATGTAGTCGGCGCCCGACTCACCCGAGCGAAGGACCTCCGCTTCCGAGTGGGTCGAGAGTCCGATCAGCGCTTCGGCTCCCATTAAGCGGCGGGCTTGGCCGACCGGCATATCGTCCTGTCCCAAATGCACCCCATCGGCCCCGCACGCAAGAGCGGCTTCCACAGAGTCGTTGATTATGAACAGAGCCCCGTGTTCGCTGGTCCGTTTGCGAACGATCTCACCGAAAGGTTTCAGTTCGTCTGCCCCCATTTGCTTATCCCGGAGCTGCACCATGTCGACTCCCGCTTCAAGAACTAAAGCAAGGAACCGATCGAGGTCCCCGTATGCGGGCCGCGCTGGGGTGACGAGATAGAGCAGAGTGCGCGACAGCCTCGATTGAACACCGATCATGATCTCCTAGGTTAATATGGAGCAATCCCCAAGAGGCGAAGCGCCTCTTAGCCAACATAGGAGCACAACGACCCGATGATCCTTTCGAGCATTGCAGGCTTCCCCCGAATCGGCCCTAAACGAGAACTCAAAACCGCAACCGAAGGGTTCTGGGCAGGCAAAGTGTCTCAGGCCGATCTCTTGGCCGCGACGGCCAAAATCCGCCGCGACAATTGGGAGTTCATCAAGAAATCCGGAGTGGACCTAATCTCCTCCAATGACTTCAGTTTGTACGACCACGTTCTCGACACGATTTGCATGACAGGCGCAGTGCCCGAGCGTTACGGACACGCGGGGGGCGGGGATTCGGTCGATCTCGATACCTACTTCGCAATGGCCCGCGGCAAGCAGACGGATGGCACCGATGTCGTGGCCATGGAGATGACCAAGTGGTTTAACACCAACTACCACTACCTCGTTCCGGAATTCGGCCCCGACACCTCGTTTGACTTGTCGGGTACCAAACCGGTGGACGAATATCTCGAAGCCAAGCAACTGGGAATCGAAACTATTCCCGTACTCGTGGGCCCGGTCTCCTTCCTCCTTCTTGGAAAGGCTGACACCTTCGCGCCTTTGACGCTTCTTGATCAACTGCTACCCGTTTACGAACAATTGCTGGCACGACTAGGCGAGGCCGGCGCCACGTGGGTGCAGTTCGATGAACCCGTATTCGTCGAGGACCGTTCCCCCGAAGACCTCGCTGCGCTCAGTAGGTGCTATGAGCGTCTGGGGGCTATCAGCAGAAGGCCAAAGATCCTGATCAAGACATACTTCGATCACACCGGCGAGGCCTATCCGGTTTTGAGCCGCCTCCCGATTGAAGGATTGGGGCTCGACTTCGTGGCAGGGGCTACCAACGAGGCCCTCGTCGCTGCCGAGGGCTTGACGAACAAGACTTTGTTCGCGGGTGTCGTTGACGGTCACAACATTTGGATCAATGACCTCGATCAGACACTGGCTCTGCTTGAGCGGCTGCGCGGCCTGTGTGCGCAACTGGTAGTCACGAACTCGTGCTCGCTCCAGCACGTGCCTCTCGATTCGGATCATGAACCCAAACTCGACCCAGAAGTGCGCTCATGGCTTTCCTTCGCCAAACAGAAAGTCGGCGAAGTGGTCACTCTCACCAAGGCAATGAACGAGGGAGCGAATGCCAACTCGAACGCGTTTGCCTCAAACCGATCCAGACTCCAGAGTCGGCGCACATCCAGCCGAGCCGTTAACCCGCAAGTGCGGGAACGCGTTGCCGCCTTGAGTGACACCGACGGCCGGAGAGCATCCGAGTACGCGGTCCGAAGGGAACTCCAGCGGCGGGCTCTTGATCTCCCACCGTTTCCGACCACGACCATCGGCTCCTATCCCCAGACTAAGGAGATCAGGCATGCGCGAGCGCAACTGAGAAGAGGCGAGCTCACACCCGAGCGCTACATCGAAGAGACGAAGTCAGAAATCGAGAGAGTGATTCGCTTTCAAGAAAAGGCGGGGCTCGACGTACTTGTTCATGGCGAGCCGGAACGCAATGACATGGTTCAGTACTTCTCAGAACTCCTTGACGGCTACGCCTTCTCTCAGAACGGTTGGGTGCAGTCCTACGGGACCCGCTATGTGAGACCTCCCATAATCTACGGCGACATCTCAAGACCCAAGCCTATGACGGTCGAATGGACCCGTTACGCACAGTCGCTTACCGACAAGCCCGTGAAAGGAATGCTCACCGGCCCCGTCACCATGCTTATGTGGTCTTTCGTTAGGGACGACCAGCCGCGCCGAGACACCTGCATCCAGTTGGCACTGGCTCTTCGCGACGAAGTGGCCGATCTCGAAGCCATAGGTCAAAAAGTCATCCAGGTCGACGAGGCCGCGCTGCGAGAGGGCTTGCCGCTGCGAAGTGACAAGTGGGCCGAGTATCTGGATTGGGCCGTGTATTGCTTCCGACTGACAACCTCAGTAGTAGCTGACGAAACTCAGATCCACATGCATATGTGCTATTCAGATTTCGGCGACATCATCTCGGCCATCGACGGACTCGATGCAGACGTCTCCCTGATCGAGGCTTCGCGTTCCGACATGGAGTTGCTCGACGACTTCCGTAACACCGGGTTTGAACGGGAGATAGGCCCAGGCGTATACGACATTCATTCGCCCCGAGTGCCGTCGGTAGATGAAATGGCAGAGAAGCTGCGCTTGGCGGCCAAGGTTATAGACGTATCACGCGTTTGGGTCACACCAGACTGTGGCCTTAAGACGCGAGACTGGGCGGAGACCGAACCAAGTCTGAAGAACATGGTCGAAGCCGCCGAAAGAGTTCGGGCCGAACTGGCCCCCTAGCCCCCCACCAGGGGGCGCGACACCCCCATACCCCTATGCTTCCCGTGCCTCAAGTTCGTTGGGGGTGGTTGCGGCCCCGTCCGAGCATTGTTGGGGGCGCTAGTTAAGGTGGGACGATCCCTACGTCACGAAACTGATGTCGTTCTTGGCGAGCTGAATCGGGCTTTTACCAACGCCGAACCATTCTCCACAACTAGATAGAGCGTAATCAGGCGGATTACCGACTAGGCCTTCTTTCGCTGGATTGTTGTGAATGTACTCCATGGCCTGATGCAAACTGAGTTCGTCCCGCATTGCCACATCCCAGTAGCCTCGCTGCCACAACGCGCCGCCAGCCATCCCATCCCTCATCAGCCGATGGACCGAAGCGAGCTTAAGCGCCTGAACAACATACCCAACAGGCATGGGGTAGGGCCCGATCAACAGGTGTAGATGATCAGGCATGAGGGCAAAGGCGTATATAGGAAGCTCCATTCGAGCCCGCTCGTGCTCTAAAGCATCCAAACAAGCTATGCCGAGCTTGATGTTCTTGAAATGAGGAATCCTCCATCGAGTTGGCCAAGAAAGGTGGTTGGGATAGAGATTCGAATCCTCAAGGTGGGCCGGCTTCTTATGCATAGCCTCAGAGTAGCGACGACGTACGACAAAATTTTGGTCTTCCTGCAATTGAGTCCGGGCCACATTCAACCAAATGCCTGGTGTTAAGGGTCGAGGTGTCGCGCCCCGGGGGCCGGGGTGTCGGGGTGTCGCGCCCCCGGGGGCTTCGGTGTCGGGGTGTCGCGCCCCCGGGGGGCTTCGGTGTGAGACTCCCCAAGCCATAACGCGATAAACTTCTTCTAAACGCGGGAGCTTGGGGAAACCAAGCTGAGAGGGCGCCTGATCCGGCGCCGACCGCCTAACCTGATCCGGATAATGCCGGCGGAGGGAGGAGATATGTACAACTCTAAGAAGGTTTACGTCGAGGGCCCGCGCCCAGGAATTCGAGTGCCGATGCGTGAAGTGGCGCTCTCGTCGACGGGGGGCCGGTTTGGTGTCGAAGAAAACTCTCCGCTTCGCCTTTATGACACCAGCGGTCCCTATACCGACTCCGATGTGGCTATCGACATCACGCGAGGATTGCCGCCGCTGCGGCGGGACTGGATTATGAGTCGCGGCGACGTGTCCGAGTATGCGGGCCGCACGTCCGCCTTTAACGTCGACGGTTTCACCGGCAGGCCCGCGCGGGTTCTGCACGCAAAGCCCGGCCGCACTGTGAGCCAGATGCACTATGCGCGCAAAGGGGAGATCACATCGGAGATGGAGTTCATAGCCATCAGGGAGAGGGTCAAGCCGGAGTTCGTAAGAGATGAAGTGGCACGCGGCCGTGCGATCATCCCCGCCAATATCAATCATCCCGAGAGCGAGCCGATGATCATCGGTCGCAACTTTCTCGTAAAGATCAACGCCAACATTGGCAACTCAGCGGTCGCGTCGTCGATCCAAGAAGAGGTCGACAAGATGACCTGGGCGATCCGCTGGGGGGCCGACAACGTCATGGACCTTTCCACGGGCGCCGACATCCACACGACACGCGAGTGGATCATCCGCAACTCCCCCGTCCCTATCGGCACAGTGCCGATATATCAAGCGCTCGAAAAGACAGGCGGCAAGGCAGAAGAGCTCACCTGGGAGATCTACCGGGACACCTTGATCGAACAGGCCGAACAAGGCGTCGACTACTTCACGATTCACGCGGGCGTCCTGCTTCGATACATACCGCTGACTGCCAAGCGAGTTACGGGCATCGTTTCGCGCGGTGGGGCGATCCTTGCAGCGTGGTGCCTGGCGCACCACAAGGAGAACTTCCTCTACACGAACTTTGCGGAGATATGCGAGATCATGGCCGCCTACGATATCTCGTTCTCGTTGGGCGACGGGCTTCGCCCGGGCTCTATCGCCGATGCCAACGACGAAGCGCAATTCGGCGAGCTCGAAACTCTCGGCGAACTAACCAAAATCGCATGGGATCACGACGTGCAAGTGATGATCGAGGGGCCAGGCCACGTCCCGATGCACCAGATCAAAGAGAACATGGAAAGGCAGCTGCAGGTCTGCCATGAGGCTCCCTTCTACACACTCGGACCTTTAACTACGGATATTGCCCCCGGATACGACCACATCACTTCTGCGATAGGAGCGGCGATGATCGGTTGGTACGGAACGGCGATGCTCTGCTACGTCACTCCCAAAGAGCATCTCGGTCTTCCGAACAAGAAGGACGTGAAGGACGGTGTGATCGCCTACAAGATCGCCGCTCACGCGGCCGACCTCGCCAAAGGACACGCCGGGGCACGCGAGTGGGACGACGCTCTTTCGAAAGCACGATTCGAGTTTCGATGGGAAGACCAATTCAATCTGTCGCTCGACCCCGAGACGGCTCGCGAGTTCCACGATGAGACGTTGCCCGCGGAGCCGGCCAAAAAGGCGCACTTTTGTTCGATGTGCGGCCCGCACTTTTGCAGCATGAAGATCACGCAAGATGTGCGGGAGTACGCGGCCGCTCACGGGCTCGATCCAGAATCGGCGTTGGAGATCGGCATGAAGGAAAAGTCAGTGGAGTTCCAAGAATCAGGCGGATCTGTATACATCGAGACATGACAAATGCCTTCAATGAGCGGCGCTAAGGAAACACGTTGAACTTGCCTGTCGATGTTGTCGTTGTCGGTGGTGGCGTAATCGGACTTTCGGTCGCATGGAGAACCGCTCAACTCGGTATGTCGGTAGTCGTCATCGAACAAGACCCGGCTCCCCGGGGAGCTTCCTGGGTGGCGGCCGGAATGCTCGCTCCGGTTAGCGAATCCAATTTCGGCGAGGACCGGCTCTTACGGCTGAACCTTCAGAGCGCTCGACGATATCCTCTGTTCCTTGAGGAATTGACACAAAGCACGCACATCGACGTTGATGCTCTAGTAGCTGGATCGCTTCACGTTGCATTGAACCGAGACCACAACGAAGCGCTTCGACGTCTCGTCGATTTTTTCCTAGAGGCGGGGCTCGAGGTCGAGTGGCTAGACGCAGAGGCATGCCGAAAACTCGAGCCGATGCTGGATCCAAGCGTTCAATTTGGAATGCTCGCCCCCAGCGAAAGCGCGGTGGATCCGCGCCAACTGCTCGAAGCCCTTTCGGCCGCCTTCGTCCACGCGGGCGGAACGATCCATTCGGGGGAAGCCGTCACTCGAGTCGAGCCCGGCAGGGTCACCCTGCGAACCGATGAGACGATCCGCGCCAACCGAGCGGTAGTGCTGTGCGCGGGCGCAGCCTCCGCCACCATCGAAGGGGTCCCTCGGGAAGTCCGACGAGCTCTGCGCCCCGTAAAGGGCCAGATACTGCGATTGAGACCTCCGGAGCCTCAGTCGGCACCTCTCTTGAATCGAATTGTTGTTACTGAAGATGTCTACCTCGTGCCGCGAAAGCATGGTGAGCTTGTCGTCGGCGCGACCGTTGAAGAGCACGGCGACACGCTGGTCACTGCAGGCGGCGTTTTTGAACTTCTGCGCGCTGCCCAGGAGGTGTTACCTGGCATTCGTGAGATGGAACTCGTCGAAGCTTCTGCGGCCTCGCGACCGGGAACGCCTGACAATGCCCCGCTGATCGGCCCGACCTCGATCGAGGGCGTGATTGCAGCCGTCGGTCATTATCGAAACGGCATACTCCTTGCCCCGGTCACCGGCGACTACATCGCCGAGCTCATCGCCAAAGACGATGTCCCATCGGAGCTACTCCCTTTCTCTCCTCTGCGCTTTGAGTCATGAGAGTTGTCGTGAACGGTTCGCACCGCGAATTGCAGGACACGGTTACCGTAGAAGGGCTGTTATCCGAGATGGGTATCGATCAACCTCGTGGAGTCGCGGTTGCCGTGGACGGAGAAGTGGTCTCGCGCGGCACCTGGGATCAAACCATCATCCGCGACGGTCAACGCATCGAGATCCTGAGAGCGGTGCAGGGCGGATGAAAGAGAAGTTCCAGATCGCCGATCGGATCTTCGAGTCACGGCTGTTGTTCGGCACGGGAGGGTTCACGAGTCTTCAGACCATGGCAAATGCTCTTGCGGAAAGCGAGTCCCAAATTGCAACCGTCGCGATGCGGCGAGTGGACCCTTTAGCTCGCGGCTCGATTCTCGAAGTCATCGAAGCGGCGGGCTGCGACGTGCTGCCCAACACGGCCGGCTGCTACACGGCCGCCGACGCGGTCCTGACCGCGCAGATGGCCCGTGAGGCCCTCGACACCAACTGGATCAAACTCGAGGTCATCGGCGACGACAAAACGCTGTTTCCCGACGGCCCGGAATTGATCCGCGCCGCTCGCCAACTCGTAGACGAAGGTTTCGTCGTGCTCCCCTATTGCAACGACGACCCGATACTCGCTCGCAGGCTCGAAGACGCCGGATGCGCCGCGGTGATGCCGCTGGGCTCTCCCATCGGAAGCGGGGCTGGCATCCGTAATCCTTACAACATCGCCATCATCGTCGAGAATGCGTCGGTTCCGGTTGTGCTCGACGCGGGCATCGGCACTGCGTCGGACGCCGCATCGGCCATGGAGTTGGGTTGCGATGCGGTGCTCGTCGCGAGCGCTATCTCCAAGGCGAAAGATCCTTTGCGCATGGCCCGTTCGATCCGACTGGCGGTTGAGGCCGGGCGCCTCTCCTTCGAATCGGGACGGATTCCCAAACGTCTCTACGCGGAAGCGTCTAGCCCTCCACTGGATGCCGGCTGACCCCGCGCG
The DNA here is from genome assembly GCA_964501265.1 of uncultured Actinomycetes bacterium. Lineage (GTDB taxonomy): Bacteria > Actinomycetota > CADDZG01 > JAHWKV01 > JAHWKV01 > CAZCSK01. Next base: position 36,314 of record CAZCSK010000005.1, read on the forward strand.
GCCACCAGTTCGCGCTTTACCTTCTTCCAATCCGATGTCTTAGTAGAAAACAACAAGTCGGTCGCTATTTGCACTACTCCGACAACTATCAATCCGTAGAACGCCCAAGTCTTGACTTGCAGGCTCGCCGCAACCAGCAGCATGGCGAACGGAATAATCTTGGTCACGACGGCGCCCGACGCATGCATCAAGGCGCGCCTTTTCGGCGGTGTCTGCAAGTAGGTCTCATAGTCGACTTTGGCCCCCGGCCGCGGGGGCGGGGGGCCGCCAAGGAAGTAGTGAGTAAATCGGATGCCCATCATCCGTCCAACGATCCAGTGCGTCAGGCTGTGGGTCGTGATGAGCAAGGTGCCGACTGAGCCTAAAAACACCAGCGTCCGAATAGTCGCGTCACCGATTGACCCGCTGACGATGATGGCTGCGACAGCCGCTACGGTCCCGAGACCCAGGGCCGAAGTTCCGACGGCTTCGGGGACCCGGAACCTTACGCCTCTCTCAAAAGCTGCGCGATCGATCTGGGCAATCCTCACAGCGAAGCGGCGGGAGGCTTCAGGGTCACTTCTCAGGTGATCGACCGCTGCCCAAAACCCGCAGCCCCGGAGGTTCCGCCCGGCCGCCAGCCGCGCTTCAGCCCGATCCATCGCCGTCAGAATCTCTAAATCGTTCAAGTCGGGCCCCCTAACAAGCAGATATTTGAGCGATCGCTCAAATCTTACTACCACCGCTGCTTGGATGCAAGACCAGCCCCTCCGAAGACAGCGGCCGGTTCCAAACCGTAGGATGGCGCCATGACCGGCTTCGCGATCGGACTCTCTGCCGTTGCCCTTTGGGTGATCGTTCTGGTTGGAGTCGTCCTATTGATTCGCGGCTCAGCCGGGACGCCCCAACGATCGATACGCAGATTCAAAGGTGACCGGTTAGCAATCAAGACTGCCGGGGGGGTAGAAGCTCCCATAGGCTCTGCGGTGTTTCAGACAATCCCGCCTCAGGCAACATCGGAGGCGGAGCCACCAACGTTTACTGCGGTCCGGCTCAATTCCGACGGACTCATAGTCACAGAAGATGTGGATGCCTCGGAGGAGGTGCAGGAAATCGAGGCGTTAGTTGGCTCCGTGACTGATCCTCGTGCAGTCGCAAAGTCGGCAGGTCCTGCCCAGCGGCGCGTTCGGCCCACAGTCGGACCTCGCAAGAGCGGCCGCATCACATACGTCCTAGTCGACGAAGAGGGCCGCCCCCAGATCTAGTACGCATTCATTGGCAAAGATACTGATCGGCACTGCGTCTTGGACGGAAAAGACGCTACTTGCGAGCGGCTTCTATCCAAAAAATGCAAGTAGCGCGGAAGCCCGGCTGCGTTTCTACGCCAGCACTTTTCCAATCGTTGAAGTGGATTCCACCTATTACTTCCCACCCACCGAGCGAAACGTCCTCGCGTGGCTAAATAGAACACCCACAAACTTCACCTTTCACATAAAGGCGTACTCGCTCCTCACGGGGCATCCAACGCGACCGGCCTCCATCTATTCGGACCTGATGAATTTGGTCCCCTCCGAAGAGGCGGGAAAGCGTGCGCTTTACGCGAAAAATCTTCCGCAAGAGTTGATAGAGGAATGTTGGCGGCGATTTGCCGATTCCCTTCTACCTCTGCACTCTTCCGGCAAGCTGGGTGTCGTCCATTTCCAGTTCCCAGAATGGTTCCTACCCGGGACTGTTGGTCGTGAGTACATCCTCGAGTGCCGCGACCGCCTGCCCGAGTACAGAGTGGCCGTGGAATTTCGGAACGCTTCTTGGTTGAACGACCGCAACGCCGCGCGCACGCTGGACTTTCTCACTTCCGAGAATATTCCAATTACGAGTGTTGACATGCCTCAGGGATTCGTATCGAGCATGCCGCCGATGGCGGCGGTAACGTCTAAAGATCTAGCCTATGTGCGATTCCACGGGCGCAACGTCGAGGAATGGAAAAAGCCTCACGCCACAGCGACGCCCCGGTTCGCCTACGACTATTCGCGGACCGAACTGGCCGAGTGGGTTCCCAAAATCAAAGAGCTCGCTGCCCAGACCAAACAAGTGCATGTGCTTATGAACAACTGCTACAGCGACTACGCTGTTAACAACGCGAGGGAACTCGCGGGGATGCTCGAACAAGAGTGAACGTACGGACCAAGCAGATTGCTGCGACGTGCGCGCTCGTTGCTGTCACAGCCGTTTGGGGTTATACCTTTGTCGTCGTAAAGCGCGCCATTCTCCAGGTGCCACCGCTCGAGTTTCTTGCCTTAAGATTTGGCCTGGCGGCCATCGTCTTGGGAGCGACGTTTCCTCGATCCACTATGCGCAGCGCGTCGAAGATACTCGGGCCGAGTGCAGCCCTGGGGGTGGCTCTGGCCACCGGCTATGCATTTCAAACTCTGGGCCTTGTGTACACGGGTGCGACCAAATCGGCACTGATCACAGGCCTGATGGTGGTCCTGACACCCGTGCTCGCCGTCGTGGCGCTGAGAAGAAAACCAACGCTGGTAACCCTGCTCGCAGTTGTTATGTCGGGTGCAGGGCTGGCGTTTCTCACGGTCGGTCCGGGATTCACGTTCAACCGCGGGGACGGGCTGACGGTTGTGACTGCCCTTGCATTCGCCGCCCACATCGTCCTGCTCGGCCGCTACTCCCCCATTTACGATGCACGCCAATTGGCCTTCGGGCAAGTTGTCTTCTCGTCGATCGGTTTTGCGCTGATGACGCTTGTTTTCGAAGATTGGGTGGCGCCATCGAGCCCCGAGGTTTGGTGGGCGCTGGGCATCACCGGCATCGGAGCAACGGCCGTTGCCTTTCTCGTAATGACATGGGCTCAGCAGGTCCTGTCCCCCACAAAGACCGCGGTCGTCGTGGCGATGGAGCCGGTGTTCGGCACCCTTGCCGGTTACACGATCCTTAGTGAAAGGTTCACTGCTCTTGGATGGATGGGGGCCATTGCGATGTTCGGCGCGATGCTGCTGGTCACGTTGCGGTCAAGTATGCCGAGCGAAATCTAGATCAGTGAGAGTGCGATGCACCTTCAAGGGCACGAACTCGACTGGATAGGTGTGTAAGAAGTTTCTTCGCCATCGTCGGGTTCTCCTCAAGGGCGGCCAAGAAGTTCCAGGATGCCAGCGAACGGGCCCTGACATGTGTAGTGGCCTTCACGGTCGCCGAGCGCGGGTGCTTGTCGAGTATGGACATCTCTCCAAAGTAATTGCCGGGACCCAGCGTCGCCTTCTTGCGTCCACGTACAAACACGTCAGCCCGGCCCTCAAAAATCACGTAGAAGCGTCCGCCGGGGTCCCCTTCCTTGACCATACTCCGCCCAGGGCTGTAAAGCTCCGGGTTCGACTCCTTCATGATGAACTTTAGGTGGGCCTTCGACAGCTCCGAAAAGAGCGGTACCTCCTTCAGCATGTCCATGTCACTTTTTGCCATCTCTACCCTCCTTGAGGTCCAGTGGCGCGAATACTACACGGCAGCCCCTTTGAATTGCACAAAAACGTTTTCATCGAGCGATCTCTCGGATGGCTTCAATGGCAAACTCGATGTCCTCGGCCGATATCCCGTTGTGGGTGACCATTCTCACCGTGCCGCGCTGATAGGCCGAACATTTGATCCCCTTGGCCGCCGCTGCATCGACAAACTCCGCGGGAGAGTACCCGAGAGCCTGGGACTTGACAAGGACCATGTTGGTCTGCACGTGCTCGGGGAACGTCGCGGCCTCATGAATAGCCGCTATTGCCTCTGCCAGCCGCTTTGCGTTGGCGTGATCATCAGCCAGGCGATCGATCATTGTGTCGAGAGCTACCAGACATGCGGCCGTTAGTACTCCCACCTGACGCATTCCTCCGCCGTGCATCTTGCGGTATCGGTGAGCCGTTTCTACATGCTCAGCGGAACCAACCACCATCGATCCCACTGGGCACCCCAGGCCCTTTGAGAAGCAGAACGTCAAACCATCAACCAATGAGAAGTACTCAGACACCGGAACACCGCTCGCAACTGAGGCGTTGAAAATGCGAGCGCCATCCATGTGGACTTTCAAGCCGTGTTCAGTCGCGATTTTGCTCATCGCACGGATGTCGTCGATTGGATAGATGGTCCCGCCGGCCAAGTTGTGCGTGTTCTCCAACGCTATTGCCTTGGTCCTGGGGAATGTGTAGGAAGGGGGCCGAATAGCGTCGACCACGGCATCGGCGTCCAATACACCCCAGTGCCCGGGCACAGCGCGGGCCTGTATGCCGCCCACCGCTGCAAGGGATGCGACCTCATAGTGAAGGATGTGCGCTTTTTCATGGAAGATGACTTCGTCGCCCGGCCCAGCAAAAGCGCGAAGCGAGACTAGGTTGCCCATGCTGCCGCTTGGGACGAATAGCGAAGCCTCGGCCCCGAACATCTCGGCAACCTTCTGCTGGAGAAGATTGGTCGTCGGGTCCTCTCCGAAGACATCGTCACCGACTTCAGCATTGGCCATCGCCTCGCGCATTGCGGGCGTCGGCTTGGTCAGAGTGTCCGAACGAAAGTCGACAATCCGTTGCATCGCTTGGAGACTAACCGAAGAAGACTTCTGCCACCGAGTAAAGATCGTCGCCGACGACCTTCGGCTCTCCAACGGCTTCGGCGAGAGGCACGAGTTCGATCTTTGTCCCGTGAAGGGCCACCATCATTCCGAAGTCGCCACTGTGCGCGGCGTCGATGGCCGCCACTCCAAAGCGAGTCGCTAGGACGCGATCGAAGGCCGTCGGAGTTCCGCCTCGCTGGACGTGCCCGAGGATCGTTGCTCGGGTCTCAAAACCAGTTCGAGATTCGAGTTCCCTTTCCAGCGCGTACCCGATCCCACCCAACCGCACATGCCCGAAGGAGTCCATCTCCTCGGTTTGGGTAGCCAATTGGCCCTCTTGCGGCGTCGCGCCTTCCGCAACCACGACGATTGAAAACGTTCGCCCACGCGCATGACGATGCTTCAAGTGGGACGCGACCGCGTCCAAGTCGAAAGGGCGCTCGGGGATCAACACTATGTCGGCTCCGCCGGCGATCCCGGAATGCACCGCTATCCATCCGGCATGTCGGCCCATCACTTCAACAACGATGATGCGGTGATGCGACTCAGCGGTGGTATGCAGCCTGTCGATGGCCTCCGTGCAAATATTGACCGCGGTGTCGAACCCGAACGTGTAATCGGTTCCCGACAGATCGTTATCGATCGTCTTGGGGACGCCAACCACCGGGATTCCCTCAGCGTGCAACTTATTCGCGACTCCGAGCGTATCCTCACCGCCGATTGGAATCAGGCAGTCGATCCGATGCGCCTCGAGGGTCTCTTTGATTCTTTCGACGCCATTTTCTTCTTTGAACGGATTCGTGCGCGATGTGCCAAGGATCGTCCCACCGCGGTGAAGGATTCCTCGCGTGTTTTCGATGGTGAGCTCACTCACATTGCCCTCCATCGGGCCTTTCCATCCGTCCCGAAACCCGACAATCGCGTCGCCATATCGGTCGATGCCCTTACGTACAACTGCCCTGATCACAGCGTTGAGACCAGGACAGTCTCCTCCGCCTGTCAACATTCCGATTCTCATATGCGGCATTATGGCTCTTTAGGAGGGGCGACTCAATGAGACAGCCGTACATGTCGATTGGCCTAGAGATGAGAAATAGAGCGGGCGCATTCGTTGTGATTGCTTCGCTTTTGCTTCCTATTTCTCCCGTCGCAGCGGCTGACCGGGTTTCCGAGCAGCGATCGCGGGTTAAAGCAGCCCAGGACCGTCTCGACTCTTTGACCGCGCAGTTGAGCAGACTCTTGGGCGAAGCGAACTCCCTCGATCAAGCCTTGACCTCCGCTTCGGTCAGTGTTGCCATCACGCGGATTCGCGTCGGCGCCGCCTCCCGCAAAGCCGAAGAATCAAAGCAGATCATGAGTGAACGTGCGCGAGAGGCTTACAAGCGAGGCAGTCTCGGTCAGATTCAGTTTCTGTTCGGGGTGCGAACCTTCGGCCAGTTTCTGTCTTTCGCAAAAAACTTGGGTGTTACCTTCGAGCAAGATGCGGCTGCTTACAAACGCTTAACGGAAACCGCCGCAGCGATCGAAGCCGGCCGCACCAGCATAGAGGACGACAAGCGGGAACTAACCGTCGCGGCCCAACGCCTCGAAGAGGTTCGCGAGGAGATCCAAGCAACCTTCGAAGAGCAGCAACAGTTTCTCGCGAGCTCCAAGACGGAACTCGCGGCGCTCGAAGCGGCGCGGCGAAAGGCCGAACTGGCGGCTCGCTCTAGTGTCCGCAGTGGAGTTTCACCCGCAGTTGAAGCTCGCCGCACCGCGCGTCAGCGGGTTCTCGACGAGCGGCTGGCGGCGCTTCTGGCATGGATCACACCCGCTCGCCTGCGATCGACGGGTGTGGTCACGACCGGCCTTTCGTCTTGGTACGGTCCCGGCTTCGATGGGCGCCGGTCATCGAGCGGCGCGACCTATCATCAAGGTCAAATGACGGCAGCAAGCCTTGTGCTCCCGTTTGGAACTCTGCTCAAGGTCGATTTCGCCGGCAAGTCGGTTGTGGTTGTAGTCACCGATCGCGGCCCCTACATCCCCGGTAGGGTTCTTGATCTCTCGGCGGGGGCCGCCCAAGCGCTTGGCTTGAGCGGAGTGAAACAGGTGCGAATGGAAATCATGACGCCCTCGGAGCCCGCCCCGCCTTTTCCGTAAGATTTTGGAGAGCAAGATCAACTACGTTGAGGTTTTCGACATCACCCACGCGCGATTCCAGGGTTGGTGGATCATCGGCATCCCTCTCGTATTGACGGTAGTCTTCGCCAGACTTGTCATCGTCGAGCGACGTCGCCACACGGGGCCGTTCAGCCTGCCCATGTGGATGCACTGGATACTGCCGGGCTTTCCGCTCACCGCCATGCTCTTCATGATCGGCTCTCTTAGCGTCGCTCAAGCACGCCTGGAAAGCGCGTATCGTCATGGGCGCGTCACATACGTCGAAGGCCAGGTTGCGAACTTTGAGACCAATGCCAAGGTCGAGTGGTTCGACGTAAACGGTAAGCACTTCGAGTACTCCCCCTACGTTCTGCAGCCTGGGTTCAATCGAACCGCCGCTCGAGGGGGACCCATCAGACCGCACCTGCAGGTGAGGATCGGCTATATCGGCGACACAATCGTGTGGTTGGGCGTGGCAAATGATGTAGTTCCGTGAACGACGGGAAGTAGCTGACGCTTTTAGTCACGACAACCAAACGCTCCGGTAGGGTGTCAAATCGGTAGGCAAATATTTCTTAAAAACATTTCTCGGGGAGGCTCAAATCGGGTCTTTTTGTCGTACCCCATCTCTACAATTTGAAGTATGGAAACGTCAGTTTTTAGTGAGGCGCCAAGCGGTGAATTGGCCGATGCCATTCAGCAGATGAATGCGGCCCGCTCAGCGCTTCACGGGTCGATGTTTGAAGCCATAGTCGCCTATGACCGCGCAACCTCTGGAAAGAAGAGGGAGCGAGCTGCATGGCGGCTTGGCTTGCCACTTGGATCGGCATCCCCAACCACCTGGCACAGGAATGGGTGAGGTAGCCCACGGCCTGGACAAGTTGCCCTATATTGCGTCCGCCTACAAACTGGGTCACCTTTGCTGGGGCCATGTCCGGCTTCTTACTCGCCACGCAACCATAGACACGCAGGAGGAGTGGGTCGACAAGGCCTTGAGGATGACGGTCGATCAGCTACAAGACGCTATCCGTAGCGAGAAGCGACCCAGCGCGTCCAGTGCGCAGGAGGCCTACCGCAGCCGGTTCTTAAGCTTTCGATGGGACGATGAGGCCTGCCTGTTGCACTTGAAGGGGTCTTTGGCCGACTCAGATGGAGCAATCGTCAAAAAAGCATTGGAGCGCCTGGCTGAGAAGGCGCCCGTCAACCCCGAGACCGGGATGTTTGATCCATTCGAGCAGCGCTGCGCGGATGCCCTGGTGCAGATCGCTTCTGGCAACCTTGGCGCTGACCGCGATCCAGAACGGGCAACCGTGGTGGTACATGTGGACGTTGCGCTTCTGGCTTCAGATGACGCTGAAGGGGTGGCTAGATTGGAAGATGGCCCGGCAATAGCGGCTGAGACTGCTCGCAGGCTCGCTTGTGATCCCTATATGGAAACGCTGGTTGAAGGACCAGACGGCAAGCCGCTTGGAATTGGGCGAAAAAGTCGTCAGATCCCGGGGTGGCTGCGCCGCCAGCTTCGCAGACGCGATCGGTGTTGCCGCTTTCCCGGTTGCAACCGCAGCCGGTGGGTACATGCTCATCACATAGACCCATGGGCGAAGGGGGGCCGGACCGACAAGAACAATTTAGTTCTGCTGTGCGTTTACCATCATCGGTTGGTTCATGAGGGTAAATGGAGCATTCGAGGAAGTCCCGAAGGTGAGATAACTTTCGTTGACCCGATGGGCCGAGGGCTCAGCTGGGCGCCGCCTCCACCGCTTCGACCAGATATACGGGCACGGTTGCCTATTCCGGTGGCTACGTAAAGGAGTACCCGTAGGATTGCGGGCATGTCACGTTACGTTTTGGCCATCGATGCTGGCACCACGGGAATCACCGTTCTGCTGGTCGACCACGAGGGCGCTATCTTCCGAAAGATCTACCAGGAGTTTCCGCAGCACTTTCCAAGGCCCGGATGGGTGGAGCACGACCCCGAGGAAATCTGGAAGGCCGTTCGAGTCACGATCAACAAAGCGCTCGAAGGAATCGGCCCTGCGGCGATTGTCGCCATCGGCATCACAAACCAGCGCGAGACGACGGTTGTGTGGGAGCGAAAGACGCTCCGGCCGGTTCACAATGCCATCGTGTGGCAATGCCGGCGTTCGGCGGATATCTGCGAGGAACTAAAAGCAAAGGGCCTTGAAGAAGTCTTTCGTTCAAAGACGGGCCTAGTGCTCGACGCATATTTTTCGGGTACAAAGATCACCTGGCTCCTCCGAGAAAAACCTGAACTCCGGCGTCGCGCCGAGGCAGGCGAGCTCGCCTTCGGCACTATAGATACTTGGCTCATCGCCAAACTGACGGGCGGCGCGGCCCACGTCACCGATTACTCCAACGCCAGCCGCACTTTGATGTTCAACATTCACGACTTGGACTGGGATCCAGAACTCTTGGACGCACTCGCAGTCCCTGCTTCCTTGCTTCCCGAGGTCAAACCCTCGGCTCATCGATTCGGTGTCACCGCAGCGGCGGAATTCGCAGGGGGCGAGATTCCCATCTCCGGCGTAGCCGGCGATCAACAGGCTGCCCTATTCGGCCAAGCATGCTTTGAGCCGGGCATGTCAAAAAACACCTACGGCACCGGCTCATTCGTCCTCTCCAACACCGGCGGTTCTCATCCCATCTCCCCTAGCGGCCTTCTAACGTCCATCGCTTGGGGAATCGACGGCCGGGTGGATTACGCGCTGGAAGGGTCGATCTTCATCACGGGGGCAGCGGTGCAGTGGCTACGTGACGGTCTCGGAATCATCTCGAGTGCGTCAGAGATTGGACCACTCGCTTCCAGTGTCGACGACACAGGCGGCGTGACATTCGTTCCGGCCTTCGTGGGTCTCGGCGCTCCGCACTGGGACTCCCAGGCCCGCGGGACAATTACCGGTATCACTCGTGGAACAACCAAGGCCCACATAGCCCGAGCAGCCGTCGAGGCTATGGCCTATCAAACAAAGGACGTGGTCGACGCGATGAGCAACGACTCAGGCCTGCCACTCACTGAGCTGCGAGTCGACGGCGGCGCCAGCGTCATGGACCTGTTGTGCCAATTCCAGTCAGACATGCTTGGAATTCCAGTGGTACGACCGCGCATCCAGGAGACGACCGCGATGGGCGCCGCCTATCTCGCCGGCATTACCGAGGGCTTCTGGCCGGGAACCGATGTCGTCGCGGCGCAATGGACAATCGATCGCCTTTTTGAGCCGAAGATGTCCGAAGATCGCAGGGCGAGTCTTTACGAAGCGTGGCAACAGGCGGTAGCGCGAACTCGACTCTAAATCTTCGTCCTTAGCCCAGCATTTCGTCGGCGGGGATCCGAAAGTCCTCCGGGGTCGGTTCGGTTGCCTCTTTCGATGCGTATTCGTCGTGGTAGTCCTGCCCCGTCAAACTCATGATCTCGTACATGATTTCGTCAGTCACGGTGCGAAGGACGAAACGGTTCTCTTCTTCAGAGAAATACCTTTCGAATGAAAGTGGCCGTCCAAACTTGACCGTTACGCGACCCCACAATTTCGGAAACTTAGCCGCCTTCGGCATAACCTCGCGGCTGCCGATCAGACCCACCGGCACAACACAGGCCTTCGCTCGAAGAGCAAGCCTGGCAACTCCCGTTCGGCCGCGGTAAAGGCGCCCGTCCGGAGACCTGGTGCCCTCCGGATAGAGTCCGAGCACACCCGAAGACTCCAGTACTTCTAGCCCGGCTTGCAGCGCGGCCTCGGTCTTTTCTTTGGCTTCACGTTTTACCGGAATCATGCCTAGAGCCTTGAAAAACCAGGCAGTCTTCCACGATTCAAAATAATCCGACTTGGCCAAATAAAACATCCGTCGCGGGATAACAAAAGGAATCCATAGCGAGTCCATGAACGACACGTGATTCGCAACGACGATCACTGGCCCATCTTCGGGCAATGACTCCAGCCCCTCTGCTCGAACCTTATAGAGGACGCGCATGACCGGGGTAAGCAGACCCCTGGTAAAGCGGTATAAGAAGTTGCCCTTCTCCATATGCAATTCGCTCCCTCAAAGACAGACCATACTCAATTTTTGGCCTTCCTGCCTGTTACGATCTCGAACATGACAAGAGGGCCCTTCTCCGAGACCGTCGAACTGACCGGGCACATCATCGATTCGCTGTTGCTACCAAAAATCCTCGATGAATTGGTGGAGGGGGGCGCCGAGTACGAGATTGTCCACTTCCAAATCGGGCGCACGCACCAGGACTCATCCGTCGCGCGCATCGAGTTCTGGACAGCGGACGAACAATCATTGGAACGCGTGCTCGGCCGGCTTCTCCCGCTGGGGGCGGTCCCTGTCGATGCCGCCGATGCCGCCCTGGAAGCCGCCGACCTGGACGGCGCCTTCCCTTATAACTTCTACTCCACCACCAACCTTCCTACCGCAGTCCGCGTCAAGGGCAAGTGGGCGCCGGTCGAAAACCCTGAGATGGACTGCGGAATCGTCATCTCCGAAGGTCATGCCCGCACTATTCCCGTCTCGGATATTCGCAAAGGTCAGATGGTCGTAACCGGACGCTCCGGGCTACGCGTGACTCCGATGGAGCGTCCTCGCGATCACACCGACTTCGCTTTCATGGCGTCGTCGGTGTCGTCAGAAAAACCGAAAGAACTGCAGATCGCAAGGGTCGCTGAGGAAATGAAGCGGGTGCGGGCGGGCGGCAAGAAGATCCTATGGATCGTAGGGCCAGCCCTCATCCACACCGGCTCCGGCAAAGACCTCTGCGATCTTGTCAACGAGGGTTGGGTCAACGTCTTATTCTCCGGCAACGGATTCGCCACTCACGATATTGAGTCGTCTATCTTCAAGACGTCCCTCGGCGTCTATCTCGAGAAGGGGACATCCGCCGAAGGGGGGCATGAGCACCACATTCGGGCCATCAATGCCGTCCGCCGCTCAGGGAGCATCGCAAAGGCCGTCAAGGAGGGCACGATTACTTCAGGCGTCATGCACGCTTTGGTCTTGAGCGGCATTCCCTACGTCTTGGGAGGCTCAGTTCGCGATGATGGGCCACTGCCCGACACGGTCACCGACGTAATCGATGCCCAGCGTCAGATGCGCGCTCTCATCACTGACGTGGGAATGGCGATCGTCGTCTCATCGATGCTTCACGGGATCGCAACCGGCAACCTTCTTCCGGCCGCAATACCGATCGTTTGCGTCGACATCAACCCGTCGACAGTCACTAAGCTGCTCGATCGCGGCAGCATACAGAGCGCGGGCCTTGTGACCGATGTCGGACTTTTCGTGAAGCAGTTAAGAAACCTTCTTCTCTAGTTGCGGGGTTCCACCGGCAGGATCATTGACTGCGCTCGCCGGTAGAGGCTGTCTGCAGTTTCGTCCGTCCCGTGGGGCCGGGGCTCGAGGGAACCTCCCAAGGGTTCAATTTTGGGCGTCACGCGCGCCTTGAACGCATCCCATCCTCCTGGGTTCATGTTGGCGAGAACCACGAAAAGTCGGCCTCCTTCAGTGTAAACACCGTCGCCCGTGCGGATGCTGCGGCCAGCCAGCCGGCGAATGGCGTCGACATCGCTCCCATCTCCGCATATAAGTTCCACTACATCGACATTCAAACGGTCCTCCTCCCAACATCTAAAGCTGTCTTAATTCCTCGGACCGCCTGTCGGATACGTTGTTCGTTCTCGACCAGAGCGAACCGGACGTGGCCGTCCCCCGCTTTGCCGAACCCAATCCCCGGCGACACCGCCACTTTAGCCTCCGAAATGAGATGTTTGGCAAACTCCAGCGAACCTGCAGCGCGAAACGGCTCCGGTATTGGCGCCCAAGCGAACATCGTCGCCGCCGGAGTTGGGATCTCCCACCCGGCACGCGCCAGTCCCGCGACCAGAGCGTCTCGCCTGGCGCGGTACGTCTCACGTATTTCCTTGGGGGCTTGGGTCATTTCATTCAACGCGATTATTCCTGCTATCTGTATCGGTTGAAAGACACCATAATCGAGATAGGACTTCAGGCTCGTAAGGGCCTTCACCACCTCCGCGTTTCCGCACATGAACGCTAACCTCCATCCAGCCATCGAATACGACTTGGACATCGAAAAAAACTCGACCCCAACTTCCTTTGCGCCTGGCACCTGCAGAAGGGATGGTGCGCGCTCCTCGTCGAAAACAAGGTCGGCGTACGCCATGTCATGCACGAGGATCACGTCACGCTTGCGTGCAAATTCGACCAACCTCTCGAAGAATTCTAGATCGGCTGTGACGGTCGTTGGGTTGTGCGGGAACGAAATCAAGATAACCCTCGGCGCGGGAGAAGCGTTTTCGAAAGCGTGCGTGAGACTGGCAAAGAAGTCGGCTCCAAGCGATAAGGGCACGCTCTGGACGTTGGCTCCCGCCAGCATCGGCGCATAGGTGTGAATCGGATATGTCGGCTCCGGAACAAGGCAAGTGTCTCCCGGCTCCAACAGGACCCACATCAGATGGCTGAGGCCCTCCTTCGCGCCTATCGTCGCGATTACCTCGGTCTCGGGATCAATCGTAACGTCGTAAGAACGCTCGTACCAGTCGGCGATCGCTTGCCTTAGTTTTGGAATCCCTCGCGAGGCCGAGTATCGATGGTTCCGCGGATTGCGGGCCGCCTCAACCAGTTTGTCAACTATTACCTCCGGCGTAGGGATATCGGGATTGCCCATACCAAGGTCTATGACGTCCTCACCAGCTCGACGCGCGGAAGCCTTCAATTCGTTAACGACCGCAAAGACGTACGGCGGAAATCGCTCTATGCGCCTGAACTCCACTAGTACAACTCGCCGAACTTCGAAGCGATGTAACGGACGAACGGTTCCGTGTCGATACCTTCGTCGGCGGAAGACCCAGTGGCATCTGCAATTATTTCCGCCGGTCGCTTGACTGAACCCTGCGAATGGATGTTCTCGATTAGCCATCCGAGCAACGGCGCGAAGTTCCGGTTACGAAGTTGATCGCTAAGGGCATCCATCCCCCCAACTGAAGCTGCGGCGGCCTCGAAAAGAGCTGCCGAGTAAACCGACCCGATCAGGTAGGTAGGAAAGTAGCCGACATATCCTTGGCTCCAGTGCACGTCCTGCAAGACACCGTCGGCGTCGCTTTCAGGCTCGATCGAAAGATGCCGTCGCATCGCTTCATTCCAAGCCGCGGGAAGGTCTCGCGTTGCCACTTCGCCCCGGGTGATCGCCAATTCAAGGTCGAAACGAACGGCGATATGCAAGGGATAGGTGACTTCGTCCGCTTGAACACGAACAAGCGACGGCTCGGCCCGATTGACCGCCCGGTAGATCGATTCGGGGGTCGCAGCGTCGAGCGGTTTCAAGAACTTCCGGGCTAAGGGCAACTCCCCTTCCCAAAAGGCCAGGCTACGGCCAACGTGGTTCTCCCAAAGACGTGACTGCGACTCGTTGACGCCGAAAGAGACCGGCGCGCCGATGGTGGTTTCCATCCACTCCTTGCGAAGTCCTAAGTAATAGAGGCCGTGACCCATCTCATGCAGGGTCGCGAGGATGGCTTCCTTGGGATCGCCAGGATCTAAACGTGTCGTTAGTCGCGCGTCGTTCGGCGCGATCCCAGACGTAAACGGATGCGGCGACAGGTCCAGCCTGCCTGCTTGCATATCGTAGCCCAATCGGGGGAGGAGATCCCGGCAGTAATCGAGCAGCGCATCGGGATCGTACGAACCTTCGGGGAAACGACGATCGGAATTGTCCGCCCCCAATATCTTGTCCAAAGTGGGCTTGAGGCCAATGGACACTGCTTCGAACATAGGCTTTAATCCCTTGACCGTCGCTCCCCGCTCAAACAGATCCAGGTGCGCGTCGTAGGGTTCGTCCTCGTACCCCAGAAACTCTGCCTGCTCGGCCTTTAGCTTGAGCATCCTGTCGAGAATCGGCTCGAAGATCTTAAAGTCGTCCTTGGCCCGTGCTTCTTGCCAGGTGGCTTGCCCCTGGGAGCCGGTCTCGGCCAGTTCCTTCACAAGGCGAGCCGGCACCCTTACCGCCCGATCCCGATTGAGTTTTGCAAGGTCTAGCATCGCGCGCTTGCTATCGTCGAGGTCCTCTGACAGGAGCGCCTCGATCAGTCCGCCGTATTGGGAATCGATCACCCTTTCGTGCACGATCCCCGCCAAGGTAGCGAGGACGGCGCCGCGAGCGGGGGCCCCGAGGGGCGGCATCATGGTGTTCTGGTCCCATCCCAGTAGTCCACCGATGCTCGCCAAATGTCGAAGTTCGCGCATTCGCGAGCTGAACTCATCCCATTTTGCTGTCACGGCTCTCCAGAGTTTTAAGGGAGGGCCCAGCCTATCGTGAACCCCCAGGCTTGATGGAAAAGTGCCGCAGGCGCAGGGAGTTAGTCACTACACTGACGCTCGAAAACGCCATAGCGCCCGCAGCCACCGATGGGGACAGCTTCCCGAAGGCTGCGAGCGGTATCGCCGCCACGTTGTAGGCGAAGGCCCAGAACAGGTTCTGGTAGATGACTCTGAGGGTTTGACGGGCAAGCCCTATCGCCTCTGGGATCTTTCGGGGATCGCCACCCACCAAAGTTATGTCGGAAGCCTCGATAGCCACATCGGTGCCGCCGCCGATAGCGATGCCGAGATCCGCTTGAGTCAGAGCGGGGGCGTCGTTGATCCCATCGCCCACCATCGCCACGACGCGCCCGGAACTCTGCAACCGTTCGATTACCTGAGCCTTACCACCGGGCAAAACTCCCGCAAATACAGTGTCGATACCGAGTTCCTGCGCCACCTTCTCCGCCGTGCGCGTGTTGTCTCCCGTTAAGAGCACGACATCCACGCCCGCTTGTTTGAGTCCCTGGACCGCCTCGGCTGCGCCTTCTCGCGGCTTGTCCGACAGAGCGATCGCACCGCGCGTACGGCCGTTCCATCCAACGAACACAACCGTCTTGCCCTCTGTTTCAAGTCTTGCCGAGACTTCGTCAAGATCAGCGCAAGCCATCATGCCTTGCTCGAACAAAAGCGTCTTGCGGCCAACCGCAACGTCCATCCCATCTACGGTGCCCGTCGCTCCGGCCCCCGAAGCAGCGCGGAAATCCTGAACATTCGAAAGTTCGATGCCGCGCTCCTGGGCCGCGCGCGCGATCGCACGACCTATCGGATGCTCCGATCCTGATTCCAATGAACCCGCCATTGCGAGAAGCGTCGCCTCATCTACAGATCCATCGTTTCCGGTGTCCGGAACGACGTCGGACACCGTCATCTTGCCTTCTGTCAAGGTTCCCGTCTTGTCGAGAACAACGGTCTTGAGTTTTCCGGACCGTTCCAGAACCGCTCCGCCTCTTATCAGGACACCAAGTTCCGCCCCCCGCCCCGTGCCGGCCATGATTGCCGTGGGGGTCGCAAGACCCATCGCGCAGGGACACGCGATGATCAACACTGCGATTGCCGGAATCACGGCCACTCCGATGTCGCCGGTCGAAACGAACCACGCCACTGCGGTGATGAGAGCGACGACGATGACTATCGGCACAAAGATGCCAGCCACGCGATCGGCAAGCCGCTCGACCGGCGCCTTTGAACCCTGGGCTTCTTTGACCATCGCGACGATCTGCGCGAGGGCGCTCTCGGCCCCCACACGCGTCGCCTCAACGATCAGTCGACCCTGCTGATTGACTGTTGCACCAAATACTTCGTCGCCAGGACTCTTGTCGACGGGCACCGGTTCACCCGTCAGCATCGACTCATCGATCGCGCTTGTCCCCTCGCGCACGACCGCGTCCACAGGAATCTTGTCGCCGGGCCTAACGACCAGAATGTCGCCAGGCACCACCTGATCTACGGAAACTTGCGTCTCCACTCCGTCTCGCAGAACAGTGGCGGTCTTGGCGCCCATTTCCAACAGGCGGCGGATTGCTCCCGATGTGCGATTGACGGCGCGAGCCTCGAGAAACTTACCTACCAGCAGAAGCGTAATGATCGTCGCGGCAGTCTCGAAATAGACCGCGTGCACGTCGCCGGACAGCAGTGAGTAGAGACTGAAACCGAATGCGGCGAGGGTGCCGACCGCGATCAGGGTATCCATGTTGGTCTGAAAACGTCGCGCCTTGAGACCGGCCGATTTCAGGAATGGCCAACCTCCCCAGAATTCGACGGGAGCGGCGAGGATCAGTCCGAGCCACGCCGCGCGTTCGTGGCCGTGTGCACCGAGACGGCCGATCAGGCCCGGAATAAAATGCAGAAGCAGCAGCGGAAAAGTGAGTGCCGCCGAAACGGCGAGCCGGAGGCCGGCCCGCGGGATCACCGATAGATGATCGTGGCCCGCGTGGATCGAATGCTCGGTTTGAGGCGTGAGACCGTAACCGATCTTCTTCGCCGCTTCGATCAACGTTGTCTCCGGCACGGGTTTGGCAAGTTTCACCACCGCCTCCCCATTGGCGAAGTTGACGGCGGCGTCTTCGACTCCGGGAACGCGCGACAAGATTCGCTGCACCCTGATCGCGCATGAGGCGCAGGTCATGCCCTGCACGTCGAATGTCAGTTTGCTCGAATGCTCCTCGGGTGCTTTAGGAACAGTCTCGACGGAAACTGCATGATGATCGTCGTGCACTAGGGCTTCTGACCAATCTGATGCAACCCCGGCTCGCCTCCAACTTTGTAGCCCTGCTCCTCGATGGCGGCGACTATCTGCTCGACGTTTGATTGGGCTTCGTCGAACTTCACGGTCACGTCTTTGGCGCCCAGATCGACTTTCACATTTTCGATCCCGGCCAGCGCCCCGACCGCTCCCTCGATAGACGATACGCAGTGGTCGCAATGAACCTCGGGGACGGACAAAACTTTCTCAGCCATGGCTCTTTCCTCTCTGTTTTTGGCCCCTCATGGCCGATGGTTTCGGCCCTTAGGATACCCCTGGGGGGTATTTTACCTCAGGTGCCCAATACCTGATCGATGCGCGCATGGCGCCACGCTGCGTAGAACTCTTCGACCGATCCGAATCAAAGAAGATGATTCATAGCTTCAACTCGCCACCAGAAGGTCGAGGATGAATTGGGCTCCGAGGCCCGTAAGCAGAGCTATGTAGTAAAGACCAGTGGCAGATTGATTCGAACGCGCCTTGACCGTTGAGAGGATCATGAATCCCAAGACCGCCGTACTCGCCACCAGAAGCGCCCAGGTCCACCAATATGACGATGCGGAGACCGCAAGAATTCCCGACGTAATCTTGGTCTGCACAAGTGCCGCCCGTGTGGCAACACCCAACCCCGCTGAGGCAGCGAGCAGACCCAGCATCACTCGGGTCTGAGTCTCAAGCGGCTTCATCGGCAGTCTTGCTTGATTGAGATACCAATGTCCAAGCGTCATCCCATGCGTTACCGCCCCCATGAACAGGAGTCCTCCGAGAGCATGCGCTATCCCAAGCTCGCATGAAGAGCGGCAAAGCGTTCTTCCCATCAAAAAGACCAACCCTACGGTGCTCGCGGCAGCAGTGATTCCGAATAGCCACTCAAGTGCCGGACGTTGGGTGTAGGTGCAAATGAGATAAATGGCCATCAAGCCCGCAGTACCGAGACCGACAGAACGAAAGTTCCCCGGCAAGGCGAGCGAAACTGCCGCCATCAAGGGGGCGAGTACCCAAGTTGTGGAACGGAAGTAGCCGCGGTTGATCATTCGAAATCCGAACATCGCCAGCACCATAAACAGAAAAGTTCCAGAGAGTAACTGAACCGAAACGAGAAAGAAGGCCCCCTCCGGGCCCCTCATCCGGGGGGGTTCGGGGGGGTAGAGAACAAGCGATCCTTAATGGCGTCCGGCACAAACTTCGTTGCGGCCGCAATTATTTTCTGGACGACTTGAAGAACGTCGTCTTCGCCTTCCCAATGCTCGGCAAGGATCTCGCTGGGCACTCGGTTTAACATGCTGTCGAGCCCGAGCGCTATAAGCAACAGGTCGTCGACTTTGCCGATCCCCGGTATCCAATCAGGAATGACATCAAAGGGCATGAGGAAATACGCGGCGATCCCGCCGAACACAATCTTGTTCCTCAACGGAACTCGAGGATCGCGCGTCAACCGAAACAGCAGTTTGCCTATGTTGGGCAGGGCGGCCAGAGCCGACTTGATCTTCTCGTCCATCAATTACCTCCATTCTGGCGCGCCAACAGGGCGGCCCCGATCATGCCTGCATCGTTGCCGAGAGCAGCCGGAACGACCCTTGGCGGCGGTGCCTGGCCCTCGAACCTTCGCTCCAACTCCGCCCGTGCCGGCCCGAGCAGTACCTCTCCGATATCGGCTACACCTCCCCCAACGATAACCACATCTGGATCGAATGCTCGCGCAACCGACGCTATCCCAATACCTAGATAGGTTCCCACTTCCTCGAACAGACGCAACGCAAATGGATCTTGTGCCGCGGCCGCTTCGCCCACATCTTCCCCGGTTATCTTGTCGAGGTCTCCGCCAGCGAGTTCGAGGATCACTGAGCCAGGCTCCTCGCCGATACGCTCGCGCGCCAGCCGGCCCAGGGCCGTTCCCGAGGCAACTGACTCCAGGCAACCGGTCCTGCCGCAGGCGCACGGGGGCCCCCCAGCGAGGTCGACGGTCATGTGACCAAACTCCCCCGCGAATCCTCTGCTTCCCCGGTATAGATCTCCGTCGATCACAATGCCTCCTCCGAGCCCGGTTCCCACCGCCAGCATCACGACGTTTGACTCGCCGATACCCGCACCCAACATCACTTCTGCCCACACCGCAGCATTGACATCATTTTCGACGAGCACAGCTAGCCCAGCAGCTTCCGCCAATCGCGGCCCCAAGTCTCTCTCGGCATTGGAAAGATTCGGAGCCAAGACAATCAATCCCGAGGGATACTCAACCCATCCGGCAAAGGCCACGCCGATCGCCTGGGCGGCACCTTTTTCTTGCAACTCATGAACGAGCGAGATGGCGGATTTGGTCACTGCTCTGGGATCAGTTGGCCTCTCTAAGGGGTTGGTGATCTTGCCGCTCTCGTCGACGAAAGCGGCGGAGATTTTCGTCCCCCCGATGTCAATTCCAATGACGCGGCGCACACCGGCGATACTAATGCAGTGATCAAAGATACTTCCGGCCGTCATCTAGAAGTTCTTGCCCGCGTGGGCCAGTCTCTACTTGGCGCGATCGATCTCGAAGATCAATTGGCCTTCACGCTCCGGCTTGCCGTCGACGCCCTGGGGGCGGAGCGAGGATCGGTCATGCTGGTTGACTCTTCGTTACGAAACCTTCGGGTCGCTGCAGCCGAGGGCCTACCAGCGGAAGCGATGGAATCGACCACTCCATTCGGCGAAGGGATTGCTGGATGGGTAGCGGAGCATATGGAACCGGTCGTACTGCATGGCGGCGTCGTCGACGGCCGCTTTGAAGGGATCGACCCATCTATTGAATCCTCGATCTCGTTGCCACTTCAAGTGCAAGAAACTCTGCTTGGGGTGCTGAACCTCGTGCGCAAATCCGGCGACCGCTTTCAGGACGAAGATCTTCGACTGGCTTCGTCGCTCGGCGGACTGGCTTCGATTGCCATCGAGAAGGCCCAGCTGCTCTCCGCTCTCAAAGAAAGGGAATCCCGCGTCTCGGAGCTGCTCGCCGCAACGATCGGAGCCCAAGAACGGGAACGGACCCGGATCGCCGGAGACATTCACGACGGCTTTCTCCAGGACCTGTCTGCCTTGTACCTGAAAGTCGAAAACATGCGTGGCGCAAAAGAAGACTCGACATCAAAAATGATCGATGACGCCCAGCAAATGATTCGAAACCAAATGGCCGCTCTTCGCGATTACATTTTCGAGGTCAGGCCCCCGTCGCTGGACCAAGTCGGACTTGCCCCGACGTTGAAGGCGATGGTGGACCGGACCTCGGCAACAGCGGCAATCGGTGGTCACTTCAAGGATGATTCCGGTGGCCGCAGGCTCCCGGAAACCATCGAAACCATCGTCTACAGAACGGCTCAGGAGGCTTTGCGAAATACCGTCAAACACTCTCGCGCGAAGAACGTTTGGGTCACGCTGGCGGCAGGACCGAATGCGGAGTTGTTGGTATCCGACGACGGCACCAGCATTGACCCCGAAGTCGTGTCGAAAAGATCTACCAGACACTTCGGTATCGCATCGATGAGAGAAAGGGTCGAACTGGCAGGTGGCATCTTTGAAATCGGACCGCGAGAACCAAAGGGCACTACGGTGCGCGCGGTTATTCCCCTCGAGGCCTAACGTTGCCTTCCCGGGACTCTGCGATGCCATCCAAAAAGGCCTTCGCTGCCAAGTAAAGCTCCCGTCCCGCGGCGGCGAGATGGCCGGCGACTTCTGGTCGCATCTGCTTGATCAACCCGAGCATCATGCAGACCGGGCAGTTGTAAGGGCACTGCCCGCTCGAGTGGGTCGCCCACATCTCCTCAACTGAGGACTGGACCGGTCTTTCTTCTTCGTCCATTCGCCTCATCGAGATTCAGCAGTTTTCTTCAGATCGTCCAAAGCGCCCGAAACCATCATCTTGACTCCCTGCTTGCGAATGAACCCTGGCACGGGAAACCCTGGATCAATCGCATACGAATAGACCACTTCAGTCCCATCGCCCTTTGACTTGAGTTCATACGACCCCGTGAGCTCGTTCATGTCGCCCTCGGTCATCTTCCAAGAAACCTTGTTGGGTGCGTACTCGTACTCGAGAAAGTAATGGACCACTTTGAGGCGGGCGTCCACCTCAAACTCGGCACGTTGCGGACGCCCTTCGGAATCGCGCTCAAGCACCTTCGCCAAATGGAAAGCGCTCAGGCGAGCAGGCAGCCCTTCCACATCATTGATAACTTCCAGGATTCGATCCACAGTCGCGTCGATTTGAGTCGACGCGGTACCCATTTCGGCCATCATCCCTCCTTAAGGTCCTTTTTTCGATGGTGCGCTGGGCCAATTGTATGCGCGCCCTACTTTAGCGATAGCGCGCGACGGGTCCTTCGAAAATATCCGCAGTTGACTACGTGAGTCTTTCCAATGTGCTTCGACGACACTAGCGGGTGATGGATGTGACCAAACAAGGCCTTTGCAGGCTGCACGTCTCGAATGTATTCTAGGAGCCGCGATGAGCCTTGCTCAGCGCGATTCGCAAGAATGTCGAAGGTCATTTCCGGAACGGCCGGAGGCATGTGAGAGCAGATGACTTCTACCGGACCGAGTTGATCGATCTTTCGATTGAACTCTTCTTCCGGAATCTCGCCCTGGACTTGCAGTGGCGTTGGCAGTCCCCCTCCTACAAATCCGACTCTGTATCCGTTGATCTCGACTACCTTGCCGTCGGGGAATTCAATATGGGCCGGGGCAAGATCTTTGACCAGGGTGGGCGAGTCCACATTTCCCATGATCATGTAGGTAGTCTCGGGAAGTACGGAGAACACCTCTTTGTAGGCGCGTGACATCGCCTGCGTGAATTTTTCTTTCATTTCTTGCTCCCGGCCCTCCCGCCGCTCGGCCATCCGCTTACGGGCTTCTTCGAAGCGCCGTTGGGCTCGCAATTCGATAATGTCGAGTACGGTCTCGCGGCCGTAGACTTCAACCAGTATTCCCTCGGTTGCGGCGTAATCGATGAGATTCACCAAGTCCCCGAGCAACAGCAGCGTATCGGTGGGATCCACTTGGTCTTTGAGGGCCCCCGTCGCTGAATGAAGATCGGATATAACTTTGACCGTCATCGTCCTGCGACTAGGGCTGTCAGCATTCCCAATACGGCCGCCGCAGCAAGAGTAAGCGCCGCGTACCGCACTACCTTGCCTGTGAGGAATTGCGTCGCGTCGGGATCGTCCGCCAGAGCCCGGGCATCGAGCACGCTCACCACAATCAAACCGATGAAGGCTATCCAAAACATGTACTGGATGAAGTCGAGGAGCTTGTTTGCCCCCGCAATAAAGATCGCCGAAAGCAGCCACCAGGCTCCAAGTGTCATCCGGATGATTCCCTGGCCGACCTGGCGCAAGTACAGATGGCCCCCGCCGGGTATCAACGATAGAGCAGCGGCGATGTTGGGATTCTGGTCTTGTGCTCGGTGGGTTTCGACCGGGGTCCGAAACATGTCGTAAAGGCTGGCGCCGCACACGCCGCAGTTGTTTTGGTCGAAAGAGTTGTCTCTGGCGCAGCTCGGGCAAGTCCAAACAAGTTCATCGCCGACTTTGCGCAGCGGGGGTCTGGGGGGTAGCAGCCGCCCCTCGGTAGGACTTGGGCGCTCCAGAAGCTGCGAAGTCGGCTGGGGGGGATAGACGGGGGCCGGGGGCGGAGCCATCGGCTGGGGGGGATAGACGGGGGCCGGGGGCGGAGCAACTACGTTGACGATTGGTGGAGCAGAAGTAAAAACGTTCGGTCTGCCGTCGAACTTTTCCAGACAAAGGGCGCACCAGCGGGCGCTTTCCGAATTCGGGGTGTTGCAGTTGGGGCAATTCATGCCCCAACTATCCCCCAAAACGTCTTATTCGAGCCGAATATTCCTCGACCGCCTCGACGACGTCAGTCTCGGTAAGGTCGGGAAAGAACTTGGGTGAGAAAATCATCTCAGCGTACGCGGCTTGAATCGGCAAGAAACCTGACGATCGCATTTCGCCCGAGGTCCGGAGCACGATGTCGGGATTTGGATGCGGTTGTCCCTCGGTGTCGAGGTAGGCCCTGATGTCGAGACTCGTCGCTGCCGCACCGCTTAACTGCGCTTGCGCTGCCATCGCCCTCGCCGCTCTTTGAATCTCGTCAGCTCCCCCATAGTTGATCGCCAGGTTGACCACGTTTCGTTCGAAAGCGGCGGTCTTGTCTTGAATCTCGCGCAGGGCGGTTACGAGCGAGTGCGGCATTCCGTCCGCAAAGCCCGCCGCCGCGGCCGTTTCCTCGGCTCCTTCGGGGACCCCGTCAACACGTCCCAGGTGAACGACGCGCACTTCCTCTTCTATTGCCTCCGGCAAGAGGTCGTCGAGCCATTTCTCATATAGAAGCATCAGCGCAGAGACTTGATCCGGCGATCGCCGCCAGTTCTCCGTCGAGAACGCCCAGACCGTCATGGTGTGTATTCCGATCCGACGGCAAAAACGGGAGAGGCGTTTTGCGACTTCAAGGCCTGCCCTGTGCCCTTCCATCACCGACAAGTCGGCTTCTTCGGCCCACCGGCGATTACCGTCGGGAATGACTGCGAGATGATGCGGAATGGTCGCTGTGGCCAGGCGTTTGATTGCTGCTTGTACTTCCATTACCTGACGCTCAAGAAAGTTCGGGCACGCGGGCAACGACGCTGTGCGCCAGTTTCTCCAGCGTGGAGCGAGCGGCACAATCCGGGACGGTTATGAGCGCACGCAACGCCTCATCGAGATACATTTGGGCGCGCGACATTGCCTTTGCAAAAGATCCCGCCGCTACCGTTGCGGATAGCACCGCATCCACGTCGACTTCAGGAGCCGCCAGCAGATCAGCGATTGCAGCATCGGCTGCCACGGCATAGATCACGGGCAACGTGTAAACGCCGTCGCGCAAGTCGGTGCCGGGCGCCTTTCCCAGGGCCTCGGGGCTGGCCGCAAGATCCAAGAGATCGTCAGCAATCTGAAATGCAAATCCGAGGTTGCGACCAAACATTTGCATTGCATCTACCACGCTTGACGGACATTCACCCAGGGACGCGCCGAATAAAGTGCATGTTTCCATCAATGACACCGTTTTACCGTCGATCGTCGCAAAGTAGTGCTCCTCTGACCGATTCGGATCGTAGATCGACTGCAGCTCCGTCAATTGGCCGGCTACGACTTTCGCAATTGCGGTCGCCAGAACCTCCGGTACTATCCCGCCTACATTCGCCGCGAGGCTCGAAGCCTTCGCGAAGAGATAATCGCCAGCAAGGATCGCCACCTTGTTGCCCCACATCTGATTGGCGCTCGTTACGCCCCTGCGCGTAGTGGCCTCATCGATGACGTCGTCGTGATAAAGCGTCGCCAGGTGCGTGAGTTCGGCAGCCGCCGCAGTGTAGTCGACGTTCTGATTGGGTCCTTCCCCGAGTTGCGAAGCCAGCAAAGTGAGAGCCGGACGGATTCGCTTACCCCCGGCCCGCGCCAAATGCGTTGTGAACTCCGTGAATACGTCTCCTATCCCCCGTTGATTTGGGGGGTTCGCAGCTTCTGGCGCGCCTGCCTCATACCTCCGGGCCGCCGCTACCCCCCCGGGCCCCCCGGCCACCGCCGCCGTATCCACCATTATTTTTTCGACCCGTTCGAGGTCGGAGGAAATGGGATCCAGCACGTCGCCAGCTTGATCTCGGAAAAGCGCTTCCATTAGTAAACCTAGATCCCGCAAATCTGAATCAGAACTTCGCGGTCGCGGGGGCAGTCGAAGTCGACAAACATGATCCTCTGCCAGCGGCCGAGAAGAAGTGCACCTTCTCCGACAGGAATGTATTCGGAAGCATGACCCGCAATCATGCGGCGGATGTGGGCATGGGCGTTCTTAGTTTCGTCGTCGTGCAAGTTTTCAGTGCGAATGTTGAAGTCGTCATGCATGTAGTTGTCGAGCTTGGGCACGAGTCGCTGCATCGTGGCATCGACATCGGCAAGAAGACCGGTCTCCTTCTCATTCACCAAAACGGCACACGTCGTGTGCGGTGAAAATACTAGGGCGTAGCCCTCTTCTATTCCTGAATCCAGGAGGGCTTTCTCGACGTCGGCGGTGATGTCAATCACGTCAAACTCCCGAGTAGTTCTTATCTGCAACTTGTCACGGTGGATCTTCACGGGGCTCCCTTCGGTTGAGGCAAGATATCAAGTGACGCTTGCCGGCAGCGGAAAATGTACGTCCTCTATTGCAACGCTTACTTCTTCGACTTGCACTATGCCTCTGTCGGCGAGATATTTGACTACGCGGTCGACCAAGACTTCCGGCGTTGAGGCCCCCGAGGAAATGCCGATGATTGCGGCGCTCTCGATCCAATTCGGATCTATCGACCTCTCATCTTCGATCAAAAAGGCCTTGGTTCCCTCGTCTCGGGCCACCTCTACAAGACGGTTCGAATTCGATGAATTCTGAGAACCTACGACGAGCACAAGGTCCGCTCGCTGTGCTATCTCTTTCACCGCCTGTTGGCGGTTCTGACTCGCATAGCAAATGTCGTCTTTGGTGGGACCAGCGATACGTGGGAACTGCCGTCGGAGCGCCTCGACGACCTCTCTTGTGTCGTCCACGGCCAGCGTCGTCTGAGAGATGAAAGCAACGTTGTCTGGGTCGGCAACCTTTAGCCCGGCCACGTCCTCGGGGCGCTCCAAGACGATCGTCTGATCGGGCGCCTGGCCGGAGGTCCCTTCGACTTCCTCGTGCCCATTGTGTCCAATTAGAAAGATGGTTCTACCCTGCTTGGCGAACCTGCGCGCTTCAACGTGGACTTTGGTTACAAGGGGGCACGTGGCGTCGATCACAGTGATGTTTCGGGCTTTGGCGTTTGCGTAAACGGTCGGCGCAACGCCATGGGCGGAGAGCACACAAATCGATCCCGGCGGGACATCTTCTTCCGATTCGACAAAGATCGCTCCCTTTTCTTCGAGTTGCGTCACAACGTGACTGTTGTGGACGATCTGCTTGCGAACGTAGACCGGCGGGCCGTAGCGGTCGAGCGCGCGCTGCACGATTTCAACGGCGCGGTCCACTCCCGCGCACCAGCCGCGGGGGGCGGCGATCAAGATCCTCTTGTCCGTCATTTCGTAGCTGCCGTCGTCTGACTCGCCGCCACTTTGATTGCTTCTTCGATGAGGGCGTCGACCATCTTGTCCGCAGGGACCCACCCAATCTGCTTGCCCTTCGAGAAAAGAAGTCCGCGGCCCGGTCCCGCGGCAATCCCCACGTCGGCCTCGCGGGCCTCGCCTGGCCCGTTGACTTCGCAGCCCATGACGGCTACCTGAATAGGAGGAAGTTTCAGTTCGAGCAACCTGTCCTGCACCTGCTTTGTCAATGCGATCACGTCGAGTTCCGCTCTTCCGCACGATGGGCATGCCACAAGATCGAGGAGTGACTTGCGAAGTCCGAGAGCTTGAAGAATCTGCTTCGCAATCTTGATCTCCTCGACCGGGTCGGCTGTCAGCGAAACGCGGATCGTGTCCCCTATGCCTTCAGCGAGCAGTGTACCGATACCAATAGCCGACTTCATGATGCCAAACGGCGGGGGCCCCGCCTCGGTCACACCCAAGTGCAGCGGGTAGTCGACCTTGCTCGCAAGAATGCGATATGCCTCGATCATCTGCGGAACGTTCTGGTGCTTGACAGAAATCTTTATATCGCCGAATCCTTCATCCTCGAGAATCCGAACCTCGTCGAGCGCGCTTTCTACAAGCGCTTCGGGAGTTGGCCCGCCGTACTTTGCGATCAAGCGCTTGTCCAGGGACCCGGCGTTTACCCCCACTCTTATGGGGACGCCGCGATCCTTCGCCTCCCTGACGACAGTTCGTATCTGATCGGGATCGCGGATGTTGCCGGGATTCAGCCGCAACCCTTGGACGCCCGCCTCCAGCGCCAACATGGCCAACCGGTACGAAAAGTGGATGTCGGCGATGATCGGGACACCGGCCTCCTTTACGATCTCGGGTAGCGCCCGAGCGTCTTTCTCGTGAGGAACCGCTACCCGGACGATGTCCCCGCCCTGCGTGGCGATGGCGTGCGCCTGAATCAGCGTGGCTTGCACGTCTTCGGTCTTGGTAATGGTCATCGATTGAATCGAAACGGGGGCCCCGCCCCCGATGGGGACGTTGCCGACTCGCAACTGTCTGGACTGCCTGCGCTCGGTGATCATCCACCCCCATGCTCCCAGGCAAACGAGAACTGAGCAAGTGCTCAAAACGTCCGTCCTCGCTGAAACGGAGGAATCGCGACCCCCTACGACGCTGTGGGTCCGGAGGACGGGGGTCGCGCAATTCGAGCACTGGCCAACGTAGGAGCAAAAACTCGCCCCTGGTTCTAAGGTTAGGCAATATCATGGACGAATGTTGCTCCCCTCGCCTACGGATCTTGAGCAATGGGAGGCGGAGTTCGACGCTGCCCGGCAACGACCGCTCAGGATCCGGCTGCACTACAGCTTCATCCGGACCTACAAACCGGTTTTGGATGATGCCCCATTCCGATCATTTGCAACGACCGCTCAATATCGAAAGTGGTGCGAGCAACATCTCCCCAGCTGGCTGGGCTATGGCCGCGAGGTTTGACTACCCCCAAGCGGAGGAGATTCAGGACTGCTTTAGTCGTCACGGAGTTCGTTACCTTTTTATAGGCAAGGCGGGGGCGATTCTGTTGGGATTTCCCGATACCACCAAGACGCTGACCTTTTTGTCGATAAGACAAAGCAAAATGCCGCTGCCTTAGTCGACGCGCTTTCAGATCTCGGATTTGAACTCACCGATCAGCAAGCAGGCGAGATCCGCGGCAGCGGGGGGCCCGGGGGGGTAGCAGCCCCCTTAGGTACGGACCCGGGCGCGCCAGAAGCTGCGAACCCCCCGAAGTCAGATAAAGACTTTATTCAACTAAAGAACGGCCCATTCGACCTTGACTTGATTTTTGCCCCGGACGGTATTGAAAACTTTGAGCAGGCATGGCTTCGCAGGGTTGAGGTGGAAGGCTTTCCGATATGCCATCCGGATGACATCATCGCAAGTAAGGAGGCCGCCAACCGCGCCCGAGATCGAGAGAGCCTCCCGCGCCTCAGAGCCTTTCGAGATTACTGGTTACGACAGCCGAGGGATTCGTAAGACTTCAAAAGAGCGGCCTGGCGGCGATGAATACGACCGTTGCCACGAACAGGCCGGCCCCCGACATCGCCGCCAGGAAGACCCTCAGGGCCCGGCGGGACAAGGGCAGCCTGCCGTAGACTGCGAACAAAGGGAACAGAGCCAGCACAAAACGCGGAACTGCCATCGCCGGCCTGGGCGCGAACGGCGTTGACAGAACCAAAAGAAGAATCGCTGCTCCGTAGAGCGCCATAGCCCATCCCGTCAGACGATCTTTGAGACCTCGGCGGACCAGCACGACCAGCACGATGCCAAAGAGGAGTGCCACTAGATCGAACAATAAATAAGGCAGAAGAGATGAGTTGGCGAACTCGAACGGGACTGTGAAACTTCTGATCAGCGTGGCACCGAAGAAGGTAGGGCTGCGTTGCCAGATCGATTGAACGTTTATGGCTGCAAGTGGATCCCCTGTCCTTAATGCCGCAAATGCTCCCCACGCGAGTGCGCCGGCAATCGGCCCCGCGGGCGCTAACCATCGTCCACGTCCCCGCGCCCTATAGGCATAGGCCAATAACGGTATTACCATGAAGATGCCGAAGGGCCGGGAGAGTGCGGCAACTGCGCCGGCCACGCCGGCCAGCTTGAAGCGCCCGGACGCCGCTGCAAGAAGCGCTCCTGAACCCGCCGCTAGGAGCATGCATTCGCCGTAGGGAGCAATCAAGAAGAAGGAAGTCGGGAACAGGGCGAGACCGACTACCCCTGCACGCGCTGCGGCTGAAGTAGAGGCCATTTCGATCCACCGATGCAGGAAAACAAAGCCCGCCAAGATCGCGCCGCTTGCTACCACCAAACCAGCAACCAGTTCGCTCGGCATGAAGAAGCCAACAACTCTCGTCGCCAGGGGAAAAGCGGGAAAGAAAGCGAAGGTGGCCAACGAATCTCCGTAGCCGTGTTTTGCGATCTTTAAATACCAAAGCGCATCGGCTCGCAGCCACGCCTCGAAGAAAGCGTGCGTCTCGGGCGGTTCGTATCCGGGCACCGGGACGGTGACTCCGGCGGGTACATAGTTGATCGAGTAAAAGGCCGCCGCAGTCACGATCAGCTGCAGAGCAAGCCAGGCAATGAGCCCCCAACGAAGGGCGGATTTCATGCCGACGAGGTTATGCGATTAAACCCTCGAAAAGACACTCTTGAGTCAGATCCACCGTGAACCGGTCTCTGTAGCGCACCAAGACGGCAGTCAATGGCGGCCCGAGAACTGCCAGCGCAATCACGTTGACCACTCCCCCGAACGCGTCCCACGCAAACGAAGTGAGCAGGTAGAAGGATTTGTAATGCCGCAGGGTCTCCGCAACGCCAAGGCCGGGGGTCCACCCGATGGCCGAAGGATTGGCCACGAGCGGCCAGAAGTAAAGATTCAAAACCGCCCCGTAGAAGAGGGCCGCCACATAACCGTAGATGGCAAGCGCCACGAGGCCAACGCGGCGACGATGTGCGAGCGGCTTTAAAAGGCCCGCCCCCGCTGCGACCCATCCCATCGCCCACATCTGAAATGGGACCCAGGGTCCGATGCCTCCGGTGATCACCGCCGAAACAAGCATCGCGATCGCCCCCAGCACGAATCCAAAGGAACTTCCAAAAACGTATCCCGCCACGATTGGAATGATGTAGACAAGGTTGGCGCCCGCCAGGCTGATGGGAATGCGCATAACTGCGGCGAGCGCGGCGAGTACTCCAAGCAGTGCAATCGCCTTCGAATCCAATTTGCCACCAGATGCCTCAGAAACGGCCACTGCAATCAGCATCGCCGTCAGCAGAACCATCAACCACACCGCATCGGGTGAGCGGGCCGAAGATTCGGTTGTTGCGGGGGCCGCAAGAAAGAACGGCATGGCGAAGGCCAGCACGCCGGCAAGATTCACCGCAAAAAAAGGCATTACTCCCCACCTTGTGCGGCGCGAGACAGGGAGGTGTCGGGGTGTCGCGGCCTCCGCGTTCACGGGAGCCCCAGCGCCGCTATAGCGTCCTCGACGGTCAGGATGCGCGGGTCACCGAAAACCTTGTTCATCTGAGTCGAGAAAGTCATTGACCCCGCGAGAGTCTGGGCCGGGACTCCGTCAGCGACGATTTCGCCCTCGGCAAGAATTATTACGCGCGTCGCCACTCGGGCGGCAAGCTCAACATCGTGAGTCGCCATGATCACCGCGCGACCCTCCTTTCGCCAACCCTTCAGCAAGTCGGCCAAACGTAACTTGGCGGGATCGTCCATGCCGCGAGTGGGCTCGTCGAGCAATATCAGTTTGGGATCTCCCGCGGCGGCGGCCGATAAAGCAACGGCGGTGGCTTCCCCTCCCGACAGATCGCGGGGATGGTTCGCCAGCAGATGTTCGACCCCGAAGAGACCTGCCTCCGTGGTCACATCGCCATTTGAATGGGGCAAGCCCCGGCCGCGAAGAGTCGCCGCGATCTCGTCGGCGACGGTCGCCCGATAAAGGAGCTTGGCGGGATTCTGAGGTACGAACGCTATGGCTTTAGGACGCGTCACGCGGCCGCCTTTGATCAGGCCCCCCAGCACGCGCAACAAAGTGGTTTTGCCTGACCCGTTGCGGCCCATCATGACGACGGTTTCGCCTTCGTCTATCGACACCTCGAGCGGCCCCAATACGCGTCGCCCGCCCAGCTCGACGGCAACGCCGCTCGCACTGACGACGGCATCCCCCGTGGGGACGCTCTTGGCAGGCAACGGTGGAGTAATCTTCGCATCCTGCAGGCGCAAGCGCGCCTCGCGCAAGTTGAGCGCCAACGGGCGCCAGCCTAGCGCTCTGCCCAACTTCACAACCGGCGGACCGAGGTCGCGGTCTAAAAGAACAGTGACTGGATCTCCGGAATGGACTTTGCCCTGATCGAGCACAATCAGTCGCTGCGCATATTGCAACACCCGTTCCAGCCGGTGCTCGGCCAGGATCACAGAGATGCCCATCTCGTCTCGCAACCGCAGAAGCGCACCAATCACTTCCTCGGCCGACTGAGGGTCCAACTGGCTCGTTGGCTCGTCGAGCACAAGATGCGCTGGCATCGCTACTAGCGCGCTTGCGATCGCAACGCGTTGCCTTTCGCCGCCCGATAGGGTGTCGAGCCGCCGCGAGCGCAGATCGGAAAGACCCAGCGCGTCCAGAACCTCCTCGACGCGTCTTCGCATCGTCGCGGAATCCGTGCCGAGATTCTCGAGCGTGAATGCAATGTCGTCTTCAACTCGTCCCGCAACCGCATGATCCTCGGGGTCTTGGCCGACGAATCCAACCGATGAGGCGAGATCGCGCGGGCGAGTGCTGGCCGTGTCGATTCCGTCGACCATCACCCGGCCCGAGAATCGCCCACCGTAATAGTGAGGAACCAGTCCATTGATGGTGCGCAGCAAGGTCGACTTCCCCCCGCCGGAGACACCCGCGACTAGAGTTAGTTCCGAGCCGTTCAAGCTCAGATTGGCGTGATCTACCGCCGGCGCGGTCTGGCCCGGGTACGCGTAGGTGACATCGGTGATCGTGATCATGTAGTCCTTCGTTTTAAGAGTACGGGCAGGGCGACGCAGGCCGCCACCATTGTGGCGGCCGGATGCGGGGCGGCCAACGTAATGGAGGAGTACGGGTCGAAGCGCGCTTTAAGTCCACCCTGCGCGATCAGAACCGCAGAAACCGCGACGACTGCAGCAGCGATCGCCGTAAGGCGGTCGCGGGGGCCGAGGCGCCGCCGCAAGTATCGAGTGCGCGACGAGAAGCTTCCGACGATGCGCAACGAAACGACCGTGACGAAGGCGCCGACGCCCGCGACGGTTGCGGAAAGAAACGTTGCCGTGCTTGTCGCCCAGACCGACGTTGCTATAACGCATGTAAGTGCCGCGACGGCTGCTATGGTGCGCCAGATCCGCTCCGAGCCGTCGGCAATATTGCGACCGTATCCTCGCGAGTCCATCGATTCGGCAAGGGCGATCGATCGGTCAAGTGCAGTAGCCACGACTGGAATGACGATGGGAGCCAAAGTTCTGCGACTGCCGCCGCGCATTCGTTGCGCCTCTCTCACGTCCCGGGCGGTACGAACCATTTCGGGTGCAAAACCTGCACTTATGTTCACAATCAATCCAAGCTCGAACATGAACCTCGGGGCGATGCGAATAAGATCGATCGTCTCGGTAAGCGAGATGAATGCGCCGAATATGGCCAGCACGGCCACCAAACGCAGTCCCTCAGCGACGCTCGACAACACAACTTCGGCGGTCACCGCCCCCCCAAGCGTTGTTCCGCCAAGCCACACCGGGAGGTGCACTTCGGAAACAACGAATAACACGTGGGTGCCCGCGTGTCCGGCAAGGCCAAACAAAACCGTCCGTATCGAAATGACGATCAGACCCAGTTTGAGAAATCCTCGAAAAGGAGACGGTCCCCCCGCGGTCCCCGCAACGGCGGCCGCGGCTGCTATTGCTAGAACATCGATGAGTGGATGGTCGAGAACAAAGACTGCCATGAGGCTCGAGACGAGCCACACGAGCACCGCGCGCGTGTCGAGGTTGTGGGTCACGGGGCGCTCTTTCGTCGCGCGATTTGTCCTGCGGTGATGAGGGCCGCGAACGCTAGACCAAATACCGCATAGTCAATCTTAGAATCGGCCCGGCCTCGCTTCGTTTTCGTTACGGCCACTTCCATTGAAAGCGTCGGGGCAAGAGCACCGGGAGCGGAAGTTGCGACAGAGTCGGGAGGTGTTTCGTCCAGCGGGGACTGAGTCGGAACAGGCCCCAGTGGGCGCGAGACAGGTGAGGTTGCGGGCGTTTGTGCAGCCGAAGTGGCCGGGGGTGGAACGGCCCC
Source organism: uncultured Actinomycetes bacterium (assembly GCA_964501265.1). Classification (GTDB taxonomy): domain Bacteria; phylum Actinomycetota; class CADDZG01; order JAHWKV01; family JAHWKV01; genus CAZCSK01. Next base: position 69,617 of record CAZCSK010000005.1, read on the forward strand.
CGCGCTGCACGTGAAGGAGGGACACAACTGCGCGTAGTCGGTCCCCGAGGGCGCAGAACCTTTGCCTGCGGGCAGCCAGGCCCAACCGTCCACATCACCGCATCCGACCTTGGATGAAGAAGCCCCTCTTCCCGAAGCGCGCCACCCACCGTCGGTCATCTTGAAGTAGGACCAGTAGCTGCCGTCGGAAGCCGGACAATCTTGTGTGTCGGTGCCGACATCGCCGATCTTGCAGACAAACTCTCCCATGCCCCCCGAGCTCTTCGTCACAAGATTCAGTCCCGTCGATCGAAGCGCGGAGATGCCCGTGGTCTCCGCCCCGTCAAAGGCAACGCAATATCGACGCTCGTCGGACGAATCGAATCTGACCACAACTCCCGCATGGCTTGATTCAGCCGCACATGCTGGAGGCGCCCCCGGCGAGAAGGGTGCAACAACCAGAAGTAGTGCAAGCGGAGCGGCACGCAGCGTCGCGCTGCGAAGAACCCGGGAAATCCTGTAAGTCAGACCTCCCACTAGGGCTCTTGGCGACTCCTCCGACCGGCCATATAAAGGCCAGCCAGCGCCATGGCGCCGAGCGCGCCGAACCCCAGGACCCACGGCAGCGCCGACGGCTCATCGCTCCCGTCCCTCTCTCGATCGGTGCGAGATGGATTCGCGAGCCCATCGTCGGATGGACTGGGCTCATTGAGTCCGGGCGTCGGCGCCACCCCATCGGACAGCTGAGTGGCGTCGGATGATTCGAGCGCAGTCGACGGAGCCGACGCAACGCCCCTCGTGCTCCTACGCTTGAGTGGCGTCGAGGTCTTTGTTGTAGGAGTTGCGGAGACTCCGCCGCTGGGCGATATGGAGGGAGATGGCGACGGCGAGCGTTGCTTCGAGCCCGAAGCCAGAGTTGGGCACGACGAAAAGCCGAGCAAGCACAGGAAAGACCGCTCGAGAATCCCCGGCACCGCTTGTGAGGTCGCTCCGGCATCGTTCAGACAGTCCGGTCCATCTTGATAACTGAACGACCCGTTCGCGGCCTGGAGACCGAGCAAGAATCCCACAGGGTTAGTCGATGTCTGGGTCCAGGGCGAAGACTTGGGGTCCTGCCCCGCAGCCCGAATCGCTTGAATCGCATAGGCGGTTGAATTCGCATCGCTCGGATTCACACCCCCGCAGAAGTTCTCAGCAAACACTTGCTGGTAGGCAAATCCGCCGTCTGAGTTTTGCTCGCTCTGGAAGTAACCGACGGCTGATGCGATTGCTGCATTGATCGCGGTTTGTTGCGCCGCCGTGACGGGCTCAGCGGCGAGCAACGCTTGCACTGCGAGAGCCGACGTATTGGTATCGGTCCCCCAACCCACTTGGAACTCCCATCCCCCGTCCACCGAGCTCTGCGCATCCAAAAGCGCATCCACAGCGGCAAATGGGATCGGATCTCCGGCGGCGCGCAATGCAAGGAATGCAAACGTCTGGTCGAAGAGGTCGGTCCCGTAAAGTCCAGTGCCGGAGTTGTAGTAAGAGTTGATAAACCCGATCAAGTCGGCGTCGCCGAATGAACGGGGATTGCGGCCGGCCAACTTCGCAGCCAGGGCAACCTTGGCAGATCGGGCAGCGTCGTCGCGCACATCGCCGCTCCCGGACGTGCTGGCGTTGGCGACACTCTGAAGGTAGGAGATGGGCCGGGGATCGGAGACTGCGGGCCATGCATTCGGATCGAGTCCGCCAGCCGCGACCGCATATAGCGCGTCGGCAGAACCACCGATCGGCGAAAATCCCGCGATGCTGCCGTCAGGATTGACTTGTGACGTCAACCATGAGAGTGCCTCTTGGCCGGACTCAGTTTGAGTGCGCGCCGAAGCGCTCTCAAGCGGAATGAAAAGGATGGCCATTGTGGCCAGCACTGCAATGTACCTGCGCATCGTTCCCCCTTTGTCTCGAAGGGCTTCTTCGAACGGGCACGATGGCGGGTATCCTGGCTCGTCGCTCCTAGGAGCGACTTACAGTTGCGGAACAGCGCCGGACTTTCACCGGCTTCCCCCATTACATCCGTAGACATCCGGGCCAAAGGGATACCACCGCGCTTGAACTAACTTGTAGGGCGAAACATACCATAGGGCCTCTACCTCGACCCGGCGGACGCCTAACGGGTATCGGGGTGTCGCGCCCCCTGGGCAGATCAGGAGGTGTTCAGGGGACGATTGCCTAGGGTCGGTCGCAATCGGATCTGTTCTTTGCCTCTGGCCACTACTACTTCAATTTCGTTGCCAGCTTTGCGGGTAATAAGCACCGTCCCGACCTCACCTGGGTCGACGATCTTCGTCCCCTCAATGCTAACGATCACATCTCCCGCCTGAAATCCCGCCTTAGCGGCTGGAGAATTCGGAACAACGCGCGTAATAAGTGCACCTTGCTTTACTGATAGGTCTTGCTGGGCCGCGATCTCCGGTGACACCGCCAGCATCTCAACACCCAAGTAGGGGCGGATCACTTTGCCCCGTGCGATCAACTGCTCGATGACGGTTCGCGCCGGAGAGATTCCGATCGCGAAGCCGATGTTCTGCGCGGAGCCCGACACCGCCGTATTGATGCCAACGACGTTTCCCTCGGCGTCGAGCAGCGGCCCACCGCTGTTGCCCGGATTGATTGCCGCGTCGGTCTGAATGAGGCTGTCGAGGAAAACACCGTTGGGCTCGCGGATGGATCGATCGAGCGCCGACACGATGCCCTCGGTTACCGTCGGGCCGCCCGGCAAAGCGAGGGCATGTCCGACAGCGATCACTGTGTCGCCGACGCGCAACAGATCGGAATCTCCAAAAGGCGCGGGCTTGAGACTCTTGGCGTCAATCTTGAGTACGGCGAGGTCAGTCTGAGGATCGGATCCCACCAGGGTCGCGTTGAAGTCCCGTCCATCTGGGAGCACCACTTGGATGCCGGTTCCGGAAGTCGCAACATGGTTGTTCGTTACAACGTGGCCCTGGTCATCAACCAATATTCCCGTTCCCGCGCCGTCGGGAGCTTCGGTGTCAAGGAAGGTGTCCCGCCCCAGGCTCTGGGTAAAGATGGCCACAACTGAGGGTCGAATGTTTTCAACGATTGATGCAATCGAGCCGGCCGGCGCGGGCCCCCTCGGCTTGTTGCGGGAGACAGGGAGGGGCTCAATAGGAGTCGTTAAGTCATCCTTGCTTAGGAGCGATGATCCTGCAACTCCGACCATTATTCCGACCAGCGCCGCGGCGAGAAACTTGCGCAGGGATCGCTTTTTCCTAGGAGGAGCACCCTCATCATCGTCGCCTCGCCAATACTCGGACTGCGCAGGCTCCTCCTGCTCGTCGACGTAGGACGAAAATGGGGCACCGTCATCACGCCCCGCGGGGAACTGCCTGGTGTCCTTCTTCAAAGGGCATCGATCCTTTCAGCTAGTCCGATAATGAGTAGTCCGATCATGAGCCTTGAAGCTGGTCACGGAGCCAAGCGAGGTCGTCATGGATGCCTGCCGACGGAGTTTCTAGAATAACGACCGGCGCTTCGGACGCCTTCACCATATCTACTATTCGATCCGGATCCATCTTTCCTTTGCCCAGATTGGCGTGGCGATCTGCCCCAGTTCCGGCGGCGTCGCGAGAGTCGTTGCAATGAAGGACGTCAATTCCGCCAGTGATCTTGAGCAGGCGATCAACCACGTCGGTCAAATCCTCTCCGGCTGCATGAGCGTGGCAGGTGTCGAAGCAAAAGCCGACATCGAATTCAGCCAGTTTTTCCCAGAGCCTTTCGATCTGATCGACGTAGCGCGCCACTGCATTGTCGCCGCCAGCGGTGTTCTCGATGAGGATCTTCACTGGGAACTTCCGCTCCCCAAACGCTTTCCACCACCGCATCGGGCCCTCGTCGGCGCCGTCTTCGGCATGGCCGCCGTGAACGATGACGGCCGCCGCCCCGATCTCGGCCGCCGCATCGGCAGTCTGCGACAAGGTCTTTCGCGACGGCACCCGAATGCGAGGGTTGGGATGGCAAATGTTCAAACGGTAAGGCGCGTGGATATAGATCGGAATGCCGCTGCCTCTCAATTGCTCAGCATCGGCACGAGGCTCGGGCTTCGCGAAACTCTGCGGATCTCCCACAAACATCTGGATTACGTCTGCTCCTGCGGCCTCAGCATCGCCCAAAGGATTCTCCTGCCCAACGTGCATTCCGATTTTCATTGCGTCCAGCCTACTGGAGGCCCGATTTTTTGTCGGCGCGCGTCTTTACAGTGGTAGGTGCACTTCCCTTTTCGATTGCAAACCCTTGAAAGGGGGAAAACGAAATGGCGAAGTGCAAGACCTGCGGCAAGGCAATCCGCATTCCGAAGGGCTGGACGGTGGGTCCGGCGGTGCGGCGTCACTACTGGGCAAAGCATCCAGAGCGAATGGAACAGACCCGGATCGACAAGGCAGCGGAAGCAGCCATGACGCCTGCGCCCAAAAGACGGGCAGCGGGCGGTTCGGGGCGGTAATTGACCGCCAAAGCCCCTATTGCCATCACTGAGTCGCGCTGAGCGCGACTCAGTGATGAGAACCGGGTCGCTCCACCGCGCTGAAACGGGGAGGCGACCCCAATGCGCGACGGGCCCGGAGGACGGGGTCGCGCAGGTCCGAGCACGACCACGCGATGACGAAAATCGTCAAGTGGACAACGGACAGATATCCAGATATCCTTTCACTATGCCCAAGGTGCTGGTCACGATGGATCCGAACTTGCTAGCCCGCGTTGACAAGGCTGCAGCTAGAGAAAGGCTCTCTAGGAGCGCCTACCTTGAAAAGGTTCTCGTAGAGAAACTTCCCCAGGCGCAGACGAGAGCAGAGCTTCGAAAGCGACAGCGGGCCCTGGATCGCCTTAGGGAACTCGGCGCGAAGCACGGAACGCCAGGGGATGCAACAGCCTTTATCCGCTCTGAGCGTGACAGCAGGGCGGATAGGATATTTGGTCAAGTTGCGGAGGACTACGATGACACAAGTAGTCCTTGACGCCTCGGTCATCTCCGAGTGGCTTCAAACCGTTAAGGGCCCAATCTGGCACCGAGCCGAAGATCTTCGCTTGAAGATGACAACCGCGAATCTTGCAGTCTCCGCGCCCACGATATTGCGCCTTGAGTTAGTCAATGTTGCCGGCCGACGATGGAAATGGTCGGTGGACGCTCTGCTCGACTTGGTGCAAACAATCGAGGACTCAGAGATTCGTTTCATCGACCCCGACCTCATCGACGTTGTCAGATGGACCGCGCAGGGGCTTTCTGCATACGACTCCTCCTATGTGGCCCTGGCTGAGAATTTGGCCGTCCCTCTGATCACGCAGGACCGCCTAATCCTTGCGACCGCGCCGCAAATCGCAAAAGCCTTGGATTCGATCTAAGCGGGGGCTATCGACAAGCCGGTTTCGAGTCGTGCCAAGCCTTGCTCGGCTTCGGCGCGGCTGACCTCCCGTGACTGCGTGGTGCCATCGGCAAGGTAGACGTAGGTGAGTTTGATACTTTTCCCAACATCGAGCCCGAGCTTCATCAGAGCCCCCGCGTAGACGAGTAACTGATCGAGTTCGACCGAAGACTCTCCCGGCTTGGCCCCCGTCTTAAAGTCGACTATTTCAATGCCGCCGTCAGGGGTCTCATACACCGCGTCGATCCGGCCCTTTACCAACCGCTCCCCCACCTTCAGTACAAAGGGAACTTCCGCCATCGGATCCCCTGCATCCAAACGCTTGAGGGTCCGCTCCGGGAAACCCATCTGCTCGAACGTTTTGCGCAAGTCCACCAGACGAGAGGAATCCACATGAGCTCCGGGTTGGTCGAGGACTTCTTCGTCGGCAAGCCCGATGAGGCCACGCGAGAGTTCCTCGATCCAGGAGTGAATCTCCATACCGATGCGACGCGCTTCGGAGGGTCGTTCCGGCAACGGACGGTGTCGAGTGTCGCTCGGTGAACTAATTGACGCCACCGCCCGGGTAACTGATGTCGACGGGGACTCCGAAGGGGCGACGTTCGACCTTGACGCCGGGCGCTGCAGAGCACTGATCGTGCGTCGATGCTCAGCCAGCGCGGCCTCGGCGTCGGTGCGCAGCTCGGGATCGTAGCGTTCAAGAATTTCCTCAGCCGTGGTCTCCCCCGCCACGAGTCCATCGAGCACGACCGCGTACCCTTCCGAAAATTCAGGATGAACGGGCATGCGCTCCGCGGGCTCCGGTGGCCAGACGGCCCGCGCAGCTAGTTGCGCTCTAAGTGGACTGGCCTCGGGCTTGCCAGCATCTCCGAGATTCACGGTCACCGGCACCGACGCAACTTCGTCGAAAAATACCGACGGCCCGCGCTCATCGTTTTGCCTCTCGTACCACCACGCCGCGGTGACGTAAAGCCTTTGCTTCGCGCGCGTCAAGGCCACGTAGAACAGGCGCCTTTCATCTTCGAGCGCCCGGGTTTTCAGTTCCTGGAAGAAATCGGCCTTTTTCCTAAGAACACGTTTGCCGGAGGCGTCGATTGTCCACGGCATCGGCAGATGGTCGCGGTCTTCCCGAGCGCTGTAGGGGATTTGGGCGAACGCCTCCAGTGGATTGGAAGTGCGCGTGTCGGGAAATACCGAGTCGACCTTCTCGCCCTTGTCATTCAGTCGCGCCGCAACGCCGGGAACGAATACAACCTCAAATTCAAGGCCCTTGGCGCGGTGGACCGTAGTCAATTTCACGGAATCTTGCGCGGTAGAGATTTCTAGTTCCATTGTCTCGTCGGCATCCTCTGCGGCGTCCAAATAGTCGAGGAACTCGGCCAGCGACGGCTTACCAGAAACTGGTGCAAATTTCGCGACCATTCCTGAGAATTGAGTCAGATTTGCCCGCGCCGCCGCAGCGTCCTTGCGGGGGCTGGATTCGAGCGCCTCCCAAATGCCGGTTTCCTGGATGACCCTATGCACCAAGTCCGGAAGTGGACCACCCGTTCGCGCCCTAAGGCTCCGCACTTCTCGCAAGAATTGACTGAGCCGCCCGCGCGCCTGCGAACCCAAACCTTCGATCTCGTCAAGGTGGTCAAGAGCTTCGGCCAGCGAAAAGGCCACGTCGTCCGGCTCGAACTCAGTCTCATCGGGCACAACCACCCTGCCCTGTGCAGGGACCCCTTCCTTTTTGGCCTTTGTCAATTCCAATGTGCGATGCGCGGCCCACCGCGCGAGCAGGGCCAGATCGCGGTAGTGGATGCGAAAGCGAGGGCCGAGTAGCAAGCGCGCCATCCACCGGTTGCTTGGGGGTCCAGGGTCGGCGACCACTCTTAGCCAAGCAACAGTGTCCATGACTTCGGGAATCTGCAGCAAGCCGCCGAGTCCCACCACTTCGACCGGAATGTCGGCTTCTCTGAGCGCCTCATAAATGGGTCCCATGTGAGACTTCCGGCGGACGAGAATCGCAAAATCCTTCCAGTCGCAGGGCTCACGACCCGGGCCGGTTGCGTCGCCATGAAGGCGGGCGATCTCCTGCGCGATGAACACCGCCTCCTCGGTCTGGTCGGCTAACAACTTCACACCGACGAAGCCTTCGCCGTTGGGAGCATGGCGGGTCAACGGTTTACCGGGGCGGCGCTCCGGCGCGACCTGGTCGATCAGTGTGTTCGCAACCTCAAGGATGTTGGCGCCACTTCGAAAGTTCGTGGATAAGGAAATGTAGTTGTGCGCGACTTCCCCATCGCGAAGAAAATCCTTGGTGGGAAAATCGATGAGATTGAACAACGTCGAGCCCCGCCACTGAAAGATATTCTGGCGCGCGTCGCCAACCGCCGTTATGTTGGTGCCGGATGGGGCGATGGCCCGCATAAGGCGTTTCTGAGCAACGTTGGTGTCCTGGTACTCGTCGAGCAAAACGGTGGGATACCGTTCACGATACGCGGCCGCAACTTCTGGAAAGCCCTCAACTATTTCGACTGCCTTCACAATCTGATCCCCGTAGTCAATTCGGTCCGCCGATTGCTTGGCGTTCTTGTACGCACGCACGAGGCCCGCCAGCTCTATCCGCTTACTTGATGCAGCGAGAGTTCTCGCATCGAAATATTCGGGCTCGGCAAGGACCTCTCGATCCACCTCAGCCACGCGCTCGGGCGAGACTATGTGGTTGTCGCATTGATCCGAGAGACTCAAGCAGCTCGCGCAAAGCGAACTAATCGATCGGGAGTCGATTGCATCGAAGGCGTCCACCTTGTCGAGCGCATTGAGAACCAGTTGCCAGCTTTGGGGCGTCGAGAGCAGACCCACTTCCGAATCGATTCCGATCCTAACTCCATGTTCTCGCACAAGGCGGTCGGCGAAGGAATTGTAGGTCGACACCATGGGAAGGTCGGTTGGGGAAGAGTCCATATTGGAAAATGCAATCGCTATCCTTTCCTGCAGTTCATCGCAGGCCTTATTGGTAAAGGTGAGCGCCAAGATTTTCGGGGGCTCGGCTATGCCCTGCTCAACCATCCACACGATGCGCGCCGCCATGATGGCCGTCTTCCCACTTCCGGCACCCGCAATGATCGCAAGGGCCACGGGATCGTGTTCGATGGCCGCCCATTGCTCGTCGCTGGGCTCGTGGCCTTTGAGCGCGGCCTTGATCGCCGACGATGCAGTTTTCACGAGATCACTTCCCGGCCCTCAGGCCACAGGGGGCAAAGCGGTTTCATCTTGCAAAAGAAACAGTCGGCGTCCGGAGATGGACGAAAATCTTCAGCGAGAGCTCCGGAGATCATGTCCGGCAGAGTTTTAAGCACCTCGTCGGCCTGGGCCTCGTTCTGAGGAATCACTTTGTGGTCCCCACTCGGCCAAAGCGAGCCGGGATATACGAGGCTTGCCTTTTTCGGCTCGCCCAATTCCTTGAGAGCGGGGTCGGTACGGGCAGCCAGGTGATAGATGGCCAGCTGCAAGGACTTCGCACCCTCATTCTTGGAAGGCGCCCACTTCGCAGTCTTGTAGTCCACCAACGTCAAGTTGTTCCCGATGCGATCGATTCGATCGATGCGCCCTCGCAGAACCGCGCCTTCATACGGAAACTCGAAGGAGTACTCCGTCTTTACAACGTTGGGGCTCCTCTCCTTCTCAACAAAGACCTTCAGCATCTTGAGCCCGTCCCGCCGAAACTGGCGGGCGATGGTTGCGTTGGGAAATATCTTTTCGTCGAACAACTTGTTGTACTCATGCTGAAGTGCCAGCCAATCGGCGATCCGATTTTCATGGACAGCCTGGAAGAGAGCGTGGATCCAAGTGCCGAACTTCATGGAATAAGTGGAAGAGGGATCGAGCCCAAGTACCGACTGAAGGACATACTGCAGCCCGCAGTTTTGGAATACGCCGAGCCGCGAATACGAAGTACGAAACTCCTCACCTATCAATGGAACCGACCCTTCCGTCCAGTTCCAACGGCCGTACCAGCGTGAGGCATCGGCCCCCACCTCCGCCAACGCTATTACCGCGGCGACGCGCTCATGTGAGGACGACGAGGTCTCGGCGAGAGTTCGACGAAGTCGTGCCTTAAATTCCGTCATCGTGAGCGGCGGAAGATCGACTTGGGCAAACTGGTCAGGTGCCGACCCTGTCAACTCGAAGAGGAACCGGCTGGGATGGGCCCGGCCCCCGCTCGCGGGAGAGGAAGTAAACCAAACGCGCCGGCGCGCTCGGGTGGCCGCCACGTAAAAGGTACGGCGGTCGTCGGCAATCGCTTCGACCTGACGTTCGGCGGCATCGGGGGCTTCGAGGGTGAATGGATCGAAAAGGCCCTGTGCGCGCCGCCCCTTCGGGATCCATGCGTCGAGACAACCTGCTACTGCCACGATGTCCCACTCCTGACCCTTGGCCGCGTGAAAAGAAAGCACGTCAACCGCGTCGGTGGGTGTCGCCCCCGTGGTCAGCCACGGATCGCCGCCGAAGTCGGCGCGGGCCGCTCCACTCAAATAGTCCTCAATAGACCCTTTCCCGTGACGACGTTCGACGAATCGCCCAAGAGCGTGACTGAACGCAGTCAGGGCATCGAGTTCGGCGTTGGCAGGGTGGGCAGGGTCACCAACAGCTGCGACCTCAAGGCCGCGATAGTAAGAGGACGTCGAGTAAATCTCCCAGAAACACTCGTCGGCGCGAGACCGATACTGCACGACTCGATCACGAAGCGTCCGAAATTCTTCCGTGAGCGGAGATTCTTCGACGATCTCGCTAAGGCTCCGTCCTGATTGCCAAGCTTCGCGGTCGAGCGACCTGCGTATCGAGTAATCGAGCCCGAATAACGGACCCGTCAGCAAGTTTGGGAGAACGCCTTCAGCGTCATCGGCAGCGAGCGCGACACGGACTAGATCTAGGAAACATGCAACCGAGGGCTCCGAGCCGAGAGGACGGTCTCCCGACATCTGCTTGTGGGGAACCTCCCACTCGTCTAAGGCCGCCTCGAGTGGAGCGAGCAGGTGCCGAGGTTGAGACAACAGAACCGCCATTTCACTCCAAGCCACCCCGTCGATAAGGTGCAGCCGCCTGAACTCGCGGGCGATCGCACCGACTTCGGTGGCCACCGAAGTAAAGGTCGTGTTTGTAAACTCTGTCTCGTGGTCGGCGGCAACAAGCGGCGTCCGACCGATCTCATCGTTGTGCTCGATCAACTCGCGCGCGCTTGCGGCCAGCGGCAATCCCAGTCTCCAAGACCGATCCAACACGATCGTGGTGTGAGTACTAAACCATTTGTCGAAACCGAAAACCCAGTCGGGTTCAGATCCCCTGAACGTTTCGATCCCGGAATCCGGATCTGCAGCCACCACAAGGTTGGAGGTGTCCAGATGCCCCAGCAGCTCGAGTTGGGCTCTGCTCAACTCCTGCCCTTCATCTACAAGAACGTGGGGGAAGCGTCGTTGCAAGGAGGCACGAACTTCGTCGTCGTCGCTCAGCAGTCGAAAGGCGGATGCGAGAAGCGACGCGTAGTCCAAACGAGACTGAGTTTTCAAATGCTCTCGGTATCGACGGGAAAAGTCCACGACAGGCGCCCAATCCGGCCGGCGGGTAACAAGCGCACTCAGCTCCTCTTCGGACGTGAGTCGCTGTTCGACGCGCAGGCAGAAATCTCCCACCTCGTCGACGAATGCGCGCTCCGAAAGGCGCGGCCCCCACTCTCCCCACCGCTCGGGACTTTCCTGGGAAAGGAGCTCCCGCACTGCACTCCATTGCTCCGCGGCCGTCAACAGCACAGGAGATTCCCGATAGCCCAGTCTTCTGTAGTAACGGGATATCAAATGGTGCGCCAATGCATGCCAGGTATAGACGGGGACCTCAATGGTGGCCGCTTGGGGAAGAGCCCGCACAAGACGATCGCGCGCATTCATCGAGTAGCGGCGATTGTTGCAAAGCACGAGTACGCGATGGGGTGCGAGGCCATCGGTTTGGGCTAACCGCAGGTAGCGCTGCTCTAAGGCATGGGTCTTGCCCGTTCCTGGCCCACCAAGAACGAGCAACGGTCCCCCGTCGTGGTCAACCACTCGATCGATATTCGTCATACGGCTCCTGCGCTCATCTCTAGTTCATCATCTGGATCATCGCTTGTTTCGAGATCGGCTGGATGTCCTCCGGCGGCCAAAGCCAGACTCTGCGCTCTGGAAACCATAGCCCGCAACTCACCGCTCGCGTTAGTCAAGGTCGCGAGACTTCGTGAAACCTTGCCCTGCAAATGGGCGGCCATCTGTCCCAAGACGACGGCGAGCTCGTGAATATTGAGAAGCATTCTCTCTGCCGCGCCGTCGCGACTGTATGCGCGATGAAGACTAAGAATGGAAAGGACTGCCGGCATAGCGCCCGAGTACGACACGACCACGAGCCGCAGGTCGCCCGCCTGGGTAAAGGCCTTGCGACAACAACGGTAGATGGGATCCGGCAGGGCGACGACCGCGAGCGGGGTAGTCACCGCAGGGTCGATGTAGCGGGAAACCTCGACCAATCGATCGCAGACCGCCCGGTCAACGCGTGCCCTGGTGGTCTCGTCTATTTCATCTGATGCCTCGATATCACCCTGGAAGGGCAAGCCGGGCCATTTCGAGTCGATGGGTAGTACTTTGCCGTCGGCCATCCGAAGACCGAACTCGCACACTCGGCCCCCTACTCGCAGGTCTCGGACCAGCATGTCGGCCGGGAAGGCGTCAAGTGCGGCAGCTAGCAGATTCTCCCCCATCTGCCCCCTGGAGTAAGAACCCGCGAACATACGCTCGATGCCAGCGAGCGCCTGAGCGCTTTGCTCCTCAAAACGGCGGCTTTCCTCGAAAGCGCCAGCCAAAGAAGCCACCTGAGCGGCAATTCGGTGCACACCGTCGTCCGGGCGGGCCAGGGTGCCGCTGGAAAACCCGGCCGGGCGACGCGCCAGTATGATCGCCGCCACGATAATCGCTGCGGCCAAAACAATAAGGGGAAGCTCCATCTCTCTCTCCTTTGCCAATCGGTCAGTATCAATATAAAGAGGGGGTCTGACAGAAAAAATTCCAGGCACCCCCAACCAGCAGGGGGGGCGCGTGTCTCAGATTTTGCCAAATGTGCCTAGAGCGGGGGCGCGTGTCTCAGATTTT
>CAZCSK010000006.1:0-76968 GCA_964501265.1 uncultured Actinomycetes bacterium
GTCAGGATTCTGGGACGCCGCGGCGGGGTGAATTCGAAGTCCGGTCCGACGTAGACGGCCCCCTTCCATAGGGCCACGCTCGCCATTCGATGACGCGCGACGTAGCCAAGCACCGGTTCATCGGAAAGATCCATGACGCGTGCGCAGGAGGTCTCGTCGAGGGCATTTGCCAAATCGACCTCGGGGTCGGAGGCGACTCTGACTTCAATTCCCAGATCCAACTCCACCTGTCCCAGCTTCTCCCCGCCCCCAACGAGCAAGGCAAGGACGGGTCTTTCACCGCGCAATCTCAGTTCCTCGATCGCTCGGCGAAGTACGGGAGGGTAATGCTCGCCGTCCACAAGGACGATGCTTCGGATTCCCATCTACCTGACTTGCGCGCCGCTCAGATCCCATCCGGGGGTCAGAACCTTCCAACCGGACGGCGCTAATTTCGCCGCGAGCGCGGCGGATTCGTCAAGGCTTCGCGCGTCAACGATGCTGATCAGTGACGGTCCCGCTCCAGAGAGTGCCGTCGGTAGTCCCTGGGCGCGGAGAGCCTGGTGCAACTCCAATGTCTCGGGCATCAGCGGCAGCCGATAGGGCTCGTGAACTCGATCCTCCATCGCCATCATCAGACCCTGGACGGGACCGCGGTCCGTGAGAATAGCAACGAGTGCCGCGGTAGATGCGGCGTTCGCCACCGCGTCTTCCCGGGGCACATCAACGGGAAGAACGCGTCGCGCGGCCTCGGTCCTGAATTTCTCACGGGCTACGAAAATAATCGGGGCAAGATTCGAAGAGGGCTCGAAACGCATCCAGCCGTCATGGGAGTTCAGCACGAGGCCACCAAAAAGAGCCGGAAGGACGTTATCGCCGTGTCCCTCTATACGGATTGCAATGCCAGCTAGATCTTGATCCGATAAATCCAAGTCGCCAGCCATGCGCGCCGCAACAAGTCCGGCGACTATTGCAGAGGCGCTCGCGCCCATACCTCGAGCCGACGGATAGTAGTCAAGGGTTTCGATACGGACTGCTGGGGCCTCGATGTGCGCGGCCGCGTACGCGGCTACAAATGCGCGGTAAATGTAATTCTCGGGAACCTGGCGCAGCCGACCTTTACCGGCGATTTCAGTCTTCTTGGATTCGGTAAACCGAAGCCTCAAGTGCGCACCAACCGCGACTCCCAGGCAGTCGAACCCAGGGCCCAGGTTGGCGACTGTTGCGGGGACTTTGACTTCAATGTCCATGTTGAGTTCGATTCATGTCTTTACCCTCTCGCGGTTTCATGCTCGAATTGCGCGACCCCGTCCTCCGGGCCCTGTCGCGCCTTGGGGTCGCGGTTCCCGCGTTTCACGCCCGTCAAAAACCTAGCGCTCGCGCGACAGCGTCTATGTCGGATTCTATTGTTACCGGTTTGGGGGCTCCCGCGATCGCCCAACTTGGGTCTTTCAGGCCGTGGCCCGTCAAAACGCATACCGCGGTCTTGCCTTTTTCCAGGCGTCCTTGCCTGGCCAGATCGAGCAGACCTGCAACCGAGGCCGCCGATGCTAGCTCCGCAAAGAGTCCCTCGCGCGCTACTACCCGGTACGCCTCCAGAATCGCCTTGTCGCTCACCGCGCAAATCTCGCCTCCGGATTCAGCGGCCGCTTGCTTTGCGCCCTGCCAGGAGGCAGGATTGCCGATCCGGATCGCGGTCGCAATAGTCTTGGGCTGATCGATTGGATGCCCCTTAACGATGGGCGCCGCCCCTAGGGCCTGAAATCCGTACATGATGGGCACCGAGTCGATCACGTCGTCGTCCAAATACTCCTCGTATCCCTTCCAGTAGGCGGTTATGTTGCCTGCATTGCCCACCGGAATCAAGTGATAGTCGGGAGCGCGTCCCAGGGCATCGCAAATCTCGAATGCCCCAGTCTTTTGCCCCTCGATCCGGTAAGGGTTAATCGAGTTGACTCCAACCACCGGATACGGCCCTTCCAGTTTACGAGTTATCTCCAGCGCTCGATCGAAATTGTCGTCGATCTCCACCACTCGGGCACCGTGCACGAGGGCCTGAGCCAGCTTGCCCATCGCGACATTGCCTTTGGGAATCAACACCGCACACGTAATGCCCGCTCGTGCGGCATATGCCGCAGCGGACGCAGATGTGTTACCCGTCGACGCGCATACAACGGCCTTGGCGCCCGACTCAACCGCCTTGGAGATCGCGACCGAAATCCCTCGGTCCTTAAAGGACCCGGTTGGATTGGCACCCTCGTATTTGAGATAGACCTCTACGCCTGTGGCCTTGGAGAGTGTCCCCGAATGGAGCAGAGGCGTGTCGCCTTCGCCCAGAGTGATTACAGGAGTCTGGTCTGTTACTGGAAGGCGGGAGCGATATTCCTCAATGATTCCCCGCCATCCAGACACTATTCTTCGTCCTGAACGCGCATCGCAGAAGCAACCTCCCGAACGACGTCTAGCCCTTTTAAATTTGATAGCAGCGACTGAAAGTTTCGCTCGGCCGACATGTGAGTCACGGTCACGAGCCGGGCCTCTTCACCAAGCCCCTCCTGCCAAACGCTCTTGATGCTGACATCGTTGTCTGCAAATACTTGTGCAACCTTCGCCAATACTCCGGGGCGATCGGCAACTTCCAGAAGGATGTAGTACTGACTTTCGGTCTCATCCATGGACCGGATACGAGCGTCGGAGTGATAGCACGTGCAGCCGGTTCCCCTTCCTCCCTTGATGATGTTGCGGGCGATGTCTACGATGTCGCCGATCACGGAGGTCGCAGTAGGCGGACCACCAGCGCCGCGTCCCAAAAACATCAGTTCCCCGACTTGCTCCCCCTCCACGAAAACTGCATTGAGATTGTCTCTGACCGAAGCAAGTGGGTGTGCAATGGGAATCATTGCGGGATGAACTCGGACCGCGATCTCGTCATCTACTCTCTCGGCGATGGCCAGCAACTTCACCGCGTATCCGAGGCTGCGCCCAAAAACTATGTCTTTGGCGGAAACCTGGGTAATGCCCTCCCGGTAGACGTCTCCTGCGACGACTCTGGCATTAAAGGCGATACTCGCAAGGATCGACAGTTTAGCGGCGGCGTCGAATCCTTCAATGTCTGCCGTCGGATCGAGTTCGGTGTAACCGAGTCGCTCGGCCTCAGCCAAGGCCTCTCCAAACTCGATCCCGTCGTCGCTCATCTTTGTGAGGATAAAGTTTGTCGTCCCGTTGACTATGCCCATGACACGCCGCACGCGGTCGCCGGTCAAAGATTCCTTCAACGGCCGAATGATCGGGATGCCGCCAGCGACGGAAGCTTCGAAGAAGAAGTCGACTCGCGCCGCTTCTGCAGCTTCGAAAAGATCACGCCCGAGCGTAGCTATCAACTCCTTGTTTGCGCTCACGACATGCTTGCCTGACTGCATCGCATCGATCATCAACGTTCGAGCAGGCTCGATGCCCCCCATTACCTCAACGAGGATCTGGACCGACGAGTCGTTGGTCACTTCGGTTGGGTCGGAGGTGAAAGTCTCCTTCGACAAGGGCACGTCGCGAGTCTTGCCGAGATTTCTGACAGCCACTTTACGTATCTCAAGGCGGGCACCCGCTCGCTCTGCGATCTCATCGGAGTGCGCGTCGAGAATCCGGGCGACGGCCGAACCAACGATGCCACACCCAAGCATGCCTATCTGGATTACTTCCGCCATCTAGTCGTCCTCCTGGAGTTGACTAAGCGGGTTTGCGAACAAGCATCTGCCTGACCGCTTCCCGGGCGAGAGCCACGGCGGCTGCCGTTAGGCCGATCCAGAGGAGGTTGGTCGCCGCAGACGATCCGCCCTGATCACCCGGTACGTCTCGCCCGAGGCCCTTAGTCCAGACCTGCTCGACCGCCATCAATGCCAACTTGGCCGCGAGGGCCCCGAGTGCAATCGCGGCAATCTTTCGGGCGAACCCGTCGTTTTGTGAAGACATTGAAGGTCAATATTAGACGAATCGGTACTCAGGGGGGTTCGGGGGGGTAGCAGCACCCTGACGTACGGAGCAGCGCGCGCCAGAAGCTGCGAACCCCCCGAAGTCAGTGGGAGTAACCTATTCTCCCGCTACCCACGAGGAGGAACGTGCCGCCACCACTTGATGTGTTCGTCATCGTCCTGGCCGGAGGAGAAGGCAGGCGCCTTGCCCCCCTGACCACCGACCGCGCCAAACCGGCGGTCCCGTTTGCGGGGAGCTACAGGTTGATCGATGTGGTCTTGTCTAACCTCGTCAACGGCGGCTGCAGGCGGATCGCGGTCCTAACTCAATACAAGAGCCACAGCCTCGACCGCCATATTGCTCAGACCTGGCGGCTCTCCCCCTTGCTCGGCAACTACGTGGCGCCGGTACCAGCTCAGATGCGCCGAGGGCCGCGTTGGTTCGCTGGGTCGGCCGACGCTATCTATCAGAACATCGAACTGATCCGCGACGAGGGCCCCGACCACATTCTGGTCTTTGGGTCGGATCACCTTTATCGGATGGATCCCCGGCAGATGCTCGAGCATCACATAGCCTGCAGCGCTGGAGTGACTGTGGCCGCCGTACGTGTCCCGATCCAATCGGCAAACGAGTTTGGCGTGATTGACGTGACTGATGGATCGCTCATTCGCTCCTTCGAGGAGAAGCCGGCAAATCCCGCGCCGATTCCAGGTGCCCCGGATGAGGTGTTCGCCTCGATGGGTAACTACATCTTCTCGACAGAAGTTCTCATCGATGCTGTCACCGCAGACGCTGAGGACCCTGACAGCCGTCACGACATGGGCGCAAGCATCGTTCCGATGCTGGTCGACGCGGGCAAGGCTCATGTTTATGACTTCGATGGAAACGCAGTCCCGGGAGAGACCGAGCGCGAACACGGCTACTGGCGCGACATCGGTACTCTCGACGCTTACTACGATGCGCACATGGACCTCGTGTCGGTCCATCCCCTCTTCAATCTCTACAACTTCGACTGGCCAATCTACTCCTGGCACGATCCGGCGCCTCCTGCAAAATTCGTCTTCGATGACGAGGGCCGCCGCGGACAAGCTCTCGATTCAATGGTGAGCGCAGGGGTGATCGTTTCGGGGGCGACGGTCCGAAAGTCGATATTGGGGCCTGGTGTGCGCCTCGATGCCAACGCCCTGGTCGAAGAGACCGTGCTGATGAGTGACGTGAGAGTTGGGGCCGGAGCAGTCATACGTCGCGCGATCATCGACAAGCACGTTACGGTTCCTGCGGGGGCCTCGATCGGAGTCGACCCTGAATGGGACGCCCAACACTTCGCCGTGTCTGAGGGCGGCGTAGTCGTGATCGGCAAGCGGCAAAGCATTCCCACTCAGGGATGAAAGTCGCGCTTCTAACGCGGGAGTATCCCCCGGAGGTTTACGGAGGTGCCGGAGTGCACGTCGAATATCTGGTGCCCGAACTCGCGCGTCAGGTCGAGATCGGAGTGCACTGCTTCGGGGCGCCAAGACACTCGCCCTACGTCACGGCCGCGTACGGCCCCCCGGAGACGCGACACCCCCATACCCCGATACCCGCCGACCACGAGCCATACGCCTCCGCCCTTGAGGCGTTGTCCGTGAACCTGGCCATGGCACACGGCGTAAAGGGTGCCGACATCGTCCACTCGCATACGTGGTACTCGAACTTCGGCGGGCATCTTGCCAAGACCATCCACGACATACCGCACGTGGTGACGTCTCATAGCCTGGAACCGCTGCGGCCATGGAAGAAAGAGCAGTTGGGGGGCGGCTATGCCCTCAGCCAATTCTGCGAGCGCACAGCACTCGAGTCCGCCGACGCCGTCATAGCTGTATCCCAAGGAATGCGCCAAGACCTGCTCGGGTGTTATCCCGCGGTAGACCCAACATTGGTCCACGTCATCTATAACGGGATCGACGTAGATGAGTACTCTCCGACCGCCTCCTTCGACGCCTTGGAGCGCCTCGGCGTCGATCCGAGCAGACCCTTTGTTGTTTTCATCGGAAGGATCACACGCCAGAAGGGGATTACATATTTACTCGAAGCGGCGGCGGCTATCGACGCGGGCACCCAGATAGTTTTCGCCGCCGGCGCTGCCGACACGGTTTCTTTCGCACAGGAAGTTCAGCAGCTGGTCCGCGAAGTAAGCGAGAAACGCAAGGGAATCATCTGGATCGAAAAGACACTACCTCGGACCGAGATAGTGCAGCTACTTTCTCATGCGACGGTATTCGTATGCCCGTCGATCTACGAACCGTTCGGGCTGGTAAACATCGAAGCGATGGCCTGCGGATTACCTGTAGTCGCGACCGCAACCGGTGGGATTCCAGAGATCGTTCTCGACGGCGAAACCGGGCTACTCGTTGGTTTTGATCGGAGCGACGATCAATTCGGCTCTCCCCGCGACCCCGCGGCATTTGCCCGCGACCTCGCCGCACGGGTGAACGAACTGATCGCTGATCCCGCCCGCGCGAAACGCCTGGGCGAAACCGGGCGCCGTCGAGTGGTCGATCACTTCAGTTGGCCCTCGATAGCGGACCAAACTGTAGCGTTGTACAGGAGTCTTGGATGAGTAGAGCACTGACTGTCGTCCTCGTGAGCGCGCTCTTTGTCGCTTGCGCTAAAGGAGCTACAGACGGAACCCCCGCCCATTGTCAACCAAAGGCAGTGCAGGAAGCAGTCGAAAGTTTCGTCAGTGCTTTCAATAGTGGTAAACAAGGGGCGCTGGACGCAACTATTGCCCGGGAGCCGAAGTTTGAGTGGTACTCGGTATCGAGCCCCCAAGGGTCACAGCGAATGGATGACGAGAGCCGCGATCGAGCGACCCTTCTCGAGTACTTCAGTCAGCGACATGAGCTGCACGAAAGACTCTCCCCCACGTCGTTTAGTTCCAAGTACGAATCCCGCCGAAACATAGCAAACTTCGAATTTCGGATTCGACGCGCTGCAGACGACGTGAAGGTAGAGGAGCGCAGAGGGAAAGGCGCGTACGACTGCGAGACGCGCTCGATCATGGTCTGGAGTATGTAGGGGAAGGATCTAATGTGCCTGAGCGGGTAGTACTAGATCGCGCCAAACCTGGGCCCCGCCTCCCTTCTTCTTGTCGTTGCTCAGCGCGGGGTCCAGAATTTCTAGAAACTCAGCTTCAGGGAAATTCTCGCCAGTCTCGCGCAGAAGGTCGATGGCCCGCGCTGCGTGACGCAGAATCAATAGACCTTCGAGACCCGCAAGGTCGTGAAAGAACCAGCCGCATGAGGTGTACATCATCATCGCGTGGCGCTGTGCCTCTAGCAGGGAGAAAGCAAGGGCAGCGTCGCCATGTATATGCATTTCTGCAAACTCTTCGTGGGTCGCGGCCCCGAGCAATACGTCGACGTAGGCTTCGCGCGCAGCCCACGGGCCTGTGAAAACTTCCGCCCCTCTTCGCTCGAATATTTCAATCCCAGCGTCGCGGACAAAGTTGAGAGCGGCACGTAAAGGCGCCCGCCAGCGCTGATTGTCACCCGGCATGCCTCCGTCCGAGCAGCCGCAGTCCTCGGCCCACCGACCCACGCCGTGGATGCATGACCACGAACTCTCACGGATTCTCACTTCATGAGTTGGCGAGTTGTTCTGCAAGAAGCGCGAGGCATTAGTCACTTCGATTCCCCGCGCGGGAGCCTCATACGCCAGAGCGTGAGCAAGAGCACGGTCTGAGGAGCGGTGATGGTGGCCGAAAGTCTCGCCATCGGTGGCCAGCGCGACGAGCCCTCCTCGAATGCTTCTTGCCTCGACTCCGTCGATCAGCGTCGCGCTGGCAGCCCCCTTCATGGCGAACGCGAGCGAGTGGCTTAACTCACCGTCGTAGAAAATCAAGTCAACGCCGCCCCGCGTCTCCCCCTGGGCTAGCCACCTGTACGGGATGGTCGTATCGATCGAGCCATCGGACACATCTTCCCAATCGCCACCTGCAAGCGGACGGGTGGTGATCGCCTGCGTGGGCGCCAGAATCGTAAAGCCAACTCCATCAGCTGCAAGAGCGGCCAGGACATCGTCGTTTGCCGCAGTCTCGGGAAGCCACATTCCGATCGCGTCTCGGCCGAACCGATGAGCAAAGTCCGCGAGGCCCCACCGAATCTGAGTTCGAAGATCGCGCCGGTTAGCAAGCGGAAGGATCACGTGACCGTAAGGCTGGGCGATCGCACCGCCACCCACCTTGTCCGCTTGGAGAATTCGCTGATAGATGTCGGGCTCGTGAGTCTGAAGCCAGGAAAAAAGAGTCGGACCGATGTCAAACGACATCCTCTCGAAGTTATTGACGATCTCTTCCACATTCCCTTGTTTGTCCATGATTTCAGCGAACGCGTTCGGTCTGTAACACTCGGCGGCGATCCGAGCGTTCCAGTCGTGAAAAGGCGCCGCTGAAGCCTCCCTAGGAATTTCCCCTGTGCGCGGATCTTCTCTCGGAGGCTGATAGAAGTGGCCGTGGACCACAAGCGAAGTAGACTGCACGGCGATATCTTCGCATCAAGTCTTGATCTCCATAAGGAAGGAAGAGTGTGACGCCGCGAGCGATTAAGAGTTTTTCAGTCCGAACTCGTCTTCCCGAGGCACTCCAACCGCTGGCTGAAATTGCAGCGAACCTGCGCTGGTCGTGGGACTCGCGCACCCGCGACCTATTCCGATGGGTCGACCCGAAACTGTGGCCCCAGTCGAGGCACAATCCGGTGGAGCTCCTGGGCTCGGTCGCTCCCGAGCGTTTCACAGCCCTTACCGAAGACGCCTCCTTTATGGATTTTCTCGCGGAAGTCCACGCGGGTCTCAAACGATATCGGGAGGCTTCTTTGTGGTTTCAATCCCGTGACGATTCCTCACTTCGTTCCGTCGCTTACTTTTCTCCCGAATTCGGAATCTGCGAGGCTCTGCCCCAATATTCCGGAGGTCTGGGGGTCCTGGCCGGAGATCATCTGAAAGCGGCAAGCGACCTGGGCGTTCCCATTATTGGCGTGGGCCTCTTCTATCGCCAGGGTTATTTTCGCCAGCGCCTCGATGCAAGTGGATGGCAACAGGAGACCTACATCGACCTCGACCCACACGTGATGGCCCTCGAAGCCTTGGATGCCCGCGTGTCCGTCAAAATGGCCGGTCGCAGTGTTTCCGCGGCAGTCTGGCGAGCCGAAGTCGGTCGCGTCCCCTTACTCTTGCTGGACACCGACGTAGACGAGAACTCTCCCGACGATCGCGTGATAACCGACCGCCTATACGGGGGCGACGTGGAGCGAAGGATAGAGCAAGAGATTCTTCTCGGCATCGGGGGCACGATGGCTTTGGAGGCCGCAGGCGAGTCGCCACAGATTTTTCATATGAACGAAGGACACGCGGGATTTCTAGCCCTGGCACGTATCGCTAAGCTGGTTTCGTCGGAGGGTCTGACTTTTCCAGAGGCGGTGGAGGCCGTGCGCGCTTCCACTGTCTTTACGACGCACACCCCGATCCCCGCTGGGATCGATGTCTTCCCCTTGGAAACCATGGAACGCTACTTCCGTCCCTGGGCGGAGCAAAATGAACTGGACTTCATCGAACTCATGGCTCTTGGCAGGTGGCCTGACGACACTGAGGACGCACCGTTCAACATGGCCGTAATGGGCATGAGGCTTTCGTCGATTGCCAACGGCGTTTCCAAGCTCCACGGCTCCGTGAGCCGGACGATGTTTCAGAAGCTATGGTCCGGCTTCGACGTCGAAGAGGTGCCTATCGGCTCGGTCACCAACGGGGTCCATGGGCGGACGTGGGTGTTGCCTGAAACGGCGAGCCTGCTTGAGCGGGTGGTGCTTCCCCAGTGGGAGGAAGCCGCCCAAGAGTTATGGGAGGGAATTGCATCGGTCACCGACGAGGAGTTGTGGCGGGTTCGAGAGCGAGGACGAGAGCGTCTCATCGGATTTGTCCGCAAAAGACTTAGGGAGTCTGCGATTGCTAAGGGGGCAGGTGAAGCTGACTTGACTTGGTGCGAGGAGGCCCTCGATCCAAAGGTGCTAACGATTGGGTGGGCTCGGCGGTTTGCCACCTACAAACGCCCCGGGCTTCTTCTCTTGGACACCGAACGCCTTAAGGGCCTGCTTCTTTCCAAAGATCACCCGGTCCAATTGATCATGGCTGGCAAAGCCCACCCCGCAGACGACGCGGGGAAGGAACTGATTCGCGAGATTGTCGGATTCTCCGCGGCCGAAGATGTTCGGCATCGCATCGCCTTTCTTGAGGACTACGACATAGAAGTAGCGCGCTACATGTACCAGGGCGCGGACGTTTGGTTGAATACGCCCCGCCGCCCGTTGGAAGCCTGCGGGACCAGCGGCGAGAAGGCCGCACTCAACGGATCCCTGAACTGCTCGATCCTTGATGGCTGGTGGGACGAAATGTTCGACGGGGAAAACGGCTGGTCGATCGCGTCCGCGGAATCCGACGCCGACCCAGAACGCCGCGATCACGTCGAGGCCTCTGCTCTCTTCGACCTTCTCGAACGACGCATAGTACCCCTTTACTACGACCGTGCCGACGGCGTCGTTCCTCGCGGATGGATGCAGCGCGTGAAGAAGTCGCTTATCTCACTCGGTCCCCGCGTGAGCGCGTCGCGAATGGTCCGGGACTACGTCGAGGATGTCTATGAACCCGCGGCGCAGCGGTGGGAACGTCTCGCAAAGAACAAGTACGCCGGCGCAAAAGGGCTTGCCGGGTGGAAGCAGCGGGTGGGCTCCGCGTGGAGCGCAGTTGAGATCGAATTAGTGGATGCGGGTGGTGGAGACGGAGCCGTTACCGACCTCGGAGGGGCCCGCGATGTAAAAGCAGTCATCACTCTTGGCGAGCTCGGAAAAGACGAAGTCGAGGTCCACATGCTTCACGGTCTTGTAGGCAGCAACGACGAATTGATGCAGCCGGCCGTCGCTCAAATGGCTCTTGCCCATACGGAAAACGGCCGGTTTGTGTACTCGGGCTCGTTCACTTGCAGAGAACCCGGCAGGTATGGATTCACGGTCCGCGTGGTGCCGTCGCACTCTGACCTTACGAGTTTCGCCGAAACCGGACTGGTGGCCTGGGCCTAACCTAGTGGCGCTTGAAGCGCTGCCGCTATGCGTTGGACCAGTGGGAGCTCTCGAATCTCCTCAAGGCAAAGCGGCAGAGCCAGGGACCAGTTGGACGCCGCGAGCGTCCCCGGCATGTTAGGACGTTCCTCGACGCCGATCACATCTTCGAGGCTCGCCGCGAGCATGCAGGGCGCGGCCGATAACAGCTCGTAGGTTCTCAATACAACGTCCGCTACGGGGGCGTCTTCAGCAAGGCCCGTTTCGCGGCCGATTCTTTCTCGAAGCGCGTACGTTGAAGCTTCGTTTGGAATGAGCCCGAGTTCCTTCTGCTTGGTGAGGTCGCTTCCTGTCCACAAACCTGCAACGGTCGGCAGGTCGTGAGTTGTTACCGAAGAAAGCGCATGCTCGGGATAGTCGGCAGGCTTTCCAGGTTCTAGGATGAGTACCCGCTGCGACAGGACGCTTCGACGGGCGAGTTCCTTGCGGAGCTCGGGCTCGACCGTCCCTAGGTCCTCTCCTATTACAAACGCTCCGGCTCTGCGGCTCTCGAGAGCAAGGATCCCTAATAGGTCCTGCAACGGATAACGCACGTATGCGCCAACTTCCGGACCGGCGCCCGCGGGAATCCAAAAGAGCCTCGCCAGCCCCATGACGTGGTCCACCCGCAGACCGGCGGCGCCGCGAAGGGCTGCACGGATCGTCTGGATGAATGGCTCGTAACAGGCTGCGCGCAGTTTCCACGGATCGAAAGGAG
Organism: uncultured Actinomycetes bacterium; assembly: GCA_964501265.1. Taxonomy (GTDB): domain Bacteria; phylum Actinomycetota; class CADDZG01; order JAHWKV01; family JAHWKV01; genus CAZCSK01. The sequence goes on from CAZCSK010000006.1 coordinate 11,785, forward strand.
GTATGCCCCAGTCCTGCCCCTGCATGTTGAACTCATCGGGCGGCGCGCCCACGGACATGTCTTCGGCAATCACGTCCTGCCACATCCAGGCGTCCGCACCACCCGGGTCAAACCCAAGCGCAAGGTCCGCAATGAGAGTGGTGTCGCCCGCGGCCTTCGTTTGCTGCTGGTCTACTAACCACTGCACCCATTGATGAAACCGAATGCGCTCTGTTCGCTCTTTGGCAAACGACACGACACCCGGCGCGAAGGGACTGCGATATTCCTCAGGCCAAGTGCGCCAGGATGCGCCGAATTCTTCGGCAAGAACGCAGTAAGTCGAGTAGGTGCGCAGAACTTGTCCTTGCGCAGAGCAGTAGTCGTCAAAGGATGGGTCACCTTGGAACCGAGACCACATGAGGTTGAGGGCTTCGCTCTTCAGACGAAACACGCCGTCGCGATCGATGCGGCGATCTGCGTTGAGAGCCCTGCCCGCGGCGGCTAATCGATCGAGTTCCGACAAGCCCGCCGCGCCTGGCACATCCTCGATCCTCAAATAGAGCGGGTTCCTAAACAGCCTGCTGCTCGGATAGTAAGGGCTTGCGGATTGAGGAATCGTCGGTGCCGGCGCGTGCAGCGGATTGATCAAGACAAAACTCGCACCCAGGTCCGCTGAGCATTGCGTTAGTTCACGAAGATCGGCTAAATCGCCGAATCCCCAACTGGAGCGCGATCGCATCGAGTGCAGCTGCACTTGCCACCCCCACCTGCAGTCGGCTGGGGGTAGTGGGGCCGCCGGGGGTGTGACGATGACGCGGATCGAGTCGCGTTTTCCCACCAGACGGTGATACCCAAGTGGGAGGGACTCTGGAAGCCGCTCGTCTACGTGGAGTTCTGGACCGTCCTCAAGGGTGAGAGTGCCGGAGAAATCAACGCGCGCGCCTTCTCCGGCAGTAACCACCAGAACCGAACTCTTCGCCGGCGGCGCGTTCGCCTCCGCACCCATCGCGTTGAGGATGGCCTCTAGCGATGACTCAGGCGACTCGATGATTGTTCCCGACGTGTCCTCGTATGCCGTTGATATTCCCCATCGACGAGCCTTGTCCCGCACTAGAGGACGTGGAGTATGTGTCCGGGTCGCTCCTGCGGGTCGAGTCGGATGTATGGATTGGCACCGTTCAAGGTATAGGTCTCGCCATCCAGTTCGTCGACAACCCTGAAGGGACGGTCCCGCGGCAAGCCGAGGTGCGCCAGGTCTAGCCCGAGTGTCGTTTCCTGAACCCAATGGGGATCGAGACTCACGACCATCAGCAGAACGTCTCGACGATCCTGGGTGACTTTGGAGTAAGCGATCACCGAATCGTTGGATGAGTGGTGAAAGCGGATGTTGCCCAACTTTCGCAAGGCAGGGTGGTTGCGGCGAATGTTATTGATGCGCCCGATCAAAGACGCGAGAGAGGGGCGGTTCCAATCCCGCTCTGGAATCTCATACTTTTCGGAATTGAGGTATTCCTCATTTTCACTCGACGCCGGCATGTTCTCGGCTAGTTCGTAACCGCTGTAGATTCCGTAAGAGGGACTCATCGTTGCGGCCAGTACTAGACGCTGCATGAAAGCTGCCGGAGGCCCGTTGCGAAGAGGGCCGCTCAGTATGTCGGGCGTGTTTGGCCAAAAGTTGGGACGCAGATAATTCGACGCCGGGCCGTAGGCCAATTCGTTCAGATACTCGGTAAGTCCCCACTTGCTTTCTCGCCAAGTGAAGTACGTGTAGCTCTGAGTGAATCCTATCTCCGCAAGTTTTTCCATAATCTTGGGTCGCGTGAAAGCTTCGGCCAGAAATATCACATCGGGATGATCGGCTCTGACTTCCGACAAGATCCAATCCCAGAATGCGAAAGGCTTGGTGTGAGGATTGTCCACCCGGAAAATCTTGACCCCATGGGAAATCCAGAAATCCAGGATCGACTTGCAGGCTTCCCACATCTGCTGGTGACCCGTATCCGGCCAGAAGTTCATCGGGTAGATGTCCTGATATTTCTTCGGCGGGTTCTCGGCGTATTTGATCGTGCCGTCTGGCCGGTGATGAAACCACTCCGGATGCTCGGTCACCCAAGGATGATCTGGCGAACATTGCAAGGCGTAATCAAGGGCGATCTCCAAATCCAGGGATTGCGCTTCGGCAACCAGCCTGTCGAAGTCTTTGATCGTGCCAAGATCCGCGTTGACAGCTGTGTGACCTCCCTCGGAGGAGCCAATCGCCCATGGGCTTCCCGGATCTGTGGGCTTCGCCTTTAGAGCGTTGTTGCGGCCCTTGCGGTGGGTGGTTCCGATCGGGTGGATCGGTGGAAAGTAAACGACCTCGAATCCCATCGCGGCAATATGTCGCAACCGTTTCATCGTGCCTTCGAAGCCGCCTGAAGAACGTGGGAACATCTCATACCAGGCCCCGAAGAGCGCTCTTTCTCGATCGACCCAAATCCGCATGGGGGTGCCGCGCGTAAGATCGTCACGAACCGGGTGAGTGGCAACTAGTTCTGCAATTGCAGGATCCAATGCGGGCAACAACCTCTGCTTCAATGAGAGGCTCTCGTCGCGGAGCGTATCGATCGCATCTGTCAGTGGCGCGCGTTCGGCCAGGGGAACGCGGTGGCCCTCAAGCAAGGCCGCTCCCTCTGCTATGTCGACTCTCACATCCTGGTTCCCTGAAATGTTGGCCATCAAGTTCTTTCGCCAGGTGAGATAGCGGTCGGTCCAGGCTTCGACGACGAACGTGTGCGGACCGAGCGTCTGAGGAACAAGAGTCCCTTCCCACGCGTCAATGCCAACTTCCTTCATGGGGGCGTGGTTCCAACCCCGGGTTCCGTCGAGGCGCCAGCGAACCGCCGCGGACAGCTCATCGTGACCTTCTCGATATATGTCGGCTCTGACCTGGACCCTCTCTCCGACGACCGCTTTGGTCGGGTGCACTCCTCCGGGCGTGCGCGGGCCTAGGTTCTCGATGACGATGCGGCCTTGTCCCATTTAAGTGCGGAGTTTTTCTTCGAGCAACTCCGCGGCAATGTCCATGAAGTCACGCTCGGTTACCATGCCAACCAGGCGCCCGCCGGAGACTACCGGGAGGCTTCCGATCCGGTACTCCCGCATGATTTCGATGGCTCGGATCGTCGGAGTTTCAGGGTTAACGACAATGGGATCAGGAACCATGATGTCGGCCACGGCCACCGGATTATCGGGATCGATTTTCCCTTGGGCCATCACTCGAAGCACCGCTCTATATGAGACGATACCAATCAAGCGGTGATCGCGGTCCTCGACCGCAACGTGTCGAATGCGCTCCCACTCCATCAAATTTGCCACCAAGTCGACAGACTCGTCAGCCTGAACTGAGGTCACATCGGTCTGCATATATTGCTCGACCTTGAAGTAGTTGTGCCCTCCCGCCCCGGTCTCCTCCGACTCCGCAAGTTCCCATTCGCTCACTGCTTTTGCCCCCTTCTGTCTGGTCACGGTGGCCGCGGTCAGAGCATTCAATCGCTGCCCAAGAGTTCCGCGGCCCTTCATTTCCGCGAAGGATTGCAACATCCAACGTGAGCCTGTGCGCCCCGACGCGACTCTTTTCTCTATCACACTCAAATACTTGTCGGAGTCCTTTGATGAGATTCCCCTTCTTGCCAGGCCCTCCGAAGCTGCCGGCAGCAGATCATCCAGGATCAGGTTGGCGGCGGGCGCCTCCTTGCCATCAAGCCACGCAAAGTGCGCACCAAGCCCCTGGCGCCCCGCAGCGAGAAAGTTCGCTTTGGCATGTTCGAACTCGATCACTTTGGTAACGTCGTCGTAGCGCGCCGACAGTTCCTCCATGAGGCCCAGCCAGAAAGCGGCATTTGCCACCTCGTCTAAGATGCTTGGTCCCGAAGGCATTACTCGGTTCTCAATTCGCAAGTGCGCCTTGCCGTCGAGAACCCCATAGCAAGGGCGATTCCAGCGGTAGACGGTTCCGTTTTGTAAACGCAAAGCGGTGAGATCGGGAGCGAGCCCATCGCGAAGTTTCTGAAAGGGATCTTCCTCGATCGGAGCGCCCACAAGTGCGCGAAAACGAGCAACGTCTTCTTTGTAAATCTCGGTGATGGACTTGCGGACCCAGCCGCTCCCAAACGTCACGCGGGGGCTGCTCTCGCGCAAATGTGACTGAGTGCGGGTATCAATGGCCTGCTGAAACAGCGCAATCCGGGTCTCCGCCCAAAGTCGCCGCCCAAAAAGCATCGGAGAGTTGCAGGACACTGCAAGCACCGGACCCGAGAGCGCCTGAGCAACGTTGTACATATTTGCGAACTCGGTGGCCCCGACCTGAACGTGCACCTGAAAACTTGCGTTGCAGGACTCCAGCATTATCGAGTCGTGCTGAACCATCAGTTCGTCGAGACCCTTTATGTAAAATTCGTAAGCCGACCCGCGCAATTGACCGATCGCCTTGTTTATCGCAATGTAGCGAGGGTTGGGCGTCATGTTGTCCAGACCCAGGTCGGACAGGCGAAGAGTTGGCAAAATGCCGGTCAGGATCACCCCCACTCCGACCTCAGCGGCAACTTTCCTGAGCCTTTCCAGCACCGTCGTCATCTCTTTTTGCATCCGAGTGAAACAGTTCCCCGACAACACGATCGGGTCGAGGTTGAACTCGAGGTTGAACAGCCCCAGTTCAGTCGTAAAGTGGGAATCGTCGATTTTGTCCAGGATCTTCAGCGCCGCAGGTGCCGGATGCCAACCCGAATCGATCAGAAATACTTCCTGCTCGGTGCCCGTGCGTCGGATCCCTTCCTCAATTCCACCGTCGATGATCAATTGCTCGAGTGCGCGCAGATCCCGAAGGAGGTAGCGCATGAACTGGCGGCGCTCCTCGCCTCCGAATTCACCCGTTTCGGCGGTCATGCAAACTCGTCGAGGTACTGCGGAAGCATCGAGCGCCAAGTCTGCCAGTTGTGATGCCACTCGGCTCCCCAGGGGTCCATGCGATTAGGTATCCCCTTGGCACCCAGGGCGTTCGCAACGCGCCACGACTCCCCGATGTCCTCCCAATTACCCTGCCCCGATGCGAGAAGGACAAACCGGCTGCGCAGCAGATCCAGGTGGTCTCCGGTCAAATCGGGAAGGAAGTGAAGGGGGGACGAGTTGTAGAAGTCTTCGCTCAATTCATCGTCGACCCACTTGAGCAGATCGTAGGTCCCGGAAAGACAAATAGCGGTAGTAAAGACGTCGGGAAAGCGGCACAAGACGGCAAGTGCGTTGAATGCGCCGATCGACGTGCCTGCAGCAATGACTCCGATATTTGGATCAGCGCAATCGGTCCGGATCGCAGGCACGACCTCGTTATAGATGAAGGAATGGAACTGGTTTTGAACATGAGAACGGTGACGCGCCGTCCCGTCTTGTTGCAACAAAGTGCGTCCGGCGACCGAGTCGACTGAGTACACCTTGATCCGCTTGGCCGTCAGCAGGTCTTCCAGCGCATCGATCATGAGAAAACGTTCGATCTCTTCAGCGTCCCCACCGGCAGTCGGAAAGAGCAGCACGGGCGTGCCAACTTCTCCCCATCGGGCCACCGCGACCTCCTGGTCCAGGCGGTCGGAGCGCCAACTCGTGCTGATCTTCATTTCTCGTCTTTTCTCCAATCTTGTATCCGGCTCCAGAAGAGTTCGGTGAACGCCTCCACTTCATGAGCCGGATAAAGCGCCGCGACCTTTTGGCGCACCGCGTCGCGGGCGGTCTCGGTCCCGAAGAACTCCCACGTCACTTCGTCTAGATTCCCCAAGTACTTGTCGCAGAACTTCTCGAACCGGTCAGCGGAGAGCCTGCCTCGGGCGATATCGGCGTAGGCGGCAAGCTGCTCCCTGTAGGGCAAACCCTCTTCTTTCGCTTTCAGGAACGGCGCCCAGTTGAGATTCATCGCCATCGGGCGTTTCGTTGCTGCGCAGAATAGCGACCAGCGCAGATTCGCCTTTATCAGCCAGGGGAAGTGGTAGTGAAGCGATGTCACCTGCGAGTCGGGACATGGATTTGCGAAGTCGATGGGATACCAGACCCCTTCTTTGCGAAGCGCCTCACAAGAATTGAAATCCCATCCGAATAGCGTGTTGATCGTAAGTGTCATGTCGGCCAGCAACGATTCTTCGTCAGCGTCAAGAAAGTTACGCTCCGTTTGGTAGCGGTCGTGGAGAGGCGCGGATGGATCGTAGGCAACGGTGTAGGTCTGGGGGCCAAGACCGATACATCGCGCGAACCGGTCGAAGGGCTCAACGGCTTCCTGCAGGTGCATCACTCGAGTCCCGCTTTGGTCGTAGGCTTTGCGGAGTGCCGCTTCGTCATCGATGCGGCTCACGCCTGCCCAGCCTCCGCCGTCGTAGGGCTTCATGAACATCGGGTATCCAATCTTTGCGCCGATGGCTCCCAAATCGAACAACTGCGCGTATCTGTCGAGAGTTACCTGCAGGTCGGGGCTAGGTTCGTAGGACTTTGCCGGGATCATCCACGTTTCCGGGATCGGCAAACCCAGGTGCATCATCACGCAATAAGCTGTGTGCTTCTCCACTGATTGCACGGTCCAGGGATTGTTGAAGACGTAAAGGCCGTCCATCGCGACCCCCTTCTTGATCCACTCCCGGCTCGTGCTGTACCAGTGAGTGAGTCGATCGATCACCAGGTCATAGCGGCACGGCTGGCGCAGGTCAAAAGGTTCGATGGTCACACGATTGACTTCGAAGGAGATGTCCTCACCGCGGATCTTGATGGTCAAGTCAAGACGTTTGAGAATCTCCTCGTAGCACAATGGCCAGCAGATATCAGCGCCCAGCGAAAGACCGATTCTGCGCGTTGATTCCGTCATCGCGCTTTCAACTCTACCGTCTCGCGGTTTCATGCTCGGACCGGCGCCCTCGGGGGCGCGACACCCCGGTACCCGATTCCACTCAGGGGGGTGTGGGGGTGTCGCGCCCCCGGGCGGGGGTGCCTCCATGTTTCAGCCCGGGAATAGCCACGAGAGCCCCTCTTCGAGGCGGTCGCGCCAGTTCTCCCAGTTGTGGCCGTCGGGGGCTTCGACGTAATGCACCTCCATCCCGGTTGCTTCGAGAATCTTCGAGAAGACCCTGTTTTCTTGGAACAGGGGCTCGTGGAGCCCACAACTCAGGAAGGCCCTTTCACTCACTCGCTTGGGATCTTCTCGGAATCTCTTTATGAATCGAAGGACCGGAGTAAAAATGCGATCGGCGCGAAGAGGGCCGATATCTGTCATCGCGAAGGAGCCCGACTGAAGCAGAAGGCTTCCAAACAAACCCGGGTATCGGTAAGCAGTCGAGAGCGCCGCTATTGCTCCAAATGAAGCGCCCATGAGGGCACGAAGCTCGGGTCTGGAAACAAGACCGAACTTGTGCTCGACTTCGGGAATGAGCTCGCGCGCTACGAACTTCGCGTGCGCTGGATCGTCCGCATACTCTGTGAGCCGGTTTTGCGGATGAAGCAAGGCAGCGACTAGGGGGGCCACAACGCCGCGATGTATCAAATTGTCGAGGACAATCTTGAGGTCCGAGTAGGCAAGGTAATCGCCTCCGTCGTGAACTACGAGCAACGGGTACGCGGCGTCGTCCCCAAAACTCCGAGGTACGTACATAGTGACTGTGCATTCGCGCCTCAGGGCTCGACTGTTAATCGAAATTTCCTCGAGAGTCCCCGACTCGGCTAAAGGATCCAGAATCGCCCAATCCGGCTTCTCGTAGCCAAAACCGTGACACACGGAGTTCGTTCCGAATGCCCCGCGGGCCTTGAAGGGATTGAGTGGATCCTCAAGCCAATGGGTGCCGCCATTCGACGAGACTTGGAATTTGTATTCTACGCGTGAATGTTCTGGAATCTCCGCCGTCGCAAACCACAGATCCGTCCCTTTAACGCGCGTCAGAGCGTAGAAGGCATCGGGCCGGGGGATGAAGAGCTGGAGGTTTACTTCGTCGGCATCGCCTAAATATAGAAAGGTGCACGAAGTCCCTTCGACGACTGGGATCGTCCGCGCGGCGAGAAATTCGTCGACATCGCCGTGGACGAGTTCGGCGAGCGCCTTGACAACCGACTCGCTCAGGCCGCTCGCACCTTCAGCGTGCGTCCCACTTCGTCGAGCATCTCGCGCAAGGTGTCGTAGTCGGGGTGGCGCATGCGGACCCAGGCATTGGCCATGTAGCCGGCACTGACCGGTTGAGTCGGAGTTCCCACCCTGGGAAGATGTATGTCGAGAATCCACCTCCCGAAGGCTCGGTTGATGATCTCAACCCCCTCATAACCATCGATGTTTCCATCCTGGCTCGGCCGCAGAGCGATGATTCCTGCGGAATAGCGCCTCGTTGGAAACTGTTTGGGCTGCCCGTGCACGACGGCGTGAGCCCACTCCGAGTAGATGTCCATCTCGTTGCCTGCGCTATATAAATCCCAGCATCCAACGCCTGGAGGCCTACATCCAATCTCTGAGAACTTGAGCCCCTTCGGCCCGAAGAACCACTCCATGTGCGTTGCCGAAGTCTCGATCCCCAAGAGCTCAACCACCCTCCTTCCCATTTCCTTGACTTCCGCATAGGCGGGGGCGGAATCCAGACGATTCGTCGTTATGAACTGAGGTGAGATCCACCGCGTTCGCATCGCCTCGAGCACATTGGGATAGTAATGACAGGCGAAATCGTGGACGATTCTTCCATCGATTGTAATAGTGTCGTAGAAACCCTCGTGGCCCTCGATGTATTCCTCTACAGCCACCGAGTGACCGCTCTCGACGCCGCAGTCGATGATCACAGCTTCAAGTTCCGCGGGGTCATCGGCGCGAAATGTCCCGGACGCACCGGCGGCGGCTCGCGGTTTAACGATCACGGGGAACCCAACCCGGGCGACGAACTCTCTGACTTCCTCGCCGGAAGATGCTGCGGTGGAATCGGCGCATGGGACGCCCCCTTCTCGAAGCACCTCCTTCATCGAAGGCTTATCCCGGCACAGGAAGGCTGTGCGAACTGACGTGCCCGGTATTCCGCAAGCCTCGCGAACATTGGCGGCGGCTAAAATATGCGCCTCAACGGTCGCCTCGAGCCTGTGCACTCGAGCGTGTTTTTGGACCCTTCGCACCGCGTCGGCCAACGCTTCCTCATCCACGACCGAACGGATCTGCTCGTAATGGGTCAATTGTTGGCGTAGATCGCCGGGCAGGGACTCCTTCGGAAACTCACCGATTCCAATGACCGTGGCGCCCGCCTCGCTAAGAGCACGAGGAAACTCCTGCTGGTTGGCCGGAAAGCTGGGTTCGACAAAGATTACGTTCATATTCTCTTTCATTCTAGGCGCGGCCGATAGGCTGGGGTTGTGAATGCCATCTTTGTTGCCCCTTTTCTAATGGAGACAACGCTCCGCTTTGTTGAAGCAGCCGCCAGCCTGCCCGGCGTACGGCTGGTTCTTGTGAGCCAGGACCCGGAATCGAAAATTCCCGACGCGCTGAGGGCGAAACTGGCCGGACACTGGCGTTTGGACGACGGCTTGGACGCGACGCAGATTGCGGGCGCGGCGCGCGCCTTGTCCGACCAAATGGGAAAAGTCGAGCGCGTGATAGGCACGCTGGAGCAACTGCAAGTCCCGCTGGCCGAAGTCCGGGACATGCTCGACATTCCTGGGATGCGAACCGAAGCGGCCATGAACTTCCGCGACAAGGCGAGGATGAAAACGCTGCTTTCCGACGCAGGCATCCCTTGCGCCCGCCACCAGTTAGTTCAAGACGTCAGCCAGGCAACAGATTTCGCGGCACATGTCGGATACCCCCTTGTGGCTAAACCGCAAGCCGGGGCCGGCGCAATCAACACATTTCGCATCGACGACCAGAATGAGCTTTCAGAGCTCCTCGCTGCCCAGCCGCCCACGACGCAGAGCCCCACTCTTTTCGAAGAGTTCATCATCGGCGATGAATACTCATTCGACAGCGTTTTTGTCGAGGGCCGAATGGTTTGGCATTCGATTTCCCACTACCTTCCAACGCCGCTCGACGTATTGCAGAATCCATGGATCCAATGGGTGGTGATGCTTCCCCGTGTGATCGAGGGCCCGGCTTACGACGACATCCGGTCCGAGGCTTCTTCGGCGCTTTTGACTCTTGGGATGCAGACGGGCCTTTCGCATATGGAATGGTTTCGTCGCCACGACGGGTCCGTAGCTATTTCGGAGGTCGGGGCAAGGCCCCCCGGCGCGCAAATCACGACTCTCATCTCATACGCGCACGATACAGACTTCTACGAGGCGTGGGCGCGCCTGATGATCACAGGCGAGTTCACACCGCCTGAAAGACTTTATTCAGTGGGCGCGGCCTTCCTGCGCGGGCAGGGCAGCGGCCGCGTGCAATCGGTAACCGGAATCGATCAGTTGCGCGATGTTGCCGGTCTAGTGGTCGAGGCCAGACTGCCGCAGCGTGGCCAGACTCCCACCGGTACCTACGAAGGCGACGGATACGTCGTCGTGCGACACGCCGAAACATCGGTCGTCGAGAAAGCCTTGGCCGAGCTAGTCACAACGATTCGCGTGGAACTCGGCTCCTAGTGACGGGCCGCTGGCGTCGATGAATGTCCTCTTCATTGCTCCCGGCTTCCCGCCGGAGATGCCATTTTTCGTCCGGGGGTTGAGGGCCGTTGGCGCGACCGTCATCGGCCTTGGCGACCAGCCTGCCTCGATGCTGCCCAAGATGGCGGCCGAAAACCTATCCGCCTACATCCAGGTTTCCTTCTCGGATGAGCCATCCATCTTTGAGGAGGTCCGGGAAGCCGCACGCCGCGTCCCGATCGATCGAGTCGAATGTTTGTGGGAGCCCTTGATGCTGCTCGCCGCGCGCCTTCGCGAGGCACTCGGAATCGAAGGAATGGATGCGGAGACGACGATTCCCTTTCGGGACAAGGAGCGCATGAAGCAGGTTCTCGACGCCGCTGGCATACGCACGCCGCGCCACATGCGCGCCAACTCGGCCAAAAGCGTCCTCGATGGGGCGGAGGAGATCGGCTTTCCTTTAATAGTTAAACCAATCGCGGGGGCCGGCTCGGCGGACACATACCGGATCGACGACCGCAAGGATCTTGATGCCGCTCTCGCTGCTTTAGGCCACGTCCCGGAGGTCAGTGTGGAGGAGTTCATCGAGGCCGAGGAATACACCTTTGACACGGTGTGCGCGGGCGGCAAGATCCTCTTCTACAACATCTGCTGGTATCGCCCACGTCCCTTGATCGCCCGCCAACTTGAGTGGGTGAGCCCTCAAAGCGTGGCGCTCCGAGATCCCGACGCGCCCGAACTCCGCCATGGGCGCGCGATGGGGGAAGCGGTTCTTCGGGCCATGAACTTCTCCGACGGATACTCCCATATGGAGTGGTATCTCACTTCATCGGGGGAGGCGGTGTTTGGTGAGATCGGGGGCAGGCCCCCTGGGGGACGCACCGTCGACATCATGAACTTCGCATCGGACGTCGATATGTTTACCGGATGGGCCGAAGCTGTCTGTCACGGCCGAATCTCTCAGCCGATCGAACGTCGTTATAACGCCGCGTCCGTATTCAAGCGGGCTCGTGGCTCTGGACGGATAACGCGGATCGAGGGGCTCAGCCGACTGATGGCGGAAATCGGCGAGCATATTGTGGTCGTGGATCTCCTCCCCCTCGGGTCCCCACGTAGGAACTGGCTTGCGACATTAATATCCGACGGGATGGTCATAGTTCGTCACCCCGACCTTCCTACCACTCTACAAATGGCCGATCGGATCGGAACCGATCTGCGACTCTACGCGGAGTAAACATGCTCACCGCTCTCGATATGCATCTGTTGAACGAAGGGACCCACTACCGGCTCTACCGAAAACTGGGAGCGCATCCGATAACGCATCGCGGCGTAGAAGGAATCTCCTTTGCAGTTTGGGCGCCAAATGCCCAAGGTGTGGGCGTCATCGGCAGTTTCAACGGGTGGGACCCACGTCGCCATCGAATGGAACCGCGCGGAACCAGCGGCGTTTGGGAACTCTTCGTCCCGGAGCTTGAGGCGGGTCACCTCTACAAGTTCAAAATTAGAACGCGCCACGGTGGTGCCTCGATCGAGAAAGCCGATCCGTTCGGCTTCGCGATGGAGTTGAGTCCTCAGACGGCCTCGATCATTTGGAACCTCGACCGTTACCGATGGGAGGACGAGGAATGGATGGCCGAACGTGAATCGCGGCAATCACCCGACGCGCCGATTTCCATTTACGAAGTCCACCTGGGTTCCTGGCGCCGGCATGTCGGCGGCGAATGGTTTTCGTACCGGGAACTCGCCCGCACTCTCATCCCATATGTGAAAAAGATGGGCTACACGCACATACAAGTTCTCCCCATCCTTGAGCATCCATTCGACGGATCCTGGGGGTACCAAGTGGTGGGTTACTACGCTCCGACTTCCAGGTTCGGCACCCCCGACGATTTTCGTTACTTCGTAGAGACCGCTCACCAGGCTGGCCTCGGCGTGATCCTGGACTGGGTGCCGGGCCATTTCCCCAAAGACGCGCACGGGCTCAGTTTCTTCGACGGCACGCACTTATATGAGCACGAGGATCCTAAGAAAGGCCACCATCCCGACTGGGATACGTCCATCTTCAATTTCGGCCGCCCCGAGGTCTGCTCATTCCTGTATTCCAATGCCTTGTTTTGGCTCGATCAGTACCACATCGATGGCTTTCGAGTGGACGCCGTTGCTTCAATGCTCTATCTCGATTACTCCCGCAAAGAGGGAGAGTGGATTCCCAACGAGTTTGGGGGCCGGGAGAATCTAGAGGCTGTTGCGTTCCTCAAGAAATTCAACTACGTCGTGCATCGCCACTTTCCCGACGCCATCACCATCGCCGAGGAGTCCACCGCTTGGCCGAAGGTTTCGGCGCCGGTGCGCCAGGGCGGGCTCGGTTTCGACTACAAGTGGAACATGGGATGGATGCACGACACACTCGAATACGCCGCCAAAGATCCCGTCTACCGTCGCTTCCACCAGAACAACCTGACGTTCTCGCTCATGTACGCCTTCAGCGAAAACTTCGTGCTGCCCTTGTCGCACGATGAAGTGGTCCACGGCAAACGAGCCCTCATACGCAAAATGCCGGGCGACACATGGCGCAAGTTTGCCAACTTGCGTGCGCTGTTTGGCTATATGTTCGGCCACCCGGGCAAGAAGTTGCTTTTCATGGGCAACGAATTTGGCCAGCAAAGAGAATGGCATCACGACCGCCAGCTGGATTGGACACTTCTGGAGGATGACTTTCACCGGCGGCTCCAAACCTACGTGCGAGATCTCAATCGACTCTACGTGTCGGAGCCAGCGCTGCACGAACTCGACTCTTCCTCACGCGGGTTTGAATGGATCGACTTCAGCGATGCCCAGAACAGCATCGTTTCCTTCATCAGGCGCGGGCAGGACAGCGATGACTGCTTAGTGGTGGTCGCAAACTTCACACCGGAGCCACACCGCGGGTATCGAGTCGGGGTTCCGCTTCCCGGCGACTACCGTCAACTGCTGAACAGCGATTATCGAAAGTACGGCGGTTCGGGTCTTGGTGTCTTTGCAGCTGTTACCGCCCAAGATGAGCCGTGGCAGGACCAGCAATATTCGGTTGCCTTCACGCTCCCGCCTCTCTGCGTCATCTTTCTCAAGCCCGCCACAGATTAGGACCCTTCTAACCGGGCCGAAACCGAATCAGCCCGCGGATTTTTCGCATCAACATATACACTCCAACCGGGATGGGAGACGCCGCCAGGAAAGGTCGCACCAGCGCATTTCGCCGGTATCCCGCCCTCATCCTGGTAGGGGCTGCTGCAGCTCTCGCGATCCTTCTTCCTTCGGCGCTCACCGTTCCTCAATCGGGTCCCTCGACGCTCGCCGAATTCGCTCCTGTGCCGGGCTCCGGTGAGGGCCGCAGCGATGTATCAGAGTTTGGTCAGGGAATTTCCGGAGGGCTCGGTTTCGGAAGCGGCCAAGGAGGTGCGACAGCGCCGCCTCCCGAGCAAGTGGGGGCGCCAAAACAGGGCAAAGCAACTCTGAAGCGTTGTGTCGGCAACCCGCCCCGCCAGACCGAAGATCCTCTCTCTCCTCCGTGCGTCGCATTCTTCGAGGGGAACAACGGCGGCGCCACGGGGAAGGGTGTAACTAAGGACGAGGTTACCGTCGTGGCAAGGCTGGCCTACCTTACAGGGGACACCACGACCTCTCCCACCGTCGACTGCGCCGAACCGATGGTCTCCAACGACACCTTGCGCGACACCTACTGCAAGGCGTACATGCGCTATTTCAACGAGCGATATCAGACCTACGGTCGCAGAGTCCATCTGTGGTCCAGCCACGGCGCTTCGGAGGCGGCACTCGACCAGCGGTTCAGCCCCTTTGCGTGGGTCGAAGCACAGAGTGCGAGCACGCAAGCCGCGACACGCAAGTCGGTTTCCGTTGGATTTCTCGGGCGGCCGCGAAGTAGCTACCAGATCTACGCTCCCCACTTGATCAGCTTCAGAGCGGATCTCGAAGATCAGGCTCGCATCGGGGCCGCCTACATCTGTCAGAAGCTCGTTGGTCGCAAGGCCCGCTACTCCGGGACGCCGACCGACAGGGATAAGATCCGTAAATTCGCCCTCTGGTATCACGCCGACAACGCTGAACGCGATCGGCTCGAGAGCGCACTCCAGTCGCAGTGCGACTTCAAGTTTGATGACTATCAATCGAACGCGGGAAACGTTAATAGCGGAGCGCATCTCGCATCTGCCCGCTTTCGAGAGAAAAACATAACCTCGGTGGTTCTGCTGATGGAGTCACAGGCCCACGTAAGCGTTACCACTTTGGCCGCCCAGTCCGGCTATTTTCCAGAGTGGGTAATCCCAGGCATGGCGGCAGCGAACTCCTACGACACCAACTCCCAGGGTCGCCTCGGAAATCAGGCGGAATGGGCGAACGCCTTTGGCATCACCTTCGATTACAGGCGCGACGCTATCAAAGATCAATCTTGGTATCGCGCCTACCACGAAATGTGCCAAGAGTGCCCCGACCCGAATATCTCACAGGGCGAGGCCAGCGCGATCGCCTTCGTCTACGATTCGTTGACGATGCTCTTCTACGGCATCCAGGCAGCGGGGCCCCGACTAACAGTTGAGAACCTCGACAAGGGACTTCACGCGATACCGCAACAGGGAAGCCCCAACCCCTACAAACCGGCCGCATATTTCGCGGCGGGTAATTACTCTTTCCTTAAGGATGCCATGATGATTTCGTGGGATCCCTCAGGACTTCCGCCCGGTTCGTCGACGGCGGGTTGCTACCGGTTGCCGTTAGACGGGCAGCGCTTCCGCGGGGGTGATTGGACGAGCGGTGACGACGACGTAAGACGTTTGGGTCCCTGTCAAGGCACCGTCTTCGGCGACTAAGGGCGCGTTAGACCGTCAAGTTTGCTGCTTGGAACGGTTTACTGAACGCAGCCGCTTTCGCTGATCCAATTCGCGTTTTCGCAGCCGGATCTTGCCTGGAGTGATTTCGACAAGTTCATCCGTTTCTATGAACTCCAGGGCGCGTTCCAACGACATAAGGTGCGGCGGTACGAGTCGAAGGGCCTCGTCGGCGGCGTGAGTGCGAATGTTGGTCTTTTTCTTCTCTTTGGTTGGGTTGACGTTCATATCCTCGGTACGGGCGTTTTCGCCGATGATCATTCCTTCGTAAACCTCTTCACCAGGCCCAACGAATAGTTCGCCGCGCTCCTGCAGATCGTAAAGGGCGTATGACGTGCTTGCTCCGATTCGGTCGGCGACTAGCACGCCCGAAACTCGGTGGGTCACATCCCCCGCCCAAGGTTCGTAACCGGCAAAGATGCTGTGGATGATTGCAGTGCCCCGCGTTTCGGTAAGCATCTCGGACCGAAAACCGATTAGTCCGCGAGCAGGGATACGAAACTCAACGCGCACCCACCCGCTTCCGTGGTTGATCATGTTGGTCAAACGCCCCTTACGCAGAGCCAACGACTGACTTACGACTCCGAAAAACTGCTCGGGCAGATCGAGCACGAGATCCTCCATCGGCTCGTGGATGTGGCCGTCGACAGTCTTAAGGATGACCTCAGGTTTGGAAACCTCTACTTCGTAGCCCTCGCGCCGCATTGATTCGATGAGAATCGCGAGCTGCAGTTCGCCGCGACCCCGGACTTCGGTCACCTCGGGAGATTCAGTTGGGAAGATACGAATCGAGACGTTGCCAAGAAGTTCACGGTCCAGACGGTCTTGTAGGTGGCGGCTGGTCACGAACTTACCGTCGCGTCCGGACAACGGTGAAGTATTGACGCCGAAAGTCATGCGCAGGGTTGGCTCGTCGATCTCCATTACCGGAAGGGCGCGCGGATCGGCGGGATCCGCCACGGTTTCGCCCACCGTGATGTCCCCTAGGCCAGCGATCGAACAGATGTCGCCCGGCCCGGCGGAGTCAATCTCGTCGTACTCAAGTCCAGTGTGGGCCAGCATCTTGGTGATGCGGCCCGTCGTAACCGTGCCATCGCGCCGGCAGACGGCGACCGTCTCGCCGGTCTTGACCGATCCATTCCAGACGCGGCCGATCGCGAGGCGACCGACATAAGAGTCGGCAGCGAGATTGCTCACGAGAAACTGGAAGGGAACGTCAGGATCGTACGTCGGGGCCGGCGTGACGGTTGAGATGATCTCGAAGAGGGGCCCCAGATCTGTGCCCGGAATCGAGGGGTCCATGGTGGATGTGCCAAGACGTGCGTTGGTGTAGACGACGGGTAGGTCGATCTGACTCTCACCTGCATCGAGGTCGATCAACAAGCCGTATATCTCGTCCAGTACTTCTGCGATGCGAGCATCTGGCCGGTCGATCTTGTTGATGACGGGGATGACAGGCAATCCGCGAGCGAGAGCCTTGCTGAGAACATAGCGGGTCTGCGGAAGAGGCCCTTCGGATGCGTCGACAAGCAGTAGGGCCGAGTCGACCATCTGCAATGTGCGCTCTACTTCTCCGCCGAAGTCGGCGTGGCCAGGTGTATCGCAGATATTGATCTGGAGTGCTCCGTAGTGAACGGCTGTTTGCTTGGCGAGGATGGTGATGCCGCGTTCACGCTCTTGATCCATGGAGTCCATGACGCGATCCACGACCTCTTGATTCTCACGGTAGACACCAGACTGGCGAAGCATGGCGTCGACGAGAGTTGTCTTGCCGTGGTCGACATGGGCAATGATCGCGACGTTGCGTATGTCATCGCGGGTTCGCAATTGGGGGTTCACTTACGCAGAGTAACCGGTTGGCAATAAAATGGCCGCACATGAAAGTGGTCATCATCGGAGGAAGCATCGCCGGATCGGCGGCAGCTTTGGCGTTCTCGCGAAGGGGAGTCGACGTCATTGTGCTCGAAGCAGACGACACCGAGCTTCCGAGCGATGTGTCGAATGAAGCGTTGTGGCTCCGACCCGGGACGCCTCACGGCCGCCAAGCTCACGCTTTCTTGAGCTTATTCGTCAAGACTATGCGCGATTTAGCGCCCGATGTTCTAGAAGATATCGAGCACGCGGGAGTAATTGTGCGGGGTCCCGACGAGCTTATCCCGCTGTCACTGCGCCGCGAAAAACCGGATGAGATTGACAACGAGTTCGTCGTAATCAACTCTCGCAGGATGCTGGTTGAGACCCTGATGAGGCAAGCCGTGCTGGCGGAGCCGCGGGTAGATGTTCGCCCCGGCGCTCTAGTAACTGGTCTCGAGGCAAAGAGTCACGACGGCGCGCTGCACGTGACCGGTGTGCTGACCGCTTCTGGAGAAAGAATTGACGCCGACATCGTCATCGACGCGTCCGGGCGCAAGACGGGCGTGGATTCGTGGGTGGCGGCGATGAGTGCACGACCCGCGACACTCGTAGCGGAGTCGACTCACCAGCTTTACTATACGCGGCACTATCGTCTACGCAGCAAGATAGATCTCCCGCCACTGAACAGCGGATTCGTCACTGGAACGGGGTTTCCTTGGTTCGACTCCCTCATGTTTCCGGGAGACAACGGAATCGCCCAAGTCGTAGTGGGATCGCTTCCTCAAGACCGGCCCATGAAGGACGTGAGGCATGCGGCAGTGTTCCAGGCGGTTGCGCAGATGGCGCCGGCAGTGGCCCCGTGGGTGGACCCGGAACTTTCCGTGCCGATAACAGACGTCGGCGCGATCGGAAACTTGGACAACTACGTTCGGCGTCTGGTCGTTGATGGCGAGCCAGTGGCCACGGGGATACACCTAATCGGTGACGCGGCGTCGATCACGAACCCACAATTCGGACGAGGCGTCTCCCACGCCGTGGGGCACTCCTTCGCGGTGGCAAAGATAGTTTTGGGCATGCCTGACGACCCCAAAGGGCAGGCTCTGGCTGTTGATGAAGAGGTCCAGCGGATGCTCATTCCGAGTTTCGAGAACGCGATTCAGCTGGACCGCGCCCGGACCGTCGCGTGGCAAGCGGGGATGCGCGGAGAGACCCCTCCCGCTCCTTTGGTGGACGATGAACCATTTACTCAGACGCAGGCGCTCATCGCGTCCATGCGAGAAGGAGTCGTGTACCGGGCGATGTTCCGGTGCTCTATGTTGCTAGACCCGCCGGGGTCGTGGAGAAAAGACGACGCAGTCGTTGCTCGCATCATGGAAATGCCGAAAGATATGGGTGGGGACGGTGAGCCGGAGACTAACGGAGGGCCAAAGCTCCCGTCGCGAGAAGAGGTACTGGCCGCTATGTCGGCCGCCCAGCGGTTATGAGCGGTCGGCGACTTGAAGGTCAGCATCGATCGGTAGATCTCTGAGAATGTGAATCCGTGATTGCGGAAGGCTTCAGCCAATGCCTTTAAAGAACGAGAGCCTGAAGATCATCTAACGACGTAGTGCGGTCCGAGAGGAACGCGTAGACCGCATCCATGATCGCAGAGGCTCCAGGAGGAGCCTCCCAAGTCAATTCTCCGACGCCGAGGTGAGAGCCGAAAAAGGCGCAGCATTGCTTCTCCGCTAGGGAGAACTCCTCAAAGATATTGCCCGAGTCCGGCGGAAAGGAAAGTAGTACTCCATCCTCAGTTCGCTCGACGCCTGTCTGTACGTCTCGCATCTGCTCCAACAGGTGCTGTCGGCCCGCCTTCTGATGGGATTCGATAGTGCAAGCGATGGGTACCCGTGCATCGAAAAGCGACAACTCTCTCACCTGGTCAGCGTACCAATGTTTTGCCCAGGAGCAATGCCCTTAGGCAGGGCAGACAAGCTCATCGCGCCAAAGAGCAAAGAACGCCTGAAGATCGGCGAGAACGGCCTCGTCCACTGCGAACTCCTCGCGATCGAGACGTCTGATGGTTTCCAGCATCTGGGCGAACACTCCCTCTTCGAAGCCGGGATCCTTCTGCTTCGCGAGCTCGAGCAAACGATCTTTGCCGAATCGCTGGGCGAGCGAGAAGACATCGACGAAATCCCGTCCGACGGCACGCGAGAAGAGTGCGAGCACCTTGTCCGCCGCAAGCTCCTCGGGAGCGACCGTCGGGCCAAGGGGTCCGGGTGCGACGAACATCAAACGCGAGTCCTGCGCCAGATCGACCTGGCATCGCTCTCCATCACCCGAGACAACGAGCCGGACGAACGTGGGCGTCACCTGCTGACGCTCGACAGTAAGATCCTCACTGACGAGCAAAACTTCGATCGAATCAAGCAAGCCCTCTATACCGGCGGAGGTCGTGAAGAAGTCGAGATCGGTGGTCCCGCGATCAACCAATCCCATGGATATGAGAGCGGCACCGCCGGCGAGTGCGAGATCCGGATCGGAGCTCCGCTCCAGGACGATGCGGGCCACGCGCCGCTGCAGCTCGGTCAGCACGCGAGGTCGAGGGCGCGTCGCCGGTGCATCCATTCGGCCCAGGCGCGCCGCACGCGGGGAGGTAGGACAAGTTCATGCCAGTCCGCGACGAGGATGTCCACGTCGATGAACCTCCGGACATCGTCCTCCAGCCCCTCGCTAAGCACCTGCTCGTACACCAGCCGCCGTTGGCGAGGGTTGCCAAGGTCGTAAGAGCGCGCAGGGTGACTCCATCGCACATGGAGCGGCAGCTCGATGACACCCGATGCTTTTTCGATCGACGGGTCGTCCACGTCGTCGGGGATGGCGACAGGACGGCTCAAGTGCGCCGACTGGGGAGGCGAGACAGCGCGGCTGCGAGCCGTCCGGCGCCAGCGTTCGAGGGCAAACGCTAGGGGCACCGAGGTACCGAGCCCGGCTGCAGCGGCGGCGCTCTCAGCGACGTCGGTTAGCAGCCGCACACGCTCAGCCGAAGTGAGATAGGACGCTCCGGGCACGGCCCGAGACACCCACCGGCTCAGGCTAGGCGCCGCTGCAAGGTCCGATGCAGCTTCCAGAATGATCCTGGCCAGAGTGGCCAGACCGTCGCGCATGGCCTCGGCCCGCGGACCTGTGGTGAGGACGAGATTCGGCCCGTCACGGCGGGTGAGGCGGACGTCGCCTTTGTCGAGCGTGCGCAGGACATCACCCGAGTGTCGGAGGAACCAGCTCAGGGTAGAGTCCTCGCTCGCCATATCTGCAATTATACATGGAAATGTACATGATTACTGCTGACAACCCATCTCGCCAGCGCAGGCCGAGGCTCTTCTTTGCGGTTGTGCTCAAAGATCGGATCGATCCCAAACTGCACGGGCGACTTTCAAAAAAGCCACGCGCTTGTTTCGCCTCCCCCTCGTTCTACGACCCCAGCACCTGCTGCTCGTCCTGCTTGTTCCGCTGCAACGCGCTGCGCTGCTCTCGTTGCTTTCGCCACCCGTACCTGGTTAAGCCCTGCGGCTTGTACAGATTGAGCACCAAGATCACGACCAACACCACCGCGCCGCCAACGGAGTGGACCAATGTGCTCCCTAGCGCTCGCAGGTCGTCAAGTGACGTTGTCGGGTCAGCTGAGATGCCTGCGAGGTGGCGGATGGTTTGCGTTTCCACGAGCAAGACGACGGTGGCGATGATAGTCATGAGGAGGGAGATTAGGACCCAATAATGCCGGAACAAGCCCCACTTAGTCCCCAGTGACATGAGGATTCCGGTGATCAGCGACGCCAAGGCAAAGGGGACGATGACGTTGCGGGCGATCAATTCCATCCCGAGGTAGACCGCACGTAACGTCTGAGCGTCGTCGCTGATTGCAGCGGCAACGTCGAGTGAAATATAGGCGGCGACCGCGCCAATCCAGCCCACCGAGACAGTTAGATGCGCGGCGAGTGCGAACCTGCGGAGGCTTGGCGACATGGTCATGGCGGTGTAACTCGGTGGGAAACCTGCATCAGGTAATCGTGATCTGGCCGCGCATTCCTGCCTCATAGTGACCTTGAATGTGGCAGGCGTACTCGAGCGTCCCGGTCTCACCAAACCGCCATGTGAGCTGCTTTGTCTCCCCGGGCTGCAGCGTGATGCTGTTTGGAAAGCCATGGGCCGCTCCCGAGGGGATATGGGCCATCGCCTCGGCGTGTTCTCGCTGCATCGCGGCGTCTCCGAGCGTGAATTCGTGCACGGTCTGGCCGGAGTTGGTCACCACGAACGCGACCGTCTCTCCCGCCGACACCTTCATCCTGCTCGGCTCGAACGTCATTGTGTCGAGGGAACTGACCTCGACCGTGCGGGCGGCCGCTTCCGTCTTAGCGGGCCCCCCAACAGCGTTGGGCTCTTGCTTACCGACGGAGGGTGATGTTGGACCACCAGCGCCACCCATGTGGCGACCAGGGCCGTGGCGACCCCCGGGGCCAAGTTGGCCGGTAAGGAGCCCGATGACAATAATCACGATCAGGACGATTGCGATGAGCCCGAATACCTTCACCCAGCGCGGCATGCCGGGCTTCGATCCGCCCCCCGACGTTCCGCCGGTATCGTCCTCGGTATTCGTCTCGGCGATGTTGGATTGGTCAGTCAAGAGCGGATCCTCCCGTGTCTTAAGTCGCGTTGCCCGAAACTTTACAATACAGAGTGTCTCTGTCAAATCAGAGCGACGCTAGGCCGTCGCTGCGTATAATTAGAACGTGCCGACGATCTGGAACAAAACCATCGAGGCCCACAGACGCGAGGTGCGCGATGCGATCCTGCACACCACCGCGGCGTTGGTGGCGCAACACGGGTTGACCTCAGTGACTATGTCGCAGATCGCCGAGAATACGGGAATAGGCAGGGCGACCCTCTACAAATACTTCCCCGGCGTTGAGGAGATCCTGCTCGCGTGGCACGAGGAACAGATAAACCGACACCTTCTATACCTGACCGAGGTCAGGGATGGAATTGAGGATCCGGCCCTAAGGCTAGAGGCAGTCTTGGAGGCATATGCCCTCATCTCCCACGAATCTCACGGACACAGAGACACAGAGCTGGGGGCCTTCCTGCACCGCGACCGACACCTTGTTAGTGCCCAGCACGAACTCCACGCCTTGGTTCGCGATTTGCTGTCGCGGGCCGCGGAAGTAGGCGCCGTTAGAACTGACGTCTCGACTGAGGAGCTTGCGAACTACTGCCTGCATGCGCTCTCGGCATCGGGCGGCCTACGGTCCAAGGCTGCCGTCCACAGGCTGGTGTCGGTCACGGTCGCCGGGCTAGACCCCAGGCCTGGATCCTGATCTTTACGCTCCAATGCTAGCGTGATGACCTGCCCAAGTGCGCAGGTCTTGACGAAAGTGATTTGTTCGACTCCTGCGAGTTTGTGGAGTCCCACCTCCCGTGCCGCAGAATGGCTCCGGGACTTCACACTTATCACCTATGTTGCCGCGACATCACATTTGTGCACCCAACTTGTCACAATACGAACAAATCGCAGACGCTTGAAGGCGAGCCGTTTGGACTGATGAAACCGCACAGCAAGGGCCGTCGAAACGGATACTTTAAGAGTTGAGAATCTGGATCTAGGGGGGGCCAACTCATCGGATTCATGCGTTTCTCCCCTTCAAGACTCCCACGGTATCGGGGGACTACGCCTGCGGCTCCACGAGGAAGGCTGCGCACGAGGAAGGCTGCGCGTCACGCCAACATCACACCAACGTCACACCTCGCGCCCATCCGCGCCTAGCTTAAAAGAGTTCATAAGGCTTGTCCGCCTCGAGGTCCATTCCGAAGATTCGCTTTCCCTCCTTGCTGATTCCGGTCTTCAGGTCGCGCCTTTCCAGCCAGAAAGAGACGTCTTTAGCAGAAACGCCCTTCTTTACTGACCAGCACCGCCAGGGGGGTTCGTGGAGCCCGTGGGAGTCGAATACTTCTTGAAAAATCTCTGGCATCCGGTCGCCAGCCTGCCATGCCTCTAGGCGATATTGGGGCACGACAATCACTGGCTTCGTCGATTTCAGAAAGGGGGCTACGTCCACTGCCGGCGGGAACTTGCCTTGCCGATACCAGAGATAGACCGTGTTGCGCGCCTTTCCTAGGATCTCTCCGGCCTCCTTCAGCGAGAGGTTGTCCGGATCGCCTAGCGGTCGATATTTCGGTCGCTGCAATTCAGGAGCCTCCGCAGTGGGTGGGTCTTCCTCGGGCTTCGGATCGTTGGGGCGCACGCGAGGGATGCCACGGGTCCACACGTCGATGAACAAGTCGCCCAGGCGGACGCGCTCGCGTACCTGCCTGCAGAGAAGCCCGATTTGATCGAGTGCCTGATCAGTCAGAGCTTTCGTTCGAGGATCTTTGATCTGTCCAGATTTGGCGGCGCGCGCCAATGCTTCAGCCTCCTCCACGGTTAGGTGAACATCGAGGCCCTCATTCGCCACCGCTTCTCCGAGCATCTCGGAAGTCTGGAACTCAACCTGTGGGTTCTTGCGGCGCAAGATCCATCGGTAGCCGGTATTGCGATTCGTGATGACTGCGGTCTCCGCGTCGGTGGTCGGTTCTCCTTCTTCTCCCCACTCTGACGTTTCTCTCCAGACCCCATTGATCCTCAATCGGGCCCACCATAGCGAGTCTTCGAGTGTCTGCGAGTTACGGGCCGACTCCGAAGAGTCGGGGAACTCGACCCTGTAAGGGAACTTCTTGTAAGTGTCTGTCATGCGGACCTCGTCTCTGGTCCAGATCCACTAGTCGGACCGGGAAGGATTTGAAATTCAGTCGCTTGCTACGTGAGAAACATCGTAATCATCCCCACTGACATCCAAGTGGGGCGAGCAAGACCCCAACTGAGCAGATGGAACGCTACTTGCAATTTTGCCGTGCGATCGGAGGGGACTTCATCGATCATGTTGGCCGTTGCCTTTCAGTCGCCAAAGATTTATTCGCGACTTCGCTTTACTTCCGTCGGCGTCTGTCGATAATTCGTATTGCCCGAGGGGCGGAAGCGGCTTGCCGTGGAAGTTCCTCGGGCACTTTCGCGCTCGGCCCTATCTCGTTCGAACCGCTTCTTCACCCCCCATCACAAACATCTCACCAACCTCGTCCATTCCTAAGCACACCTCCGACGGACCCGCCAAAGAACCGGCAATAGGCGCGCCGATTCGGGTAGGCTAGAGTCCGTAGCACGCCAAGTCTCCTCTACTGTCCATAAGTCTCACCGTCGGTGGACTCGGTGGACGCGGCTGACGAGCAGCCAACACAGTGACTGCGACGGAGAGTGATCGAAGGTGGACCTGCATGTGCTCGGGTACCGGGTCCCCGGTGCCGTTGCGATAGGTGCGCCTGGTGGGCTCGTTGCGGGACTCGCGCTGTGGTGGTGGCTCCGCTCCCGTCTTCCCGCACTGCGTGCGCTGACAGGTGGCGGGCTTCTCTGGGCCCTCACTTTGATCGGCACAGTCGCCCTCAGCCCATCGAGCAGCTTGGCGGTACAGGACGGGTGTCGCCTCACATTGGACACCCCGATCCTCGCTGCGTTCACCGACGACGCCCGACTCCTCAACCTCCTGCTGTTCGTGCCGGTCGGCTTGCTCGCACTAGTGGCGTTGCCCAGGCGGCTCGGTTGGGTCGCCGTGGTGATGGCGTTCACGATCCCGGTACTCATCGAACTGGCCCAGACGACATCAGTCGTAAGCCGGTCATGCGATGCCGTTGACCTCGTAGACAACTGGAGCGGAGGTGCAGTGGGACTTCTCATCGGCCTCCCCCTGCGCGCCCTGATCCCCAAACGATCGCCACCGACCTGATCAGCGTCAGCGTCGCGCCGCCCCGACGTGCCGTTATGTGGTCGATGCAGTTGTGGTCGAGGGTCGAAGCTGTCGTGAGGTAGCACGGGCACATGGGGTTTCGAAGAGCTGGGTAGCCAAGTTAGTCCAGCGGTTCAAGGCCGGCGGGTATGAAGCATTAACCCCCCGGCCCAAGGTCGCGCATAACATTCCGCATCGCACATCGTCTGAATTCGAGGACGAGATCATCTCGCTTCGAAAGCAACTCGTTGACGCGGGGTACGACGCTGGCGCGCAGACGATCCACTACCATTTGTCGAAGCTCCACGACGACGGGCCATCAGTGACCACGATCTGGCGGGTCCTTCGACGCAGAGGTTTCGTAACTCCTCAGCCGCACAAGAGGCCACGTTCGTCCTGGATCCGTTTCGAGGCGCAGTTGCCGAACGAATGCTGGCAGTCGGATGTGACGATTTGGAAGCTCGAAGATGGCACCGATGTCGAGATCTTGAACTTCCTCGACGATCACTCCCGCCTCGTGGTGGCGAGTCAGGTATTTGCGACTACGACCGCTATAGATGTCCTTCAGGTCTTCAAAGCGGCGGGAACGAAATGGGGATTCCCCGCAGCATTGTTGACAGATAACGGGTGCATCTACACCACGTGGCATCGAGGAGGTCCCAACATCGTTCAGGAAGAACTGATGGCGAGGGGTATCGCTTTCAAGCACTCACGTCCTTATCATCCGCAGACCTGCGGCAAGGTGGAGCGGTTTCATCAAACGATGAAGGGATTCCTTTCGAAACACCCTAAGGCAGCGTCGATCCCCGAGCTACAGGAACAGATGGACCGCTTCGTGGCTTACTACAACGAAGTCCGTCCCCATCGAGCGCGCGGTCGCATCACACCCAAAGCCGCATTCGATGCACGCGACAAAGCTCGACCAATGGGTCGCCCTATCGAGATCGGTGCTGGTGTTCGTGTCCGCGAGGATCGCGTCAACAAAAGCGGCAACGTGACACTTCGACATCGATCACGCCTGCATCACATCGGAATCAGCAAGGATCATGTCGGCAAACGAGTAATCATGCTGATCGATGGTTTGGATATCCGGGTACTTACTGAGGAGGGAGAACTGCTCAGAAGCCTGATACTCGATCCCAGCAAGGACTACCAGGGAACGGGGCTTCCACCTGGACCTCCCAAAGGCAGATACTTGGGGGTTCAAAGAGGAAAAGCGTCCACGATGCGCTGACACACCTGTCCACGATGCGCCGCGACATCACACGGTGCCCCCGGTAGGAATCGAACCTACGACCTTTCACTCCGGAGGCGAACGCTCTATCCCCTGAGCTACGAGGGCTCGCGGCCATTGTAAGGGCCAGGTGAGCCCTCGCCCTCACCCCTAGAGGACAGGCATGTCATTATTTGGGGCCAAGGAGTGCTAATGGCCAAGAAAATACTCATAGCTGACGACGACCCCATAATCATCAAGTTGCTTCAAGTGAATCTCGAGCTTGACGGCTATGAGGTCGTCACCGCCGAGGACGGCGCTGAAGCAGTTGAAAGGGCCACGGAGACCAAGCCCGACCTCATTATCCTGGACATCATGATGCCTCGCATGGACGGATGGACGGCGCTACAGGAACTCAAGCGTCAGCCTGAAACAGCGAAAGCCCCTGTAATCCTTCTGTCTGCCAAGGCGCAGCAGGAAGACATTCGCAAAGGTTACGAAGCGGGCGCGGCCGAATACTTTACGAAGCCTTTCGACCCATCCGACCTGCTCTCAGCCATCGAGCAGATCCTGGCCGGAACTTACAAGCGCCCCGACAATCCCCGACGCTGATGTCGGAAGTGCGCTTAAGGCTTTGGATCGAGGCCGCCATTGACGCGCTAAAAAGGAACGGAGTCATCGCGCAAGATCTTCAAGTCGAGATCGAATTGGAGCGACCGGCGCGCCCTGAGCACGGTCATTTCTCTACAAATCTGGCGCTAGTTTTGGCGAAGGAAGCCGGAACGTCCCCACGCCAACTCGCTGAGACTTTGGTAGACAACCTTCCACCTTCAGACCTCGTGTCCAAAACGGAAGTCGCGGGACCAGGCTTTATCAATTTCTTTCTGTCCGACAAATGGATACACGAAACGATTCTTGAAATCGCTGCGAAAGGCGCAGAGTACGGTCGCTCAACTTCGGGCAGCGGAACACGCATTCAGGTCGAATTCGGCTCCGCGAATCCGACCGGTCCTCTCCATGTTGGCTCTGGACGCAACATTGCGTACGGCGATGCGCTCGCGCGTCTACTGGAGTCGACAGGTCATAACGTCAGTCGAGAGAACTATCTGAACGATGTCGGCAACCAGGTGGACCGGCTGGCGCGTTCGGTGAACGCGCGCTACTTGCAGGCCCTCGGTCATGAGGCACCAGTGCCCGAGGATGGGTATCAGGGTGAATATTTGATCGATCTCGGCAAGGAGCTTGCCGAACGAGAGGGTATGGGGTACATCGACAACTTAGAGGAAATACGCAAGTTTTCGATTGAACACATCATCGAGAGTCAACGCCAAACTCTCGAAAAATTCGGAGTCACTTTTGACAATTGGTTTAGAGAACAATCCTTGCACGATTCAGGTCAAATACAAGCGGGCATCGACCGGCTAACGCAACTCGGCTTCACCTACGAATTGGACGGCGCCTTTTGGTTCAAGGGGTCCGAAGCCGGAGCGCCGCGCGACCAGGTGCTGATCCGATCGAATGGTGAGTCGACTTACCTCGCTGCGGATATTGCGTATCTGATCGACAAGGTCGCGCGGGGCTTCGACAAGGCAATCTACGTCTGGGGCGCCGATCACCACGGCAATGTCGCAACGACGATTGCCGCTGCGCGCGTTCTCGGTCTTGAGGACAGGATCGAGATCCTGATGTACCAATTGGTCAATTTCATTGAAGACGGAGAGGCCGTCCGCATGGCGCGCCGGCGCGGGAACATCATCACCATGGACGATCTCATCGACGAGGTCGGCGCCGATGCCGCTCGCTTCACGTTCCTCAATAGAAACATCGACTCAACGATCGACTTCGACTTCGAGGTCGTGAAGCAGCAGTCACAGGACAATCCCGTGTATTACGTTCAATACGCTCACGCCCGAACCTGCTCGATCTTAAGGTACGCGACGGATCAATCGCTCACCATGACTCCCCCGTCGGAAACGGAAATCTCGATGCTCATCCATGACTCCGAGCAGGCCCTGTTGAGAAAACTGTCCGAGTATCCAAGCCTTGTTGAAGAGTCTGCCACTCTGCGGGCACCTTACCGGCTCACAAATTTCTCTCACACATTGGCTTCGCTTTTCAGCGCGTTTTACCGCGATTGCCGGGTGATCACCGAAGACCTCCCACTAACGGCGGCGCGGCTGCAACTGGTCGACTGCACACGCCAGGTTCTCGCGAACTGTCTCGGAATATTGGGTATAACCGCGCCGGATCGAATGTAACGTGCCCCATACATTGAAGGATGTGTTGCCGGTCACGGCCACCGTCAACGACAAAGGCCACCTGGTCATAGGCGGCTGCGACACGACGAAGTTGGCGGTGGAGTTTGGCACTCCGCTGTTCGTTTTCTGCGAAGAGACGTTTCGGACGCGAGCGCGCGAGTTCAAGGCAGCGTTTCCTGAGTCCGAGATTTACTACGCGGGCAAGGCTTTCTTGAGTGTCGGAATTTGCCATATCGCCGATCAGGAGGGGCTTGGCATCGATGTCGCCTCGGGAGGAGAACTACACACAGCCCTCGCTGCGGGCTTTCCTCCGAATCGCCTGATGCTTCACGGCAACAACAAACAAGACGACGACGTTCTGCGAGCTGTGGAAGTGGGAATCGGTGGTATCGCTCTCGACAACCTGGATGAGATCAACCGAGTTGCCGCGGCGGCAAAGGAGTTTGGAGTCCGCCAGAAGGTTCTTCTAAGAGTCACCCCCGGGGTGGAGGCTCACACCCACCACTACATCCAGACCGGACAAGAGGACTCCAAGTTCGGACTCTCCATCGAGGGGGGAGCGGCCGCGCAGGGCATTGAGCGTGCCCTCGCCGAAGAGTCACTAGAACTCATGGGCGTTCACTCGCATATCGGTTCGAACATTTTCAGTTACGACCCGTTCGGCAAGACCATCGAAATCATCTTTGAATTCCTCGCGCAGATCAAAGCGGACCTGGGAGTCGAGTTGCCACAGGTCAATTTAGGAGGAGGTGTCGGCATTCCCTACGTCGCTGGCGACTACCCTCTTCGACTCGACCTGTTTGCCGATCTCGTTAAACAGACAGCGATACAGCAGGCCGCCCGACTTGGACTCACCATGCCGGCACTCGCGTTTGAGCCGGGTCGCTTTCTTATTGGCAACGCCATGGTGACGCTCTACACCATCGGCGCTATCAAGGAGATCCCCGGTGTCAGAACCTACATCTCGGTCGATGGTGGCATGAGCGACAACATCCGTCCGGCTCTTTATCAGGCCCGGTACGCGGCTTTTCTCGCGAACAAGGCTCGGCACGAGCCCACCGAGGCCATGACGGTGGCTGGGATGCACTGCGAATCTGGAGATGTGCTGCTGAGGGACGTTGGATTGCCCAAGACGATTCAGCGCGGCGATATCCTCGCAGTTCCGGCGACAGGCGCGTATGGCTACTCGATGGCCTCCAACTACAACAAGCAGCCGCGCCCCGCAGTCGTCAGAGTTGCGGGCGGTGAGGCCCGAGTCATGGTGCGGCGAGAAACCTTTGCCGATTTAGTCGCCCTGGACGAGCCCCTCTAGGAACAACTGGCAGTTTGCCGTCCTTAGATCATCGTTGGTCCGAAGCCCCGCGGCCCTTCGTACTGCAGGACTTCGGTGGTGCCGTCAGCACCCCGCTCGAGCACGATCAGGTCTTCGAGCCGCGCCTGCACTCCCCCGTGGTGCGAGATGAGGCCGATCAAACGGCCCGGAGTTGCGATCGCTTCGATACCCTCGAGGGCCTGGTCGAGCATTTCGAGGTCAAGCGAACCAAACCCTTCGTCCAAAAAGAAACACCCCAGACGTCCGCCCTCCATCGCGACGGCCTCGGCAAGTCCAAGTGCCAGCGCCAGCGAGGCAAGAAACGTCTCGCCACCAGACAGTGTGTCGGACGTTCGCGTCATACCGGTCCTTTGATCGATCACCGCGAAATCACCTTCGTCGTCAAAGACGTAGTGACCGGTCAACTCCAGAAGTTTCTCGGAGGCCAGCTTGGAAAGAAGAAGCCTGCGGCCTTCGAGCAGGTACGCGGGAAACTTTGCGTCGGCGAGGTCCTCGAATAGTCTGCGGAAGAGCGACTGCTCGGCGGTCAGCTTCGCGATCGCCTCTTCCGACTCTTTGCGTTTGGCGATCGACTTTTCGATTTCGCTGACACTGCGCTCCAACCCGGCCACCTGACTGACGAATCGTGTCAGAACGTCGACGCCAAGTTCGGACTTTGTCGCTTTGTACCGTTCGAGGAATTGTGATACGAGCCCGGAGGCCCGTTCGAAATTAGCCGTGAGCGTTTCGATCTGTTGGGTGCACTGCTGGATGATGGCGGTAGCAGCTTCGGACGCACGTTTCGCGGCCCCCGCGAGCCCATCATCTGAAATCACTGCAGCGTCAACTCCGAGCGCGCCGCAAACATGACTCAGCTGCAGCGTTACCTGAGAACGCCGAGCCGAGAGCGCGTCCCAATCGGCCTTGGACTTTCGCTCAGCAGACTCGGCGGCAGCTCTGGCCGTCCGGGCAGCCTTTAGTTCGGCATGAACTTCGTCAATCAACCTGCGCCTCGCTGCGAGCTCGATGGCGGCCTCTTTCGTACCGACGAGGCTCGTCAATTCGGCGAGACTTGTCGCCAGTTCTTTGCCTACCAGATCAAGGCGCGCCGTCGCGCTCGTAAAACGGTCCAGGGCCAGCGCCTGACCCTGTCTTGCTTGCTCCAATGTTGCCTGCAATTTGGTTTCATCTGCGCGTGACTTGTCCAGATTCTTCTGCGCGATTGCGAGGGCCGGGACCTTGGGCCCAGCCGGGACCTTCGCCACCGCTTGTTCGCACACTGGGCACTTGGCGCCGGGCTTTAATTTCACGCGAAGCTCGTGGGCGGCGTGGTCGCCTCTCAATTGGTCAAAGGCTGTCGCCTCGGCATCGAGAGCCAACTTGGCCGCGACGTGGGCGCCTTCGGCGCTGACGACACCCTTTTGGGTGGCATCGATCTCGGCCTGCAAGGCAAGCATCTCTTTGTTTTCGGCCTCCATCCTCACCTGCAAGCGGCCGGTCTCCTTGAGCCCAGACTCGACCGACGCAATCCATGGCAGGCCTCCAGTGGTCTCCTCAACCTCTCCCGCACGCTGTTCTGCGCGTTCAAGGGCTTTCGACACTTCGACCAAAAACACTTGCGCCTTTCCCAACGACGCCGTACTGGCATCCTCACTTGCCTCAATCTCCTCCAAGTCCGCTGCGGGCGGGAGACTTTCCAGCGCCTTGGTGGCGGCCGACCTCTCGCGTTCGGCCCTCTCGATGCCTGAAGCAATGACCGCAAGTTCCTGCTCGGCCCCCGTGACCTCTGGGACCGCCCGGCGAACTTCGTCCGCGCTGATTCGCGCGCGACCGAGTTGCTCGGTGGCCTCGGTGAGAGCCGCCAAAGGGTCGTCGACAAGGCCGACGCTCTGACTTCGCAGAACTCTCATCTGCCCCTCGATGAGTTCGCTTCGTCCTCTGGCGGCGTGTCGGAGTTCGTCCACTCGCTCCAGTCGAAACACGCCCTTCAATATCTTCGAGCGGTCGCCAGGTGTCGCGCGCAAAAACTGGTCAAACTGCCCTTGAGGCAACGACACGGAAGAGCAGAAGGCGTCGAAGTCGAGCCCGAGCACTTGCGTTACCTTGTCGGTGACGTTCCTACTTCCCGAAACTGGGTCTCCCCCGGTTGCGGCCTTTAGCACCACCTGCCCCTGGCCCTTAGTTCGGATGATGCGCGTGACCTCCCACATCGCGTCATCCACCTCGAATATCAGGTGGACCCGCGCCTGATCGCAATTAGAATGGATGAGTTTGGCGGTGTCGCGCTCGACCTTTGGAGTCTTGCCGTAAAGAGCAAAGATGAGTGCATCGAGGATCGATGATTTGCCCGAGCCCGTTGGGCCGACGATTCCAAAAAGGTCACGAGACTCAAAGTTAAAGGTCACGGAATCTCGATAAGACTTGAACCCCTCGATAGTCAGCTCAAGTGGTCGCACTGAGAACCTCTTCTTCGATGCTTCGCATCGCATCCAACAGATCCGCCGGAGCCACGACACCGTGCGCGATTTCGTGGTACTCGGCGTATACATCGGCCATCGGAGCATCGGCCCGACGCTCGACCAGTCCCCTGTCGACGAGCTTTTCGTAAACCGGTTGAACAAGGACTGCATTCGGTAAAAATTTGCGGACCTCTTCGGAGAGACCAAATACCGGGCCCGAAGTCTTGATACGCACATCCATGAAGGCGTCGCCGAATTCATCAGCCTCGGCTCGCAACCGCAGCGAATCGATATCGTCTTCGACACGAATGAGTCTCCGGCCCGAGCGAAGTTGCATCGATTTGACTTTCGCCGGCACGCCCCGTTTGGCATCGACTATCACAACCTCTTTGAGATGCGTTCGCTCAGAAAAATCTAGCTGCAGCACGCTGCCCGAGTAACGAGCCGTCACCGCCGCACCGGGGACCAGTTGGGGACGGTGGATGTGGCCGAGGGCAACGTAGGCAGGGCCTGGAGGAATGGCCTGTGCCGTGGCCGCGTATTGCTCCCCCAGGTGAATCTTGCGCTCCCCGCCACCTAACTCGGCCCCATCGACGAAGTAGTGGGCCATGAGGATTCCAATCCCTCCGGGCTGGAACGCATTGGCGAGAGAGTGACTTAGGGCCCGAATGCGGTCGGAGTAATCTCCGAACCACTCGCCTCGCTCCTGCATGAAATCAACCACCGCCGATTCCTGAAGGAAAGGCAGAAGGCCGATCGATGCAGACTCGGAACCGTCTCGCGATGCGATGGTCAAGACGCCTCCCTCTTCCGCTCGCTTGATGCTGGCGCCCACGTGGACGTTGCGACCCTCGAGCAGTCTGCCCAAGATCCGCAGCAGCTCAGCGGAATCGTGATTGCCACAGATGACCACCACGTTTCCGGCCGCATCGGCGAGCCGGATCAGCGTGTCGAGGACGAGCGAGATCGCATCGAGGGGCGGAATGGCACGGTCGAAGAGATCCCCGGAAACCAGAACCGCATCCACCTTTTGATCGCGCGCAATCTGCACAATCTCGTCGAACACGGCCTCGAACTCCACCGTGCGGTCGATCCGCCCGAGTTTCTTGCCCGCGTGCCAATCGGCAGTGTGAAGAAATCTCATTTATTCGGCAACGTTGTCCCGAAACCCGCGATTATTAACGGTTAGGGGACAACGGTCGCGACTGTGACGGCGGCGACGCGTCCTACAGCCCTTCGAAGGGGTCTTTTTCATTTGCCTCTTCGGGGCGCGTCGCCCACGGCGGGTAAGGAAAAGTAAACACAAGCGGCGCTGGGATGCCGGGTTGAAAGAGCACCATGGTTCCGGGCTTGAACAATCGGGCACGTGCCCGCGTAGAAGGGAGCATCCAGCCGTACTCGGCCCTCTCGGCTTCAGCGGCGTCAAGACGTCCCGCGACTCGGATGGAGGCGTTCTCGACAACCTCGGGGGCAACGCGCGACGCCGTTTGCTGCGCGCCGATCAATATGACCCCGAGCGACCGCCCTCGCTGCGCAATGTCGATGAGAGTGTCCTTGATGGCAGACGTCCCCTCGCGAGGTGCGTACTTGTTCAGCTCATCGAGAAGAATGACCTGCAGCGGAAGCCGCTGACCCGTCGCCTCCTTTTCGGCGAACACTTCATCGAGTACCGCGCCCACGACAAATCTTTGCGCGAAGTCGTGCAACTTATGCAGATCGACAACGGTTACGGCCTCGAGTGAACGATCGATTCTCTTACCGCCGGTGGATATCAACCTCCCCACCCGCGACTGGGCCGCATATAGCCGCCGCATAAAGGCCGCCGCGGTTCCGCCGGCCACCCGCCCCGTCCATGCAGTGTCCGGCTCGCCGTCTTCGGGATCCAGATGCGATGCGATGAGGTCGACCAAATCACCCAAGCTGGAAATGATTTTCCCTTCGATCTTGAGTTCATCGGGCGTGTCCGCGTCCTCCATGTTCCGTGTCAGTTGCGCTCGAACTCTTTCCTCGACGAAGGTCAGTTGGTTACGAAAGTCGCCAGATTCGGAGAACAAGAATCGCAGCAACCCTCGCTCCACAAACTCCTTCGGCGTCCACGAGAAGGCCGACACCCCCTTAGCCCTCGAATCGGTGTCCGGGATCAAGTGTTCTCCCCGCCGCGACGGTGCCCAGAAGGAGACCGACGGGAAGGGCTCTGCCGGCATGCCCAGGCCAACCCATTTTTCGCGGGCTTCGTCGGTGAAGTGTTTGTTGGGGCGGTCGAGCCAGAGGAGATCCTCTTGTTTGACATTGAAAACCAGTACGCGCATGTTCGCTGCAGCGTGTCCCAAGACTTCCGGATGGGAGGTCAGCGATCGCAAGAACATCAGGGCGAACGACGTCTTGGTGGCAACACCCGAGACTCCGGAAATGGAGATGTGGCCGCCCTTGCGTCCATCGAAGAAATCGAGGTCCACCCAAATCGGCAGGCCGTCGCGGGCGTATCCCACCGGAAGACGGCGCTCCATCTCGTCGGCGTAGAGGGCCTTGTCGCGGGCCTCTCCGGAAACGCGGAACACGGCCTCGGCTGGGTCGGGGGCAATCCAAATTTCCGGATCGACTCTCATCACTTGGACGGTTGCAGAGCGAGCCGTCTGCGCCGGCATCGATCCATCGACAATAAGTTCTGTGTCGGATTCGAAGCGCGACCCTTCGTGCCGCGCTGCCACCTCGGTGACCAAACCGAATATGCGAACCTCGCCTGCCTTCGGCACCTGGGTGCGCACTTCGACCAGGTCGTCGAGTTGCAGGTAGTTGTCGTCGTCGAGGATGACGCGAAACTCCGAGGAGGTTGCCGGTTCCAAGCCAAGCACGCGGCCAACGCGGTCTTCAGACATCGGAACCTGCCGATGCAAAAGCTGATCGAATCCTGCGGAAGATCAGATCGCGGTCGCCAAGAAGATGCCAGAGTCGGCGCTCCAACGATGCGATGGGAACCAGATTCTGAGGGGCCCTGGAATCCCAGAACTCCTTGGATGCAAATCGCGGAAGATGAAACGTAAGGATGTCGGCCAGGTCGCGAGCACGCTCGAATGAAATGGCAGAGCTGACTTCGCACCGAGCGATTCCCGCCCACGGGTACTGGCCCTCACATGGGGCGAGGCTCAGATACCAGGAATAACGCGGCCTCACCTGCCCAAACGCAAAGAGAGGAGTTCGCTGCCCAGTGGTCAGGGCAGCCACGACAGGCTCATGTTCGGGGGATAGATATGAGCGATGGTGACTCTTGATGAAACCGACAACTTCTAGTGGCTCGCGGACTCCTAGGGCCCCGTCTGCAATGACTAGAAACCCCTCGAGGGCCAGCCGTCGGGCGAGATCGGCTTCGATCTGTGCACGGAACGCCTCCAGGCCCTTGCGCGCATCCTGGGGATGGGGCCCCGGAACGGATCGAGCCGAATATGAGATTCCGCCCTTAAGAGAGGGGGCTTCGAAGATAGCACCGCTCGTGAACACAGTCGCGCGCTGCACCTCCCAGGGACCAAACAGCGCTCCGCCGTCCGATAAGACAGATCCGATGCCCACGGAACCGCAGATTCCAGGGACAGTTGCGCCACGGTGGGCCAAAAAGGCTCGGGCATCGACCCGGGTCACACCATCTATGAAGGCTGCGTTGGGCCATGGGGACGGCGGCGGGGTTACGGGCGCCCAATCCTGCATCTCCACGCCTGCGTCGACCGCTTCATCGGTGGCGGCGAGGTCCTCATCTAAATCGAAGGAGGAGCCATATTCAGGGCTCCAAGCCTCAACCCACACACGCGGTCCGTCCATTTAAAGGACATGCTAGCGGCGAGGTGTGACAATTTAGGGTCCGATAGGGAATAATTTTCGCGACCCAAAGGAAATAGGGGCTTTTTTGTCGGAGCCCCTCGTTAAGATGACGGTCGAACTGAAAGGCTTAGATGAAATGAAATCTATATGGAACGGCGCAATTACCTTCGGGCTGATCACGATCCCGGTGGGCCTGTACTCGGCCATCGACGAACGAGACTTTCACTTTAATCAACTGCACAAGAAGGACAACGCAAGGATCCGCTATAAGAAGGTGTGCTCCGAGTGTGGCGATGAAGTGCCGAGCGACGAGATCATCAAGGGCTACGAGTTCGAAAAGGGCAACTACGTTGTCTTTACTGAGGAGGAGATGCAGCGGCTTCCCGCCGACAGCATCAAGGCGATCGACGTTGTCGCCTTCGTCCCCCTGGATGAAATCGACCCCGTCTATTTCCAGAAGGCTTACTACCTGGCTCCCGAGCCTTCCGGAGTCAAGGCCTACAAGCTGCTCGAAAAGGCGATGAGTGAGGCGGGCCGTGTAGGAATCGCCAAAATCACCCTTAGGGAGAAAGAGCACCTCGCGACACTGCGGGTGCGCGACGGCGTTTTCATTCTCGAGACAATGCACTGGCCCGACGAAATCAGAAAGCCCGAGTTCGAGGACCTCGCCAAGAATCCCGAAATCCGCGACCAGGAAATGGCGATGGCCAAGAGCCTCATCGAAAACTTGAGCGCGGCCTTTGACCCAACAATGTTCACCGACGCCTACAGAGAGCGCCTGGAAGAAGCCGTCAAGTCGAAGGTCGACGGGCAGGAGATTGCAATAGCTCCAAGAAAGGAGCCAACGCAGGTTCTTGACCTGATGGAAGCGCTCAAGGCCAGCGTAGAGGCCACCAAGCAAAAAGCTGAGAGCAAGAAGCAGAAGACCGCCTAGGATCGCGTGAGGTCAAATGCATTGCTGGGAATTGGGACGCTCACCGAGTTGTGAACAGAATTGTCGGATCCTTTGACTTAACCCGTTGGGACGTGATACCTTGCTTTCTCACATGAAATCGCGCCTTAGTTGGTATTTCTTTGATCGGGCTCCGAGCGGAGTCGGATTGAGGGCGCCTACCCACTAAACGACCAAGTTCGGAGCCGAGGAGCAGCAATCGCTGCTCCTTTTTTCTTTTTAGGGAGGTGGGAAGTGGTCAAGCAAGTAAAAGTAGGAAACGTTCCCATAGGGGGCGGTCGAGCGGTGATTATCGCCGGTCCCTGCTCCGTCGAGCCAGGTTACTTGACAGTCGCAGAACAAACCGCCGGCGCCGGAGCCGACGTTCTTCGCGCGTTCGTTTACAAGCATCGAACCTCGCCCCACAGCTTTCAAGGGATGGGAAGCGAAGGAATCGAGCTAGTTCGAGAAGCCAAGCGCCGAACAGGTTTACCCGTCGTTATTGAGCCCCTTTCCACCAAGCATGTTGAAGAACTCTCGGAGGTGGCGGACGCTTTTCAGATTGGTTCGCGCGGCATGCAGAACGTCGAGTTGCTGCGGGCCGTCGGCGAGCTTGGAATCCCGGTCATTCTAAAGCGCGGGTTGGCCTCAACTTACGACGAGTGGCTCTCGGCGGCGCAGTACGTTGAAGTCGGCGGCAATAGCCAGATAATCCTTTGTGGGCGTGGGATTCGAACCTTTGAGACGGGAACCAGAAATACGCTGGATCTGGCGGCGGTTCCATACCTTAGGACGGTCTGCGATTACCCGATCATCGTTGACCCGAGTCACGCCGCTGGACAACGGGACTTAGTGCCGGCCCTCGCAGAGGCCGGTTTGGCGATAGGAGCAGATGGAATCGAAGTTGAAGCTCACACTTCCCCCGATGACGCCCTCAGTGATGCTGCTCAAACGATCACAATGGAAGACCTCGCGATCATCTGCTCGCGGCGTGATTGGTACTGGGCGCAGTCCAACGACCGGCCTCATTCTTTGGAGGAGAGCCGTTACCTAATCGACGCGATTGACTTCGCCCTTATCAGTCTTGTCGAGAGCCGGATCTCGGTCTCGCAATCGATAAAGACGATCAAGGAGGCTTCGGGACTTTCGATCCACCAACCCGAACGCGAAGGCGAAGTAATTTCCGCGTGGCTTGAAGGAGGCCGCTTTGAAAGTTCTGTCCATGCCAGACAGGTCGCAGAGTCGATCGTACGAATGTGCCGCGAAGTTCAGCAGCCAGGGACCGTGCGTCGAGCGACCTATAATTCCAGTCCAATGGAGCCAATAGCAAGGGGAAACGTCCTTGAAGGTTGAGCCAGCACGAGCGAAACGCCGCGGGGCAGTCCGCAGATACCCCGCTCTCGCCTTGCTGATCGCGGCCGGAGCGCTCGCAGTGCTGCTTCCTTCCGCTCTCAACGTCCCCCAGTCCGGCCCATCGACTCTCGCCGAGTTTGCGCCGGTGCCGGGTGCGGGTCAGGGCCAGAGTGATGTCTCGGATCTGGACCAGGGAAGCTCCGGGGGTCTTGGTTTCGGCGCCGGCTCTGGATCCAGGGATGGGACACCTCCGGAACGGACTGGCACCCCGAGTCAGAAACGAGGGCTGCGAAACAAGCGGTGCGTGGGTAACCCACCCAGACAGACAGAAGATCTCCTGTCGCCCCCTTGCGTCGCATTCTTCGACGGAGACAATGGAGGGGCCACGACTAAGGGTGTAACAAAGGACGAAGTGACTGTGGTGCTTTTCGCTACCGGTGTGGCCGGAGACGAGTCCTCATTCGTCGATTGTCTGGCCTTGGCGTCCACCACCGACCGAGTTGACGATCTCCATTGCAAGGCGTACGCACGTTACTTCAACGACCGTTTCCAGACATACGGCAGAACCGTTCACGTTTGGATGTATCACCCCCGCATGCCCGCTACTGGGCTTCCTACGGAGCAGGAGGTAATAAACATTGACGATTTGAAGCATCCGTTTGCGATCAATAGCGCGGCCCCAAGCACCGACTTTGGGGTGGCTCAGAGCGCGGCGAAGCGCAAGATCTTCGGGGTCGCATATAGGGGAGTCTCACGATCATTCTATTCGGCATACGCCCCATTTTTCATCGGGTTCAGGCCTGACAGCGAGGACCGTGTCAAGCTCGCTGCGGGGTACGTCTGCAAGAAATTGGCGGGTCGTCCTGCGCAATTCTCAGGCAACGTCGACGATCAACTACGCGAGAGAAAGTTCGGGTACCTAGGGCCTTTCAAGAAGATTATGGACTCAGAGATGAAGTCGACGTGCGGCTTGGAGGTGATCACCGCCAGTTCAATCCGCAGCACGACCAGCGCCTCCGCCGACATCGCCCCGCTCCAGGCAGACGGTGTCACCACCGTCATCATGGATGAGGAAACTCAGCGCAATGCAACTATTGGCGCCGCCCAGAATGGGTGGTTTCCCGAATGGTTCCTCCCAGCAAACAGCGAGTCGAACGCCACGGCTCGAGGCTATAACCAGACCGAGTGGCGCAACGCCTTTGGGATGGCGACGGACTACCGGCGTGATCTAATTCGCGACCAAGCCTGGTACCGCGCCTATAAAGAGGGTTGCCCTACTTGCCCGGAGCCGAGCGATCCAAGTACTGCCCTCGTTTACGACACTTTCAACATGCTCTTCTGGGGAATTCAAGCGGCAGGTCCCCGGCTGACTCCAGAGAACGTTGACAAAGGCTTGCACGCAATTCCTCCCAGTGGAAGCCCCAGCCCCTACAAGCCGGCGGCATACTTTGCTCCTGGGAACTACACCTTCTTGAAGGACGCGATGGAGATCTGGTGGGACCCACAAGGACTGGCACCCGGGGATCCCTCGCCCGGTTGCTACCGTCTGCCCAACGAAGGTCAGAGGTTCCGCGAGGGGGAGTGGAAGCCCGGAGACAACGACATCCAGAAACCGGGGGCGCCCTGCCAGGGCTCAGCGACGGCAGCGGTCTAAGGCGGAGAGCTAATGTTTCGGGGGCCGGCGGAAGCCGCCCTGAGTTAGGATCGCGTGATGCCAAACGAGCCTCTCGTCTATCCCCACACGTCCACCGTCGATCACGTCGACGACTACCACGGCACCAAAGTGGCCGACCCATATCGGTGGCTGGAGGATCTCGACTCCGACGAAACCCGCCAATGGGTCGAAGCCCAAAATGCCGTCACATTCGATTACTTGGACAAGATTCCAGAGCGCGATCTGATACGAAAGCGACTCACCGCGCTTTGGGACCACGAGAAATTTGACATACCCTGGAAAAGGCAGAGTCGATATTTCTACATGCACAACACCGGCCTTCAGAACCAGAGCGTGCTTTATGTAATTGAGTCACTTGATGCGGAACCCCGACTCCTCTTGGATCCAAACACGCTTTCCGAGGACGGAACCGTGGCCCTAACGGGGGCCACGGTAAGCGAGGACGGCAAGTACCTTGCTTACGGACTATCAGTCTCCGGTTCCGATTGGCAAGAGTGGAGAGTCCGCGACGTCGACACCGGCGAGGATCTGTCTGACCATTTGAAATGGGTGAAGTTCTCGGGCGCTTCCTGGACGAAGGATGGCGCTGGGTTTTTCTACAGCCGTTACGACGAACCAACCGGCCAGTCAAAGCTCGAGGACATCAACTATTACCAAAAGCTCTTTTACCACGCTCTGGGCACGGACCAGAGCGAAGATGTGCTGATTTACGAACGCCCAGATCACAAAGACTGGGGTTTCGGTGGCGGAGTCAGCGAAGATGGCCGTTATCTACTCATTGGGGTTTGGCAGGGAACCGAACCAAAGAATGCAGTGTTCTACAAGGACTTGTCCGACTTGGAGGCCCCTGTCATCGAACTACTTAACGATTTCGACGCCAGTTATTCATTCATCGGCAACGAAGGGTCGATCTTCTGGTTCCAAACGGATCTCGATGCGCCGCGGGGTCGCTTGATCGCGATCGACACCAGCAAACCGGATCCATCTAATTGGGCGGAGATCATTCCCCAGGCCGAACATGCCCTGCAGTCGGTTGGGCTCGTGGGAGACCGGTTTTTTCTCCACTATCTCAAGGATGCTTCGTCGCAAATCAAGATCTTCGGCACGCAGGGTAACCCGCTGGGTGATCTGCCCTTGGCGGGGCTCGGAACCGCCTGGGGCTTTGGCGGCCGTCGACAGGACGCCGACACCTTTTACCTCTTCACCAATTCAATAACGCCCCCGGCCATTTATCGTTACGACATTGAAAAGAGCCAGAGCACACTCTTTCGTGCTCCCCAGGTCGACATCGATCCCGGCCACTACGAGATCACCCAAGTCTTTTATGACAGCAAGGACGGCACCCGAGTTCCGATGTTCATTACCCACAAAAAAGGGATGGATCTCGATGGGCAGAATCCGACTTATCTCTACGGCTATGGTGGCTTCGGCATTCCGATGGTGCCGGGATTTTCTATCGGGATCGCCCAATGGCTAGAGATGGGTGGCGTATTCGCCCAGGCTTGCCTGCGCGGAGGCGGCGAGTATGGAGAAGAGTGGCACGAGGCCGGGCGCCGACTCAAACGGCAGAATGTTTTCGACGATTTCATCGCGGCCGCCGAGTTCTTGATCGAAAATCGCTACACCTCGACTCCGAAATTGGCCATCGGCGGCGGCAGTAATGGGGGTCTACTTGTAGGCGCCTGCATGACTCAGCGTCCAGATCTGTATGGCGCATGCATGCCTGCAGTCGGCGTGCTCGACATGCTGCGCTTTCACAAGTTCACGATCGGTTGGGGTTGGGTGTCCGACTACGGCTCCCCCGACGACCCAAACGAGTTCAAGGCGATTTACGCCTATTCGCCGCTCCACAATTTGAAAGTCGGAACCAGTTACCCGCCAACGCTAATTACCACCGGCGACCACGACGATCGAGTCGTGCCCGCACACAGTTTCAAGTTTGCGTCCGCCCTTCAGGCCGCACATGCAGGCGACGCGCCGGTACTAGCTCGCATCGAGGTCAAAGCCGGGCACGGTATGGGCAAGTCGACTCAAAAGGTGATCGAAGAGGCGTCCGACAAATGGGCATTCCTTGTGAAAAACCTGGAGATGCAGTTGCCGGAGGGCTACGGCTAGAAGTCCGCTACGCAGTCCTCGGGACGTTTGTCTGAGCGCAAACCCTTGAAGGCAGGGGCCCGTAGGCGTTTTGCGGAAGTGAGTTCTCGGTATTCGACTTCGCAAACAAGTTCTGGCCGGGTCCAGCGAACGCCCTTTAGATCCACTCGATTGGTAAACGGACTTTCCGCAATTTCAATTTGACCTAAGAGCGCGTAAACATCCGACAGACTCTTGTCGTTAAACCCGCTTCCAACCGAGCCGATGTATTGGAACTCACCCTCGGACCAAACTCCCACCAGCACCGCGCCCAGCGAACCCCGGCTCCCGAGCCCCGGAGTCCAACCGCCGATAACGCAGTCGATCCGATGAGCGATTTTGATCTTTAGCCAGTCACGAGACCTTTTACCAGGAAGGTAATGACTGCCAAGACGCTTGGCGACGATGCCTTCAAGCCCCCGCTCGCGGGCGGCGCTGAATAGTGCTACTCCACTTTCGCTCACGGCCTGCGATTGAATCACATTGTCCGCGAACTCTAGGCAACTCCCCAATTGCTCGAGCCTGTCCTGGAGCGCCTCTGAGCCAATCCACTCGTCCCGCGCGAAAACGACATCGAATACGACAAGGTCCAGAGAAACCTTCTCCACTCCCCGGCGGATATCGGTTTCCCGCGCCAGATTGATCCGGCTTTGAAGTCGCTCGAACGAAGGCCGGCCGTCTACGAGCGCCACTATCTCGCCATCGAAGACGGCGTTTGCGACATTCAATCGCGAATGCAGATCGGCGAACTCAGGATATTGATGGGTCACATCCCGGGCGGTGCGCGAAAAAAGCCGGGTTCGGCCCGCTTCGCAAAACGCCAGAGTCCGCACGCCATCCCATTTGACCTCGAATAGATGGTCGGGCGAATCGAAGGGCTTGTCGGCCGTCGCGGCGAGCATCGGAGCAAAGACTTCTGGTAACACGCAGTGATCCTAAGGCCAAGTTGGCGCGCCTATGTCCATCCCAATTCGCTGAATAACTCAGAATCCCGTGAAATGCCCGTGCTAGCATTCGCATCTGGATGAAGACTCGCTCCGAAAAACGTTCCTTCCTTCGACGCTATCCGGCCTTAGCGTTGGTGGCCGTCTCGGCGCTTCTTGCCGTATTGCTCCCATCGGCCTTGACGGTCCCGCAATCGGGGCCAACAACTCTCGCTGAGTTCGCTCCGGTCCCGGGTCAGGGGCAGGGAAGTTCGGACATCTCATCTCTCGATTCTGCCTCGAGCGGAGGCATAGGTTTCGGGAGTGGAACCAGCGCCAACGAAGGATTCGTGCCCCCGCCGCAAGCCGGAGCGCCCTCTCAGAAAAAAGCGCAGCTGAAGAAATGCGTCGGCAATCCTCCTCGCCAGACGGAGGACCCTCTTTCGCCGCCGTGCGTAGCCTTCTTCGAAGGCGACAACTTCGGTGAGACCTGGAAGGGTGTCACTCAGGACGAGGTCCAGGCGGTGATCGCCATACCCAGCAGCGCCCAGACCGACAGCCGATTCGGTCAGTTGATCGACTGCGCTCGGCCTCTCGAAGACGCCGACAGTGCCGGCGACTCGGTGTGCCGTTCATACATGCGGTACTTCAACCAGAGGTATCAGACGTATGGGAGAACCGTCCACCTCTGGGCCTCACATGTGACCCCGATGGAGACCATAGACCAAAAAAAGCCTTTTGCAGTTGAAGGTTCGGGCGCTTGGGCGAAGCGCAAAACGATGGCGATCTTTTACGACGGTCAGATTCGAAGGGTCTACCAGGCGGATGCGCCTTACTTGCTGAGCTTCCGACACGACATCGAGGACATGGGGAGCATCGCCGCGAGCTTCGTCTGCCGAAAGCTTACCGCTCGGCCAGCCAAATTCGCAGGCCCACTGCTTGAAGGCAATGCTCGCAAAATCGGAATATGGCGCGACGACTCACAACAGCAGAAATGGCTCAGCGACGCGCTCCTTCAGCAGCTCGCCGACCAGTGCGATCTTAAGATCCCTGCCTCCAGAATTGCGATAGGGAACAGCGCGCAATCGGCAGGCATTCTGCAGACCGAAGGAGTGACGACGGCGATTATCATCATGAACAACACAAATCCGGCAGTCGCGGTGAACCTTGCTACCCAAAACGGTTACTTCCCCGAATGGGTGATCCCCGGCGCCGTCGCCAGTCGTGGGCTGGATACCAACTTCAGCGCACGGCTGTATGAGCCGACACAATGGTCCCGGGCATTTGGAATCACCTTCGACTATCGCCGCGACGCCATCCCCGATCAGCCGTGGAATCGAGCTTATCGGGAGTCGTGCGGAGAGTGTCCCGCGCTCAATCCTGCAAATGGAAGCGTGGCGCCCTACGCGTACGAAAACCTCCTCATGCTCTTCTGGGGAATACAGGCCGCCGGACCGCGCCTTACACCGGCGAACCTCGACAAGGGCCTGCACGCGATC
Source organism: uncultured Actinomycetes bacterium (assembly GCA_964501265.1). Lineage (GTDB taxonomy): Bacteria > Actinomycetota > CADDZG01 > JAHWKV01 > JAHWKV01 > CAZCSK01. Next base: position 56,504 of record CAZCSK010000006.1, read on the forward strand.
CCGCTCAAGGCAAGCACCAGCCCCTACCAGCCTGCGGCCTACTTCGCGCCGGGCAACTACACCTTCATCAAGGATTCCGCCGCGATATGGTGGGACCCCCAGGGTCAGGCCCCTGGGTCGAGTTCGGCTGGCTGCTACCGGATGCCCGGCGGCGGAACGCGCCGCCGAACTGGGGAATGGCCCTCGGGAGACGACGATCTCTTCAAACCCGAGACAGCCCCGTGCCAGGGGGACACCTTCCAGTAGCATAGAGACCGGACTAATGAAACTGAAGATTGTGGTTCTGTCTCTCGCTGCTCTAATCCTCCTCACGGGCAGCGGGTACGCGGCCTACCGCTTTTGGTTCGAACCGAGCCCGGAACTTCTTGATGCTGAAGGCGGAGGCGAGCTGATACCAGGAGAGACCCAGATACTCGACAGTTTGCAAACGGCTGAGGGAATCACCTTCCAGCTTGTTACGTATCTCACGACTGAGTACCGCTGTTTTGATGTCACCGCAGAAAGAAAGGGTTCACCCGCCGGGATGACAGGAGGGTGCGGCGGTATCGAAGAGAAGGCGGCCGGCCTCGCCGACAAGCAAGTCGAGACGACGGGTTGTGGCGGGCTAAACCTACTGGAAGGTCATTTCACCACCGTGTTCGGAGTCGCTGGCGCCAAGGTAGGCAAAGTCCGCCTTTCGTTCGCCGACGGCGCTAGCGATCTACGGCCCGTCCACGCGCGATTCAGGGTCTGGTTCGGCATCGGTGCCCCAACAGCGCGGATCATCGGTGAGAACCCCGAGGCTAGGGCCGAGGTTCTACAGCGAGGTCTTGGCTGCGCCAAAGCAACGCCAGCATGAGCGCGATCCCTGAAAGAACCCAGTTTCGACCAAAGGGCCGGGCCCTTGGTCGTGGAAAACTCAATAATGCGACCAGAATGCGAAAAAAGTCTTGCGCAGTTGTTCGGAAAGCCATATCCTGCCAATTGACGCCTGAAAAACTAGTTATGGGGAGTGATTTGTGAAAGAAATCATGTTTTACCTGCAGCCGGGCTCGTCGGCCGATGGCGACTGGCGCAAGCGGGCCGCCTGCAAAGAGGTTACCGACCCGGACCTGTTTTTCCCGGTGGGCACCACAGGCCCGGCCCTGGATCAGATTGGGGCCGCCAAGGCCATCTGCGAACCATGCCCGGTCAAGAAAAGTTGCCTCGACTGGGCCCTCACAACCCATCAGGACACCGGCGTTTGGGGCGGTCTATCCGAGGACGAGCGAAAGATCATCCTGCGTGGTCGCCGGCAGCCTAACTACGGTCGGCAGCCCACTTTCGTCCGGGGCTAAAGCCGCTTCTTCTCATTAAATCGCGTGCAGTCGCGCTCAGCGCGACTCAGTGATAGGAGACGGCCCTGATCAGTCAAGGCCGGAGTCCCGCCCGGCGGCGCGCAGGAATATCGAGCTTCACGTGGGTTCCAACAGACCCGTCAAGCGTCAACTTACCCTCCAACTCGGTCTCCACCAAAGTTTTCACGATCTGAAGCCCGAGCCCTGCGTCGTCCAGACTAAATCCTGCGGGCAGACCACACCCGTTGTCAGAAACCTCAAGATGAATACGTCCGTCCGATCTGCTCATCTCGACCAGCACCGTGCCCGGGCCTTCGCCGAACGCATGCTCGACGGCGTTTTGAAGTAGTTCCACCAAGACCACCGCTAGTGGGGTCGCTATGTCCGCCGGCATCTTGCCGGGGTCCCCGTCCAACTTGATTGACACCTTCGAGTCGGGATGAATCAGCCCGTCGGCCACCATCCGAGCAAGCCCCGACGCGACGTCGGCAAACTCTACCCACTGCCCCGATTCCTTGGAAAGGGTCTCGTGCACGAGCGCGATGGTAGCGATCCGCCTCACGGCTTGGTCGAGTTCAAGTTTGGCTTCTGAGTCGAGCCGACGAGCTTGCAATCGCAGGAGGCTCGCTATGGTTTGCAAATTGTTCTTCACTCGGTGATGGATTTCCCGGATTGCCGCTTCCTTCATCTGAATCTGTCGTTCTCGATGTCTTAGTTCAGTCACGTCCCGGACCAGAAGCAAAGTCCCGACAACTTCTCGAGATGCGCCTTTGAGAAATGGAATGGCGCGCTGAAGCACCACTGAGCGCTCAACTTCAGCGTCCGCCTCGGCGGGGATGCCATGCTGCAGTGCGAGCAAGGCGGGGGCGGCGTCAATACCCAACTCGGCGAAGATTTCCCCTTCGATGTTAGAGACAATGCCGAGCCGCCGGTAGGCCGAAATCGCATTCGGACTTGCGTAGAGGGCCATTCCCGATGAATCGAGCCGGATCATCCCGTCACCGACTCGAGGTGACGACTCAGGATCCAAAGCTTCCCGCGCGAATGGGAAGGATCCCTCTTCCACCATGAGACTGAGCGCCGCGCCGCAAGCCAAGTAGTTTTGCTCGAGTTGCCCGGGACGCCTGTGAGTAAGAGGGGCCCCCTCTTTCGTCATGACTGCGACCACTTTGTCTCCAACTCTCACGGGAACGGCCTCCATCCGCACCGGCACGCCGTCGATCAGCACCGGCTCGTCCCGTTGCCAGGACCTGCCCTCGTGATAAGAGCGGTCGATCACCGGCAACTCCTCCGGCCGCACAACGTGGCTGAAAAGATCTTCTGGATGAAGCGTCTGAGCTGTATAGGGGCGCATCTGCCCCACGCAAACGAATCCGTCTCCGTCCGACAAAAGACACCAAAGGGCCAGGTCAGCAAACGAAAGATCGGCGATCAATTGCCACGAACCGAGCAGTCGGTGGATATGTTCGACCTCGGGCTCCTGCAGGTCGGCCCTCTCCGTTACAAGCTCGGTAAGCGTTGGCATGTCAATAGAGTAGTGCCTCGGCACTAGCCGATGACCGCGATGACCTCGCCTTCTTGGACTTGGACGCCCTCGGCGACACGCACTTCCTGAACTGTTCCCGCCGTCGGCGATTCGAGGGGAATTTCCATCTTCATTGACTCCAGGATCGCCAAAGTGTCGCCGGCAGAGACTGCGTCGCCCACAGCGACTAGCACTTTCCAAACATTGGCCACCATTTCGCTTCGAACTTCAATCGCCACTTATTTCTCTTTCAAATTCAGCAAGTCCCGGGCCTCGCCCGGAGTCGCGACCTCTCGGCCGCTGTCGCGAACCAGTTTCGTCGCGGCGGCGACCAGGCTGCCGTTAGACTCGGCCATCTCGCCGTTGGGCAAATAGAAATTGTCCTCCAGTCCCACCCTCAAGTTCCCGCCTAGGGGTAAAGCGGCTTCGACCAGCATCCACTGGTGTCTCGATACACCTATGACTTCCCAGGTCGCGGGCTGCGGAACGAGCGAAGCCATGTGGGCCAGAGTGCGCGCGTCTGCGGGGGCCCCTCCCAAGACGCCGAGGATCAGGGAGAACTGGATCGGCGGTTGCAGGAGCCCCATGTCGATCAGCGGAACCGTGTTGTGTATGTGGCCCGTATCGAAGCACTCACATTCGGGCTTTACTCCGGCGTGGTTCAGTTTCTCGAGAAAATAGATGATGGTTTCAAATCGGTTTTCGAAGACGAAGTCGAAAACCATCTCCTTGCGCTTTGACGAATACTTCGCGTAGTTCATCGACCCCATGTTCAGCGCCCCCAGATCGGGCTTCAATTCGACAATGTGACTTACTCTTTCTTCCTTCGCGATATGCACCGCCCCCGTCGAATAGTTGATGATCAAATCCGGCGCTTTACTGAGGATGGCCTGAGTGATCTGCCGATACTCGTCGACGCGGTAGGAAGGCGTGCCGTCCGGATAGCGCGCATGCAGATGAACAACCGAGGCTCCCGCCTCGAAGGCCCGGCGGGCCTCCAACGCATATTCCTCAGGCGTGTACGGGATGGCCGGACACTGATCTTTGCTCGCGGCTACTCCCGACAACGCCGCGGTGATAATGCATTTATCCACGTCGAGACGCTACCATCGGAACATGCTTAGAGCTCTTCTTGCGATCGCGCTCGTCCTACTGACAGCCTGCGGCCCGGACCTGGCCTCTCCGTCCACGCCAGCCGAGGACCGCGCGCCTGCAGCCATCCCCTCGGCCGCGCCCACCCGCAAAGTCATCGCCGAAACCGTGGATGCCGTAACACCGTCTCTAAAGGCAACGATCGCGGGGGGCATCCATCCGGATTTGCCGCGATACATACGGACGCTGCCCGGAGTCGCTGCCGCGGCCCGGGTTCTTCTTTCCAAAATGACGATCACGGCGGATGGAGTACCTGGGGAGGTGACCGTCGCCGGAGTAGACCCCGAGCAGTTCAGACCCCTGGCCCCCGAGGCCACGGCGCAGGCCAGGTTTGTATGGAGCGCGCTCAGCCGTTCGGAGATTTTCCTTTCCCATGAAGACTACCGGCGGCTGGGGGCCGATCCGGGGACAAACGTCCGGGCCGAGGGCCCAGGGAGCCGGACTCTGCTCCGGGTCGGGGGCGTCGCCGCAAACGGAATCCCCAATTTGGCCGGAGCGATGATCTCGATTGCAAAAGCCAAACAACTCGGGCTGGGGGAACCAACTTTGCTTCTCATCGGGCTGACACCAGGAGCGAAGCACGCCGACGTTGAAGTCGAGTTGGGCAGGCTGCTTGTCGGCGTGCAGTTTCAACGAATCGGGCCGCCCACAGGCCGCGCCTATTTGACAGGCACTCTCGCCGCCAATGCCATCGGCTCCTTCCTGTTCACTCCCAATCCCGACGGAACAATCACTCAAAACGCCGAATGGGTCTCTAAGAACATTGTGTCCGCCAAAATGCCGATCTTCACGGGATCGATGAAGTGCCATCGCGTGATGTTTCCTCAATTAAGGGGCGCGCTAACCGAGCTGCAAGATGCCGGCCTCGCCCACCTGATCGATCCAAAGCAGTTTGGCGGTTGCTACGTTCCCCGTTTTATCGGACGCGATCAGAACCGGCCCATTTCCATGCATGCTTGGGGCCTTGCCATCGATTTCAACACAATAGACAACCCTCAGGGAGCCGTCCCGAAAATGGATCTTCGAGTCGTCGACATATTCGAGCGTTGGGGATTTCGCTGGGGCGGCAGATGGTCAGTCCCCGACGGTCATCACTTCGAGATTGCAGCGCTGATAAAGCGCTAGTCAGGGAACCCCCAACCCCCCTGTCGGGGGCGCGACACCCCGATACCTAAAGAGGGGTGTGGGGGTGTCGCGCCCCCGAGGGTCTTGGTGAATTTCAGACCGGCAGGACGCCGTGTTTGCGCCAAGGTCTTTCGACTTTTTTAGTCTTCGCTTGCTCCAGCCCTTTGATGATGACTTTGCGAGTGTCTGCCGGATCGATGATGTCGTCGACGAACGACCATCCCGCCGCAACATAGGGGCTAATCTGTTCCCGGATCATGGCGATAAAGCCGTTCCGCATTTCATCTTGTTGATCCGCGGGGGCGGACTCGATCTGCTTGCGGAAGATGATGTTTACCGCTCCCTCGGGACCCATCACGCTGATCTCCGCGGTGGGCCATCCGACGATCAAGTCGGGCTCAAACGCACGGCCGTTCATAACGTAATAGCCGGCACCGTATCCCTTTCTCACGACTACCGTGATCTTCGGTACCGTCGCCTCCGATACAGCGAAGAGCATCTTTGCCCCGTGCCGAATGATGCCCTGCTTTTCCACCGCGCTTCCTACCAGGAAGCCCGGACAGTCCATTAAAAAAACAAGAGGGATGCCGAACGCGTCGCACAACCAGACGAAACGCGCGGCCTTGTCGGCGGCATTCACATCGAGGGCGCCGCCCAATTGCATTGGCTGATTGGCGATGACGCCCACGGGACGCCCAGCGAACCGCGCGAACCCAGTGATTAAGTTCTTGGCCCAATCGGGCTTCATTGGAAAGAAGTCGCCGTCGTCGACGATCGATGTAATCAACTTGCGCATGTCGTAGGCCTTGCGCGGGCTTGCGGGGACAAGATCGATCAGATCGTCACAGCGGCGATCGGACGGATCGCTGCACTCCGTGACCGGAGGGTCTTTGAGGTTGGATGATGGGAAAAAGGACAGATATTTTCTGACTGCTTCGATGCATGAACGATCGTCGGCTACTTCGAGATCGGCAACTCCAGATATCTTGCAATGGACCTCGGATCCACCCATCTCCTCGGCCGTAACGTCTTCGCCCACGGCGGCCTTCACAAGATGCGGCCCCGCGAGAGCCATGTTGGAAACACCTTTGACCATCGGCACAAAGTCGGCCAGGCCCGGGATGTAAGCCGTGCCTGCCGCGCCCGGCCCCATCATGGCCGCGACCTGTGGCACGACACCGCTCATGATCACTTGCTCGCGAAACAAATCTCCTGTGCGCGCGAACATCGAACCCGTAGCCTCCTGTATGCGCGCCCCGGCAGAGTCGATCAACCAAACGAGCGGAATGCGTTGTCTTAGGGCAAGTTCGCGAATGCGCGTGGCCTTTATCTCTCCGACCATTCCAATCGAGCCCGCCATGACAGTGAAGTCATAGGCGATGACCGCGACCTTGCGCCCATCGACCTCACCGACGCCTGTCACGCAGCCATCGGCGGGGGTGATCTTCCCCTGCATCTGAGGCGACTGCGATTGATGGTGAGCCAGAACGCCGTACTCGAAGAAGGTGTCCGCATCGAAGAGTAGTTCGAGCCGTTCCCGCACAGTGAGCTTGTTCTGCGAGCGCTGGCGTTCGACGCGCTCCGGCCCCCCCATGGCGAGATGCCCGTCCTTGCGGGCTTGCAACTCTTCCACCTTCTCGGACATGCTCGGACCCTCGTAGGTGAGAGTAGGCATGGACTTAGGGGCCTGACCTTCAGACGATGAGGTCGGCTCAGTCATGATGAACCTCCTTGGCGCTTCGCCGGGTGAGTCCCGATGTATTCCTGCGCCGTCAAGAAAAGATTACACGATGCTCGTCGGCCGTAGGGGGCCGGAGTTATTCTTGGGCCGTGCTCACGCTCACACTGATTCTTGTAGGAGCCGGCCTAGTCGCTGGCATCGCTCGGGGGGGCAAGATCTCCAATCTGGCGAAGACCGAATGGAGGTGGGTGTGGCTTGTATTCGTAGGGTTGGCGATCCAGGTCGGTACGGAGGTCTACTCAATCTTCGTCGACCAAAAGCTGGGAGGGGACCAGCGAGGGATCCTGTTGCTTGCGGCATCGTACGCGCTGTTGATTGCCTTTCTTGCCCTCAATCGCGAAAACCCGGGAACACCCTTGATGGCCCTTGGACTGCTGCTCAACATCGTGGTCATTTTCGCCAACGGTGGGATGCCCGTCTCGCTGCAAGCAGCTCGGGCAGCCGGCTTTGACCCCTCCGGGTATCTGAGAGCCTCGATCAAGCACAAGACAATGGGCCCCGGCACTGTACTTTGGTTTCTTGGGGACATCGTTCCGCTGCCGGTCTTGAGAAACATCGTGAGCGTTGGTGACGTTCTTCTTGGCCTCGGAGTCTTCGTTTTCGTTCAACGTAGCGTCGGCTACTCCCCTCGCCGGAGTCTAAAGCGAAACAAAGAGCGCGAAGATACCTTGGCGCAGGACATCGATTGATAGAATCTTTACTAGATGGACGAAATCGCGGCCACTCAACTCGAAACTGCCCTCACCCTACTGCCCGAGATCTCCGCGGCGCGGATCATAATCGACCCGACCGGGACATTGAGCGAAATCCATGTCGTGGGCAATGGCAAAAAGAGCGATAAACAACTCGCCCGCGATGTCCAGACGGTCGCTCACGCCACGTTTGGTATGGAGTTCGACCATCGCATAATCAGCATCGTCCAGTACTCGCAAAACGGAAATGGAGACCATCAACAAAGAGCTTCAATCGTCGAGATCTCGACCGATACGCGCGGCATCAACACGACGGTGCGAGTCGTGTTGGCCAAAGGCAGCCGCACTGAGGAAGGTGAAGCTCAAGGCGCAAGCACCGTCGACAGTCTTCATCGACTCTCTGCTCAGGCAACGCTACAAGCAATCAGCAAATTGCTCGGCGAGGGAACTTACCTCGCTCTCGAGCATGTTGCGGTTCAGCGGGCCGGTGACCAAGAGATTGTCCTGGCAACAGTGAGGTTTGCCGGTAAGGAGGGAACCGTCGACCTTGCCGGATCGGCGGTTGTGACATCACAGCACGTCGACGCTGTGGCAAGGGCGGTCCTGGACGCGGTCAACCGAAGGGCGTGGCGCGACTAGAAAAGCCCCCTTAGGTAACCTCCATCGACTGCAAGACTGACGCCGTTCACGAAAGACGCTCTCTGGGAACATAGAAACGCGGCGACTGCGGCAAACTCACCGACGGTCCCGACTCTGCCGGCCGGGATCTGCCGGGCCATCTCAGCAAACACTGGATGATCCGGCCCCGCGTCCGGGGGGGCACCGACGAGCGAGCGGAGCCGGTCTGTAAGTATCTGCCCTGGCATCAGGCAATTGACCGTGATGCTTGTTCCGGCCAGTTCCTGCGAGAGCGACTTTGCAAATCCGGTGGTCGCTGCCCGAACCGCGTTCGAAAGCACCAGGTTGGCGATGGGCTGTTTGGGAGCGGTCGATGTAATCATGAGGACGCGGCCCCACGCAGAAGCTTCGAGGTGAGGAAGCGCCGCCCGCACCATGCGAACCGCGCTCAGACAGTTCAACTCGAAGGCGCTGAGCCACGCGTCATCGTCGAAATCGATCGATCTTCCCGCAGGCGGACCTCCCGCATTGGTCACGAGAACTTGAAGACCTCCCATTACCGAGACCGCTTCTTCTATGAAGGTTTGCGCCCCGCTGTCTGTGGCAACGTTTGCGACAACGGCGTGAGCGCTCGAACCGGTTTCATTAGTGATTCGCTCAGCCGCATACTTAACGGCGGATGCGTCGCGCGAGCAGATTGATACACGGGCCCCCTCCCGGGCCAACTCGAGAGCAACCGCGAACCCGAGCCCCCGGCTTGCGCCGGCGACGGCTGTCGGAATGCCTTTGAGTCCAAGGTCCATTGTGATTACTCTAATTCGGACCCAGGTCTGCGTGGCGGGCATCGAATCGGAACCCAATCATCAATGGATTGCGCCGCGGGGGCAGGGTTGACCTACGCAACCCGTCGTTATGACGTTATAGTGTGGCTGCCTTTGGATCGGCCCCGAAGCGATTGTCGCCACGCTGACCTTCCTGAATTGCGAAAATCAGATTAACTATCGGGAAAAGTAGCCACCACCCGCTGTGATCAGTGTCGTGCATCCTCCGAACCCCTACGGCGATTGCCGGAAGCAGGACAGCCAGTTGGTAAATGCTGACGAGCACGCTCCGATCGCTTTGGGGCGCGATGCCAAGTAGTCCCTCTACAACGCCGAGCGCCAAGGCGATGATGAGGTTAAACAGGAAGAACATCCAGTATTCCTTCCTCCTGGCTCGCCCGCCAAACACCGCGTACTTCTTCAACGCTTCGAGGTACCAGTTCATTTGTTTCTCCTTATCTCAGTATCCCAGCCTAAATGCACTCTCGGCTCAATCCTTCACTATCCGTTACCAAAAAGGCACTCATGCGAAAAAAAGGGGTGCCGAGTCGCTCGACACCCCTTCTGACCTGCGGTTTTTCTGGTTGCGAGGGCAAGATTTGAACTTGCGACCTTCGGGTTATGAGCCCGACGAGCTACCAGACTGCTCCACCTCGCGCCTTGAGATTACCACTTAAGTTACGGCGAGGGTGAAGGTGACGGGGATCCCGAAGATTTGGTCTTCGCTTCCTCTAGGTCCCGGCGAGCTGCTTCCTGCTCGCGACCGTAGGCGGCCCAGTCGCCCTTGCGGGCTGCCTCGTCGGCGGCAACCAGATGGTCGAAGGCGCTGTTAATTAGCGTCTCGACGCTGGAATCTGCCCCGGTGCCGGGCCCCGTCAAGACGGGGGCGGCTCCTCCTTGCAACAACTTCTCGACCGCATCCGCGAGAGTGCTTCCAATAACGATCCGGTCCGCGGTTCCAAGAATCACGAACTTTAGTTCCGGCAAGGCGTTCCCCTCGGCTTCGAGGAAGAGGGGCTGCACATAAAGAATTGATTCGCCCAGAGGAATTACCAGAAGGTTGCCAAACGCGATTCGCGATCCCCTCTGGTTGAGGAGCGTGATCTGACTCGATATTGATGGAATCTGTTGAAACTTGGAGTGAAACTGGCTGACTCCATCAATCTGACGCGTCTTCGGAAAACGGAAGTCGCTCAGTTCGCCGTATTCCTCAGGATCCGACTTCGCGGCAAAATACGCAACCATGTTCTTTCGCTTGTTGGGGTTCATCGGCAGGATCAGGACATACTGCTCCGATTCTTCTCCGGGAAGTTTCATCAAAACGTAATAGGGCTGGATCTCATTCTGCTGAGAAACCGCGGTCCCTGTCCCCGCGTTTGGATCCGCTGGAATCGCCCATTGATCCTCATTGAAAAGGAACTCAGCAGGAGTAGTCACGTGATAGAGCCGGTAAAGGTGGGTTTGAATCCGAAACAAGTCTTCGGGATAACGAACATGTTCCCGAATGGGGGCCGGCATCTTCGAGGCATCTTGGAACAAGTCCGGAAAAGCCTTTCTCCAAGCGCGGATCAGGGGATCCTTCTCATCCCACTGATAGAGGTTAACCGTGCCGTCGTAAGCGTCGACTGTGGCCTTCACCGAATTACGCAGGTAATTGTTTCTGCCGGTGAAAGTCGGAATTCCATCTCGCGATACGGTTCGCTCCGTAAAATCAGTCCGCAGCGAATACGGGTACATCGCAGTCTTTGTGTATCCGTCGGCCATCCATATGACGCGTCCATCGATTATCACGGGGTAAGGGTCGCCGTCGAATGCGAGGAATGGTGCAGCCTTCGTCAATCGTTCCCGTATCTGTCTGTTGTAGATAATCCGGCTGTCCTTCTCGATTAGGCCGCTGATCAGGAGGTTGATATTGCGGAAGCGCCACGCGAAGGCCAGCCGACGGCCTAACCCTGACATCTCCACTCCGCCCCGGCCCGAGTACCGCGTGAACTGGTTGGCTTCCTGTTGGCCGTAATCGAGTTCTCGCTGCTTGGTCTTGACCAGGGAGTATGTGCTCTGAGCCTCGCCAAAGTAGATACCACCTTGCTTGATTTCGAGTTCGGGGACCGAGGTGGTGGGCGGGATGTTTTCAACCAAGAACTTGGGCTGGCCGGCCGGGTCGGCTTGATTCGTTGGGCTGACCACCGCTCCATATCCATGCGTGTAGAAAAGGTGCGTGTTCTGCCAACTGGGAGTTTGGATATTGTCGAGAGTCAGTTCCCTTGCCGAAAGCATCACCTGGCGCGTTTGTCCACCAATGTCATAACGATCCACATCGACATCCCTGAACGTGTAGTACGGCCTGATTTCCTGCAGCGAACTGTACGAGCGCTGAAGGATCGCAGGGTCAAACAGGCGGATGTTCTCAATTGTTTTCGTATGGGCGGCGGCCGTCTCGGGTGAAAGGCCTGCCTCCACCGGATGCTGCTGGACTGTGATGCCGCTCAGTCCATAGGCATCCCGCGTGGCGTCGATGTTACGTTGAATAAACGGACTTTCCTTCTGCAATTGAGACGGGTCGACACGAAACTTCTGAATCAGGAAGGGATACAACCCACCGACTAGAGCCGAGACCAGTACGAGTAGCCCAACCCCGGCCATAGGCAGGATCCAGCCTTTGAGCCGGATGTTGACAAGCACAAGAACTGCGACGATTACTGCAGCCACGACCAGCAACTTCAGAGCGGGCAATTCCGCATTGATGTCGGTGAAGGAGGCTCCCGACACGTCACCGCGGGTCGAATAGAGCAACCCGAACTGATCGAGCCGATAACCCCAACCGCGCAGCAACGCGATGAGGCCAACCAAAACCGACAGATGCGCTTTGGCGGCCGGACTAAATCCTCCGAGTTTGAGTTGTGGGCGAATGCCGCCGGTTAGGAAGTGGGCTCCGGCAACCAAAAGAGTCGTGACTACCAGACTCGAAAAGAGCCAGCCGTAGGCTGTTTGAAGCATTGGCAGCTTAAAGACGTAGAAACCAATGTCCTTGCCAAACACCGGATCTGTTTTCCCGAAATTAACGGAGTTGCGAAAGAGCAAGAATCGCTCCCACTGCGACGTGAGGCCTGCTGCGAACAGCAGGGCCAGCACGGCGCTTCCACCAAGAGCGAGCATTCGAAAATATGGAAGAAAAGTTCTTCGATATCGCTCGAGCGGGTCTGGTCCCAACGTCGTCGCTGCGGAATCTTTTGCTCGCCCTGCGACCAACAGATTGACTGCCACAAAGATGAAAAAGGCTATTCCGAAGGAGACAGCGAGCAGAATCTTGGATTTGAGGATTCCGAAGAAGACCGGGCTAAAGCCGACCTCTCGGAACCAGAGCGCCTCGGTATAAAAATTGACGATCGTGGAGATCGAAAGTATCGCCAGAACGACGATGACGATCGCGACGGCGCGCACGCGGCTGCCCCGCCTACGAGCCATTGGTCTATCTACCATCGGCCAAGACTACTCTTTGGGGCCTTCCAGAGTGCAGCTGCAACCTCCGTGGGCGGGAGGGGCGAGGTGTCCACTGGGGAAACCGGCTTCAAGAGCTACGGCTCCGGCTGCCGCGTTCGCCTTACAGACGTCCTTTGGGCACTCCAGCTCGTCCGATGAGAGGACCCACTTCTTTTCCTTTTGCCCCGACGACTTCCATGCGTCGACAAGTCCCTGGTGAAACGCGGCGTAGACCATTCCTTCACCGAGAAGTTCCGTTCGTACGCCTTTCCAGACCCTAAAGACGTCGCTCGCGCGCTCACCAAGCGAGTTGGCGGATTCCTGCGCCTCCAAACCTGCTGCAATCGTCTTGGAAATTTCGACGCGGAGCGGACCCACGACTTGCTTGCTGACGAGGCTCTCGATCGCGGAAGTAGCGTCCCCAGGATCGGTGGCGCCACCTAGAGTTCGCCCGGTAGAAAAAGCGATTCGCAATGAATCGTCGAGGCCCTGCTTGAAGCGCTCGAGGTGCTCGGTTTCGGGGATGACGTTCTCCTCCACGCTGCCCTTGCCACGCTGAGTGCGCACTCGATCCAAAAGATCATTTTGATCTTCCTGCAAAAGTCGCTTCAAACGACGAGAGGCCTGCTCGGGAACCTCCCCGAGAGAGCCTGCACGCCGGGCGAGCATTCCGCCGTCGGGCGGCGCAGGAGAAATTGGTTTGGCAACCGTGGCCGTCGGTGCTGGCTCGGTCTTTGGCTCGGGGGTCACCGGAGGGGCGACAGGTTCTGGCGTTGTCACCGTCACCCGCGGTGGAGCGTCGGATTTCAGCGCCGCTTCCACTTCTTTACGACCTTCCTCGCGCTCTGCACGAATTTGCTGCAGCAACCGTTCCAAAGACGCCCCCTCATCCTCAGTTTTAGGGGGGGCTTTTGTTACAGGAGCGGGGGTTGGCTCGGGGGCCTTTGTTACAGGAGCGGGGGTTGGCTCGGGGGCTTTTGTTACAGGAGCAGGTGTTGGAGGAGCGGGAGCGGGCGCAGCTTTGGCTGGCGAGGGACTCGTCGGCTCTACTGGAGCGCGCAGTCGCGCCACTGACTCGGCCAGCCTTTGGCCAACATCCTCCAACTGCGTGGCCAGCACGGTCCGTGCTTCGCGGAGCTTCCTTAAATCATCCTCAGATTCTTTCCGTTCGGCATCGGCTTCACGTTTTATCTTTTCAGCTTCCGCCCTGGCGTCAGTCGTTAACCCTGCCGCCTCGCGCCTGGCCTTTTCACGAATCTGTTCTCCCACTTGCTCAGCGGCAAGAAGGATCTTGGACGTGTCCTCACCAACGCGTTCGTAAGCCTGTGTGTTTACAGGCACGGCAACGATCGGGGGGCCTTGGGCCGGGCCCGACGCGGAAGCAGCAGCCAACTCGCTCCGCAGCCGCGCCAACTCTTGGGCAACTTCTTTGGCAAAAGCGTCGACTTCGTCTCGGTCGTAGCCACGAAGCGAGACTAGAAACTCGCGCTTGCTTATTTCGTTGGGTTCCATCGCCACCCTCTTTAAGACTTCCTGAGTTCAGTTCGAAGGCGCAATTCTTCCAGAATTAGCCTGCGTTTGCGCTCAAGCTCCGCTGGGTCCTTCTCTTCCAAGGCGCGAGAGACGCACCTGGATAGAAGAGCCGGATTGAACGGCTTGGTTATGTAATCGACTATGCCCTCGGTCCAGCCCATCGTCTGGGTCTCATTGCTCGTCTGAGCCGACATGAATACAACGGGAATGTGAGCCGTCTTGTCCGTTGCCTTTATCTGGCGCAACAAATCTAAACCACTCGAGTCGGGCAGGCCGACGTCCAGCAGCACGAGGTCTGGCTGGTCGCTCGCCATGATCTCCAAACCGGCAGCCACGTCCGCTGCCTCGAGTACAAGGTAGCCATCGAATTCCAGATTGAGTCTGCATACCTTGCGAATATCCGCCTCGTCGTCGACAACAAGTATCTTTTCTCCCGCCATCATGCGATCTGATCGCTTTTGACCGCTGAACTCGGATCAGGTTTTCCGGGATGTTCTGATCGAGCTATTTGCTGAAACTCCTCGCGAAGGAGCTTAAGCTTGACCTCATCCTCAGGCAACGTGACGGAGATACGCCCAATGTCTTCTCGGCGCAGCGGCGCTCCTTTCGCAATTAGATAATCCGCCAAACGGTCTGCCAGACGGTGCGTGAACACTTGCACACCTTCGCGCCCAGTCTCTGGCAGCACGACGCCAAACCTGTGAGCCTCCCTCGACGCCCCGTGGGCCGCCCTATCGACCGTGCGAACGCTATCTTTCAGCATGCGGCCCATCTCCCGCAGCGTCCCCGCACGTTGACGCTTTGAAAGCTGCTCGAGGGCGGTCGCGGGAACATCCACGACACAAACGGAAAATATCGTCTTATAACGTGTTGCCCGAGACAGTTCAAGGTCAGTGTCTTGCAGAAAGAATCTTGCGTTGTAGATGCCGGTCGAGTCGTCTATTTGATCGTAGAGTTCCAACTTCGTCAGAGATGACTGCATCTGACGATTTGAGATGCCGCCGATGGCGCCGAAAGCAAGATAGCCGATTGACCGCGCCAGAATCAGCCCAATGAACTGATCCGATCCCAAGGCTTCAAACTGCCGGTACCTCAAAGCTGCATAAATCGCAGACGCAACGAATCCTCCAATGATTCCGCCTGGAAGGTTCCAAAAGATGAAACCGATGAAGACGATCACGAAGAGCAAGATGCCGGAGACCTCGATCGTGTCGACTCCGCGATAGAGCATGAACGCGGCGAGCACAACTAGAAGCGCAAAGCCCGCGGTCAGAGTTAGACCGCGGGCCTTTGAGTAATTCAAAGGGCCTCGTCCGGGTGCGGGTGCTTGGCTCACGTGCAAGAGCCTACCGGCTGGTGCCTCGCGTTACAACGCACCGACTTTGGTCAGGGCAATGGAGGATTGAGCGTTCCGTAAATCCCGTCGATGATCTCTTCGATTGGGTCGGGAAGAATGCTTTCCACCGGAGACGGCACAGGAGCGGTTGGGCGCGCGGGCCCGGGCGTCGGACTCGTCGGATTTCCAGAGGGACTGGCGGTCGTACCCGGAGTGGGTGTGCTGCCCCCGCCAGGCGGACCGGCCCCCGGACCCCGGGGGCCTGTCCCGACAAGACGAATGCCCACTCGCTCGATCGCCGCCAGTAGCGCTGCAAACAATCCCGATTGCTCCACTTCAAACTCACGTGCGATGAGCCCCCAGCTGGCACCCTGACTCCAAAGCCCGTAGCCGCGATCAAATCGGTCCGAGAGAGATGCTCCTAAACTCAAGGATCCTCCAGAAGCAATGACGAGGCCGATCAAAAGGTCCGAGCGGCGCCCCGCAAGAAATGGGTCCAAAAAGGTCAATTCCAATCCGGGCAGGACACGCCCGAAGAAATTGAGTCCCGTGAGCGATCCCAACTGCGCTTCTAGTCCACGGCCGAAGTTGCCGAGGCGGGCGTCGAGGTCGAGGACATCTTGCAGAAGCCTTTGGTCCCATCGATCCGAGGCCGCGAGCCGGAGCGGCTTGGCGACCCTCGGTATAATGCCGCCGGCCACGATCGTCTGCCGGTAACGGGGAACCGTCAAGGTACTCACTCCATTCGTAACGCGCACAGTGGAACCCGCATATGTCCCGATCCGCGTCGCGAGAAAACGGTCGACGCGAAGTGTCCCGCTCTTCGCACTGATCGAAGATGTCTCGGCATCGATCTTGGCGGGCCCGGTCAGGTCGGCAAGCAATTTTCCTCTTGAGAGAAGCAAGCTCTCGCGAGACGTAATTTGGACGCGGGCGGAATCGAGTTCAAAGATTCGGCCCTTCTTCAAGCGAAGTTCGCCGATCCCTCCACTTGACATTACGATGGAGTCACCAACGGAAACGCTGCTATCACCGGACACCGTTTTGGCGGCTCCTTCGTGAGTAAGCCGGGCGGACCCGCTAATGACACTCAGCTCCATAGGCCGCCCCCGGTTGGTCCCGCGAAAAGAGCAGCCACTCGCGACGAGGGTGACGGCAAGAAACATTGCCATTTGCCGCCACTTAACCACCGTTTTCATCGCCCCTACCTCATCGTCTCCTACTCTTAGATTTCGGCCTGGTGCCGCTGCCTCTGAAGGATTTGGCTGGCCCCGCCGGAAGTATCAGCGTGAACTTCGAACCCTTACCCTCGTCACTGCTCACTTCAAGCCTGCCTCCATGACCTTCCGCGATTCGCCGAACGTATGCCAGCCCCAGACCCAAGCCGCCGAACCTGCGTGTTGACGACGCATCGGCCTGAACGAAGCTCTCGCCGATCCGATCCAACTCCGAGGTCTTCATGCCAATCCCACGGTCCGTCACAGAGATTCGAACTTCGTCGCCCGCGCTCCCATTGGCTAGAACCTCTGCCGTGACGACCACTTTTCCGCCTTTGGGACTGAACTTGACGGCATTGTCGATCAGTTCGCTGATCGCTATCGTTACCAGCCGCGCGTCTGCCTCAACGGGACGCAGCCCGCGGAATCCTGTCCGCTGGAACTTATGCTTCGGGGCTGAACTCTTCCAACTTGTCACCAGCCGCTCAGTTACCTTATTGAGGTCGAGAGGCTCCTTACTTGGAATTAACCTGCCCGATTCCATCGCCGAAAAGTCAACGAGCATCTCGACTATTCGCTCGAGCCGCAACGCAGACGCACTTATTCCCTCCAAAAAAGTTATGGCCTGAGCACGAGAAACTTTCCTTCGTCGGAGCAGGTCCGCATAACCTTTTATAGGAGTGAGTGGTGTCCGCAATTCGTGGGAGATATTTGCCAGAAACTCGGATTTCATACGCTCGACCTCGGCCTGTGCGGTCAGGTCTCGCACCACGGCGACGGCCCCCTCCGCGTCTCCGCTTTCCGTCGTCATGGGGGCCGACGTAACTGCAACCTGCAGACCCGCGCCGGCGGCCGTACCGAAGACCGAGCCCGACTGCAGGGCGTAAAAGGGCAAGTCGATTGCTTGGCCCTCAGGGTCGGTGAGTATCAGCACATCCTTAACCTGCTTTCCGATGAGATCCCCGGCCCCGGAAGCAAGGATTCTTTCCGCCTCTCTATTGACCGAGACGATCACCCCGTCGCGATCGATCGCCACCACTCCGTCGGCCATCGACTGAAGCACTATTGCGAGTTGATTACGCTCCGTACGCAGATCCGTCGTCAACTTCGAGAGTGACTCCGTCATTTGACCGAATGCCAGACCCAAAATCCCGACCTCGTCATCACCGGCTGCTTCCACCGGGGTTTGCAAGTCGCCTGCGCGAACACGCTCGGCCGCCCGGGTCAGCCTAAGAATCGGCCGGGTTATCCGCGACCCCGTGAGAAAAGAAAGCAGTATCCCAATGGCGGCCGCGATCAGCGCCACCAGAAAAAGGGTTCGTGAGAGGCCGCGTTGCGTAAGCTCCAGAACCTCGGACTTCTGGCTCAACACCACCGCCCCGACTACGACGCCGTCGGTCCTGCGCAGCGGAACATAGGAACTGAAGTACTCTGTGCCGCCTATGAGGTCCCGGCGCGACAAAAACGGGGGCTCGTCGAATGCATCCTCGAGTTCTCTGCGAGATTCTGGGACAACGCCGGACGTAGCCGGCGACGTGCGCGCCAGGATTCTGTCTTTGGTGATCAGAAAGGCCTCCTGCGCATCCCCGCGCTTGAACTGCAGCACGTAGTCCTCGTCGAGAACGACTCCTAAAACCACCGCACCCCCTACGCCAACGGGCGCGCCCGGAGGATCGAATCCGGGGGCGTTAAACACTGGATAGGCGGCGCTAAGAATGATCTTCTCCTGGCCAAGCGCATCGATTGAACCGGCCTCCACTTGATTGAGCGCGCTTCGGACGACTTCGAGACCGGCCAGGCTCAGGCCTTCGGATTCGTCGAGGTTAACGGACGGCCCCGGACCTGCAGCCGAGAGAGCCAACACCGTTCCCTTTGAGTCGATGAATGCCAGGAAATCGAAAGAATCAAAAGGATTCCCCGCACTCTGGAGGCCCTCAGCGGTGGCACGCAGACGCGGGTCGCGAGTGGGAACGGCTCGCCGAATGGAATCCGACCCCGCCACCTGGCGAGCTCCGCTGATGGCCTCACGTATCTGGCCATCGATGATTTGATTCTGGGTCTCGGCCTCGCGAACAGACCTCGCAAGAGCATCTTCCTCGAGGTTGGACGCAAACACTTGCGTGATGGATCCAGAAATCGTAACCACGACCACCATCAGAAGGCTGACGAAAACGGCGACGAATCTGGCTTGGATGGACGTCTTGATCGCCCGCCACAGCCAGATCAATAGGGCAACTCCCCCCGCTAGGCGCAAAGCATGTACCGCAAACCAAGCAGGCCCGGGCCGCGCCTCGCTCAATGACTTGATCGATGCGAAGAAGATTTCAGAAACCCCCAGAAGGGCCAAGGCGACCGCAAGGCGGCGTGCATAGCTAAGCGAACTTCGGTACGCCATCCATGACGCAAACAAGGCGAGAGACGAGGGCAGCGCGACACCGGAAGCGGCAGCCGCAGCGGCCGAAGGTTCAGAAGTTCGGCGCGCCGACAAAAGACTCAGGGCAATGAGGGCATATGCACCCGCACGGAGGCCCAGCGCGCCGGTATCCAACTCAACATCCGCGATCTGCGCGCCGTGGGCCAACTCTCCCAGGGCAAGGAGCATCCATCCCGCCCCAAAGCCACGCCTCGCCAGCTTTTTCTCGGGGGCGAATTTCGGCCGATTCACAGCAACCCACAGTCCGCCCAAACCGGCGATGGCCACGACGAACGTGACGACGAAATGAAATGGCGCAGAAAGCAGGTTCATCTTAAAGGTTAGGGTACCCAACAGCTGGGCGGAATATAAGCAATTCAGCGCTTCCGTTGGTAAGTCTCTGACAAGATCCGGCCTCTCCTAGCCAAGACAGCAGAAATCCGAAAAATCTTGATCCCGAGCTGAGCCACATTCAGGTTTTGTCACACCCCATCCCTATAGTTATCCTATGCTCGTTAAACAAGCCTTTCGCTTCGAGCTCGACCCCAACAACCTCGAGCTCACCGCCCTCGCCCGCCACGCCGGGACGGCCCGTTACGCGTACAACTGGGGTCTGGCGGAGAGAAAGCGGATGCTGGATGGTGGTCAGGGGGGAACCAACGCCATCGCTCAGCACAAGGCATGGAACCAATTCAAGCGCGAGGACGCTCCATGGTGGGTGGAGATCTCCAAATGCGCTCCCCAGGAGGCGCTTCGGGACCTGGACAAGGCGATGAAGTCGTTTCTTTTATCCAGGAAGCAAAGGAAAGGTCGCAAGGTCGGCTTCCCCAAGTTCAAACGCAAGGGCAGAAACGACAGCTTCCGCTTGACCGGCTCTATCCACGTCGGGGAAAAATCGGTGACTCTCCCGCGCCTTGGAACAATCCGCACCAAGGAGCCGACCGCCAAGCTCCTCGCGTCTTTAGCAAGGATCACCTCTGCCACGGTTAAGCGGGAAGCCGACCGGTGGTTCGTATCTTTGACAGTGGAAGTAGATCGCCCTGATCCCGCTGTAGTCGATGGCCCGGTGGTGGGGATCGACCGGGGGATCGCCACCTTCGCGGTCTGCTCGGACGGCTTCGTGATCCAAAGCCCTAGGGCCCTTTGTCGGGGTCTTGCCAAGCTCCGCCGGCTCAACAAGTCCCTATCCCGCAAGAACAAAGGATCAAGCAACCGCGCCAAGGCCAAGCTCCGACTTGCCCGCCATCATCTAAGGATCCGAAACCAGAGAAAAGACGCCCTCAATAAGGCCACCACTCACCTGGCGAGAACCAAGCAGGTGATCGTGGTCGAGGACTTAAACGTCGCTGGGATGATCCGAAACCGCCACCTATCCAGGGCTATTGCAGACATGGGATGGGGGGAGTTTCACCGCCAACTTGCTTACAAATGCCAGTGGTACGGCTCCAAGCTGGTGGTGGCGGATCGGTTCTTTCCCTCGACCAAGACCTGCTCGG
>CAZCSK010000007.1:0-42595 GCA_964501265.1 uncultured Actinomycetes bacterium
AGGGCAAATCGCAAACGCTGCGCCCGCTTGTTGTGATGACCCCCAAGTCGCTGCTTCGGCTCCCCGCAGCCAAGAGCGGCTCGGTAGACATTACCGAAGGCCGATTCTTCCCAGTGCTACCCGATCCTTTCGGCCCTGCCCCAGGGGAAGCCAGCCGAGTCATCCTGGTCTCGGGCAAGGTCTATTACGACCTGAAGGCCGAGCGGGATCGCCGGGGTCTTTCCTCTGTTGCCTTAGTGCGCGTCGAGCAGCTCTATCCGTTTCCCGCAGACGAGATTGCGGAGGAGCTCAGCCGCCTTCTCGGCGCGGGTAAGGACTCTTCCAAGGCCGATGTCATGTGGGTGCAAGAAGAGCCCGCGAACGCGGGAGCCTGGCGATACATGCATCAAAAATGCATGGAGAAGTTGGAACTCCGCCTGCTCGGATGCACCAGGGACGAGAGTCCCAGCACGGCGACTGGCAGCGCATCGGCGCATCAGCGCGAGCAGGCCGCCCTCATCAGTCAAGCCCTATCCGACATTACCTGAGGAGCTTGGATAGTCTCCGGTCCTTCAATACCTTCCCCTGCGTTTGGCATGTGGGGCAGTAGCACATGGTGTGCTGATCGTAGAAGACCGCCTCGATGGGTCCGTCGCAGCGCGGGCACGGTGAGCCGTTGTGCCGGTGGATGCGTAGTGGCATCGGATACTTATCGGGAATCGGAATACTCAAAGTTTGCTCATAGTGGGCAATCGCACCACCCAGGAGTTCGTCGATTGCCTTGCGCAGCGAGCGAATCTCCTGGGCGGTTAGGTCACTTCCTCTCTTGAACGGCGAGAGTCTCGCGGCATGCAGAACTTCGTCCGCCCACGAACGGCCGATCCCCGCAATAATCCGCTGGTCGCGAAGCATCGCGTTGAGGGGGCGGGTCCCCCTGAGCAGGTCGGCCAGGTTTGCCGGGGCCGGCAGTGCCTCCGGCCCGAGGGTGCCAAGGGAGTCTTCGCTTTCGACGCTCTCGCTGGGAAGCAATTTGGCCCAAGAGGAATGTCGCGTGCCGAATTCGCGCAATCGCAATTGGCGTCCATCGTCGAGATCGAGGTTCAATCGAGCCGTCCGGTCTCGCAGCGCCGCCTTCTTTTCGAATAGTTGCAGACGCCCCGCGGACATCAGATGAAGCAGCAAAGTTAAGTCATTGGAGAAGTCGATCAAAAGGTGCTTACCTCGCCGCCGAATTCCGGTGATGGACTGTCTACTGAGCGAATCTAGGGCCGGAGCCACGCTTTTCAGGGTTCCAATGCCGGGGGCCGCGGCAGATGTGACTTTCAAACCGGCAACCTCTGCGCCGATCAATCTAGCGGTGATTTCGACTTCAGGCAACTCAGGCATGCGATCCCCGCACCAGGAGGCGCGACACCCCTATACCGCCTTACCCTTGCGGGGAGTCGGGGTCACGGGGTGTCGCGCCTCCGTGGATCTCCCTTGGGAGGGGCTCGGCGTGGATCAAGCTCAGAGTCTGAGTGGCGCGAGTAAATGCGACGTAAAGGGCGTGTAGTCCTTGCGGAGATTCGGCGGCGATTCGTGATGGCTCTACAACGATTACGGAATCGAATTCCAGTCCTTTGACCAACTCAACCGCGGCGACAGTGATCTTTTTCGAAAGACCATGCCTACTGGCCTCGCCGAAATCGAGCGACGCTTCAATCAACTCTGAGGACAAGTGTTCGTGCAAAGAGCCGGGGACAATCACTACGGCTGTGCCGGGCTGGTCGCTGACGGCCAGCACTGCGGCCGCTGTCTCTTCAGCAAGCTTCGCCGCATGAGTCCTCGTGAATACAGGTTGCACACCAGAAGAGCGAATCGATCGCGGCGGCTTGACGGAGCTGAGCAGTCGCCCCGCGAGATCCATGATTTCGGACGGAGTTCGATAGTTTACCGTCAGCTCGCAAAGTCGAGAAGGCCGGAGATTGGGAAGGTGAGCAAGAATCTCGTCCCAGTGCGTGCGACTTTCCAGTCCGGTGGTTTGGGCGAGGTCGCCCACTACAGTCATCGATCCGTTGGACGAACGCCGTTTCAGCATCAGCAACTGCATGGCGGAAAGATCTTGGACCTCGTCGACGACGATGTGCCGGTAATTACGACGTTCCTCATCACCATCGAGCAGCGTTGACAACTCGTCGAGCAACGGGAGGTCGGCTTCAGTAAATCCGGTCTGATCTTGGGGTTTGGTCAACAGTCTTACCTCCGCAGGCGAAAGCACACCGCGGGCGGCGCGGGCGAGGGCTGGAGATGAGACAAGCTTTTCGAGAGCCTGCTGCGGCGTGGGCGCGAGCCATATTTCGTCCATGGCCGCGGAAAAGATGGTTTCCTCGTCGAGAAAGGACGTCATCTCCTTTTTTGTCATCAGGATGGAGTTGGCCACCTTGCCGGGTGAGCGGAGATATTGGCGGTAAAGGCGACCGGCGGCCAACCTTTCTATGTGCGCCCGGCCCGGATTGTGGGCGATCTCCATGCGGCGGACGGAGCTGATTATCGACATCGAATCGGCACGTGTGAGGACAAGTTGCCGACCGTCCGCCTCGATCGTCAGAGTTTTGCTCAAAGGTGCGGGAAGTTCCGACACGGCCTTCGCAAGGACGGCGGCCATTCGGGCGTCACCCTTCAATCGCGCTGACTCGGACGACTCGGTGCGGGTTGGCTTTGTCGACACCATACCCTGAGGCGTTGTAAGGACGGCGCCGGTTTCTCCGAGCGCCGGCAGGACCCCACTTATGTATCGGAGGAACAGCCGGTTGGGGCCGACGACGAGGACGCTTTCGGGATGGATCTGATCACGCATTTGGAACATCAGATAGGCGGCGCGATGCAGGGCGACTGCGGTCTTTCCCGTACCTGGTCCACCTTGAATCGCAAGCACTCCCGAGGGGTCCGACCGGACTATCTCGTCTTGCTCCGCTTGCATCGTGGCAACGATGTCGCGCATCTGGCCTGTGCGCACCTGGGTGACAGCCGCGGTCAGCGATCGCGCTCCTGCCACTTCCGGTGCGCCCAGACCCGTTTGGCTCAGGTCTTCATCTTCGATGGAGAGCAACTCTTGCCCCTCGCAGAGAAAGTGTCGGCGAAGTGTGAGCCCCATCGGATGGTGACCGGTTGCCCGATAGAAGGGCTCGGCCGCCGGCGCTCGCCAGTCGATGACCACTGCCTCGTGCTCGGGGCCGGCGACCGCTCGCCGGCCGATGTAGTAAGAGTCGCCGTCGACCGGTATGGTCCGGCCGAAGCACAACGAGTCGTGGCCGACGTTCAGGTGGTCGATCCGTTCGAGGGCTGTCTGGACGAATACGTCTCGGTTGACCTGGTGACTGTACGTTCCACCTCGGTCTTTGATTTTGGAGTCCCGCAGGCGAATGGCAGACGCCCTCATGGCGCCCAGGCATTCGTAGGCAAAGTTGATATATGCCTGCTCCTGTTCGAGTGTAGCGGGGGCATCGAGTGTGGGTTTTGTTGCAGCGATCAGTAAGCTCCTTAGGAAGGGGACCCACCAGCATGAGCCAAGCGGGACCTTGAAGCAAGCGGCAAGACGCGGATAGAATTGATTTAGAAACTGATGACAGCTTTGCGCTCCCGGACGTTCGAATTACCACCCCATTGAAGCCGGTGCGGCTCGGGCGCGTCCTGGGGCTGAATCTTAGCGCGGGCCCCTCGGCGGCGCCTGCGTTGCTCCTTCTTGCTGGGGTCTTTTTCGCGACTGGCTACCTTGCATTTCAAGCCTCATTGGTCGTTGCAATCTTGGGCGCTTTGGGCCTTACTCTCCTGCATGTCACTCAGGAACTCATTCATCAGTGGGGACACTCCGTTGCTGCCCGCAGTGTAGGGCACCCGATGACCGGGGTCAGGTTGTGGCTGATATTTGGAGCGAGCGAATATCCGGCCGATGAACCCGAAATACTCGCTTCGATGCACATCAGGCGGGCGCTAGGTGGGCCCATAGTCAGTCTTGTCGTAAGCGCTGCACTCGCGCCAATCGCCTGGTACTTCTGGTCCGCTGATGCGTGGCTTCCAGCCGGATGGTTGGCGGTAATGACTTTTGCCGACAGCCTTATCTTTTCCGTCGGCCCCTTTGTGCCTCTTGGCTTCAACGACGGGAGCTCTATTCTTCGTGCGCTGAGGAGCCGATGATTTTGCGAAGGGCGTCGCCGAGTTTCTCGTAATCGGAACTGCGGTTGTATATCTGGGCGGAAATCCTAAGAATCGATTGTTTTCCCCAAGCGAAAATCGGAACTTCGATTTGGTGTTCCTGATAGAGGCGCGCCTGCAACTCTTCAGAAGTCCCCGCGGTTTGGAGCGGGAGAAACACGATCCCCATTGAAATGAAGGGGCCCAACTCACCTGGGTCTGCCCCAACTGCCTGCGCGATAACGGAGAGTGATTTCCGAGTCAATTCGTTGTTGTAGATCCTGACCCGGTCCCACCCGATGTCGCTCATGAAACGGATCGCCGCCGGGACGGACAGATAAGCAGTCGGATCATGCGTGCCGGTCCAGGCGAACTCCTCGCCAAAGTCTCCCAACCAGGGGTGGGACGTAACCAAAGGATGGAGACCCTTTTGCAGTTCGCGCTTCACATACAGGACCGCGGCCCCTTTCGGCGAGCACACCCATTTGTGAAAGTTGCCGGTCCAAAAGTCGGGGTCGAGTTTCCGAATGCTTACAGGAAACATGCCCGGGGCGTGCGCCGCATCCACCATTACCAGCACGCCGCGTCGACGGCACGACTCGATGATGTTGGAGATGGGAAAGACGGCGGCTGAATGGGATGCGATGTGGTCGACGATTACCAACTTTGTTCTTTCGGTGATGCGCTCTTCGATTAGCGCCGTCGTTGCGGCCGGTTCAGGAAGAGGGCATGGCACGTCGCACACAACTGCCCTTGCCGCGTGGGAAAAGCACCAACGCTGCGCCGCATGCGTGACCGCCGAGTAAGAATGGCTGGTGATCAGGACTTCATCGCCTGCCCCCAGCTTGATATTTGAAAGGACCGTATTCACCGCGGTCGTTGCGTTCGGTACGAATACGAGGTCTTGCGCGTCGGCATCAAGAAAACTCGCGGCTTCTCCCAGCGCATTTTCCAGCAACCCGGGCAAACGCCGATAAAGAAACTCGACGGGGCGCGCTTCCATCTGTTCGCGCCACTGGGTCTGAGCTTCGAGAACGGGGCGAGGGCAAGCTCCGAATGATCCGTGATTCAGGAAAGTGATGCCGGGGTCGAGAATCCAATGGTTTCTTAGCGATTCCCAGTCTGCGCCCCACTCCGAGTTCTGCACGCCGGTATTATCGTGCTACGAAGCTTTCCTATGGAGGTTCGCATGGATGCCAAGGTAACCAAGACCGACGAAGAATGGCGAGAGCAACTGACTCCCGACCAGTACAGGATTTTGCGGGAGGCGGCAACGGAGCCACCCTTTACCGGTAAATATGTTCACAACCACGATGACGGCTCATACGTCTGCGGCGCTTGCGGGACGGAACTGTTTTCGTCCGACACTAAGTTCGACTCTGGGAGTGGCTGGCCCAGCTTCACAGATCCGA
Source organism: uncultured Actinomycetes bacterium (assembly GCA_964501265.1). Lineage (GTDB taxonomy): Bacteria > Actinomycetota > CADDZG01 > JAHWKV01 > JAHWKV01 > CAZCSK01. The sequence goes on from CAZCSK010000007.1 coordinate 5,562, forward strand.
TGAATGCCGCTAACGTTGAACTTAAGACTGACCGTAGCCTCGGCATGGTTCGAGTGGAAGTGTGCTGCGCGGCCTGCGGTTCGCATCTCGGTCACGTTTTTGACGACGGCCCCGGCTCGTCGGGAAAGCGTTACTGCATCAACTCTTGTGCCCTCGAATTCTCGGAGCAAGGGATAGAGGACTAGCTTCCCATCACTTAATGGCGCTGAGCGCGACTCAGCGATGACGGACGGATAAAAGTCGTGACGCGACGTCCCTATCTCGCCGGAGTTCTCGGTGCTCTCTTCATCGCATTCTCGGCGATCCTGGTGAGACTCGCGGGGGTGCAACCCTCTACTGCCGCCGTGTTTCGTTGCGTTTATGCGCTGCCGGTGTTGGGTGTGATTGCCTGGCGCGAGAGGGTGCGGTTCGGCCCCCGGCCGCGGCGGCAGCGCCTGATCGCGGCGGGGGCCGGCGTGTTCTTCGCTCTGGATCTGGTCTTCTGGCACAACGCGATCGCCGCCGTCGGGGCGGGTCTGGGAACAGCCTTGGCGAACAGCCAAATTGTGTTCATCGGTCTGATCGCGTGGTTGGTTCACCGCGAGCGACCCGAGACAAGGGCTCTGCTGGCGATTCCAGTCGCCGCTGCCGGGCTTGTGTTGATCTCGGGAGTGATCGGGGAGGGTGCATTCGGTAAGGACCCCGGACTCGGTGTTTTCTTCGGTGTGATGACCGCCCTTGCATATTCTGGCTTCATTCTTGTTCTGCGCGCAGGGAATCGTGATCTGCGGCGTCCGGCGGGACCCCTTTTCGACGCGACGGCCACGACCGCTGTCGTCGCTCTCTTGATCGGCCTGGTCATCAAGGACGTAAACCTCGAGCCTTCGTGGCCGGCGCACGGGTGGCTTGCGCTCTTGGCCCTTGAAGCGCAGGTCGCCGGCTGGCTTTTGATTTCGATTTCCTTGCCGAGACTTCCGGCGGCGATGACGTCGCTATTGCTGCTTGTCCAGCCAATTGCGTCGGTGGCTCTTGCCGGCGTGATTCTGGCCGAGACTCCCTCAGCTGTTCAAATCCTCGGAGTCGGCTTCATCCTTCTGGGAATAGTCTATGCAAACTCAGGTCGTCGCACGGATGACGGATCGCTCTCGTCCGCTCCAGATAAGGAAAATGACGCCGGTCAGAAGATGAAAAATGTCCGCGGCGAGATTGGAGCCGAGAAGTCCGAAGCCCCTACCTACACCGAGGAGGAGCATTAGTGCTCCGGCAACAAACCAGTTGCGCCGCGCATTTGACAGAGCGAGTCCTCCGAGCAAAAGATGGATCAAATTCTGAAGTGGATTGATCCCGAAAAAGACGAGCCGATCGCCACTCGATGCGGCAAACGCTTCAAAGCCCGACACGGCGAAGCCGAGAATGCCGATCAGCAGGTAAGTCGTTCCAAGCGCGGCCCGAAAGGCGCCGGGGGCAGGCGCGTCAGCGGGCGCCGTACGCTTCTTGCGATCTCGCTCGAATCTGCCGAAAGTGAACACCAGGGCCGCCAAAACAACGCTGAGGACAACTATCCAGACGGGCCGTAGCGCCCACCACGAGGCGGTGCCAACCTGTGGCTGCGGGAAGCCGAGTGGATACGCGACGCCGACTGCAATCATCATCGCGGTTTGATGCCACAGAAACATTGTCATGATCACGACGTTCAGCCCAATCACAACAGCCCACGGACGCGCGGACTTAAGCCAACGCGTGACGCGCGGTCGTGCAAGCATCACCAGCCCGACTTGCCAGCAAGTGAGCGCAATGATCGCGACCGTTGGGGGGTTAGTGTTGCTTCGCTCGTTGCGCATGCCAACCATGCTCGACGAATAGACGCCTGAAGCAGTAAGTGCGATCAACGCAATGAGCCCTGAGAATGTGAGGATCCAAAAAAACCGAGGCGAACGTTGGAGGGTGCCGTCGGCGTAGAAGAACCCCAATTGATGCACGAGTAGCCAGACGAATGCGAAGTTGAGGTAGGCGAAGTCTTCGAGACCTAAGCCAATGGCGGCAAGATCGACTGCGATCACCCCGGCCGTCATAATCCCAAGTACTCGGACCCCGAACTTGAGATGCAAGTCGACCATCATCGGGGCGAACGCAATCATGATCATGTAGATCCCGATGAACCACAAAGGCCGCGTCAAGAGCCCGGTGGCAATACGTAGCACGCCATCATCAACTGTTGTGAGCCAGTCCACTGCAATTGTCAGAGGAATCCAGACTGCAAGGAACACCGTGGTCGGGCGCATCAGCCTTGCCACGCGGCCCGAGATGAATTCGCCATAACCCCCACCTCGCCGGCGCACCGCCTGCATAGTCACGAAGTTCGAGAATCCACCGACGAAGAAAAACACCGGCATGACCTGCAAGATCCAGGTGGCGACCCACAGCCCTGGCACAACGTGCAGTGCGTTGACCCCGCTCACTTTGCCTTGTCGGAAATAGATCGCCGCGATCAACCAATGCCCAAGTACGACCACCATGATGCTTATCGCCCGCAGAAAGTCCACGTATCGATCTCGGGAATCAGGCGTAGCAGCCGCCATCTGCTTGAGACTCACGCTGCTGATCTTTTCAGATTTGCGGGGGCCCACTGCGGTATGCTTGAAGTTAACGAAAGAACGGAGGATCGCATGCGAAGGTTAGTAGCCGCGCTGATTGTCATCGGAGCACTCGTCGCGTCCGGATTGCCGGCTGCCTTGGCACAAACTCTGGCCGCCCCCGCGGCTCCGCCGAGCCCTGTTTTTGAAGTGCGATTCTACGAAGAGAACGGTTTCACCTGCAGGATTCAAGGATCCCCAGCAATAATTGACAAGCGTGAACATCAGGATTCGATCGACCGCAGGATCAACTCGTTTCGCTTGCGCCCTCGCTTCATCCCCGACTTGGCGCCTCGAGTGATCCCGCCGGTTCCGCAGACCCTGGAACGGTGCGGAGCGGGTGTTGCGGATCCTGCAGCAGTCGCGGCTGGCTAGAAGTTCTTCGCTCGATCTCTGCCGACTGGCCCAGCTTTGCATTCGTTGAGAATGAAAAGTATCAGCCATAGCTTTACGTTCCTGTTATCGGCGTGTTCGGATTTCTAAGACGACTCGCCAGTCCCCGGCCGCCGCGTGAGTAAGCGTCCCGCGCGCCGGAATGCATTTCGTCGTTATCCGGCGCTGGCCTTCATCGTCGGCGCCGGGGCTCTTGCACTTCTCTTGCCGACCGCTCTCAACGTCCCTACTTCCGGACCTTCTACTCTTGCGGAATTCGCGCCCGTTCCAGGTAGTGGCCAAGGTGAAAGCGATCTGTCGGACCTCGGAGGGGGGTCGTCGGGCGGGCTGGGGTTCGGATCGGGGAAAGGCGTCGCCGAGGGAATCGGATCTGTGGCTCAGGGCCCCGCCGGTCAGAAAGGTGCCCGGCTCAAGAGATGCGTGGGCAACCCTCCCCGTCAGACCGAGGATGAACTCTCTCCGCCGTGCGTTGCTTTTTTTGATGGCGACAATGGTGGAGCAACAACGCGAGGAGTGAAGAAGGATGAGGTCAGCGTTGTCATCTATGGAGGCCCGGCGAGTCCTGCGCGTTTCTACGACCTCGATGATCCGAATTACCATGACACCGACCCGCAGTCCGAGGCGTACAACGTGATCGTGCAAGGTCTCGCACGTTTCTTTAACAGCAGATATCAGACGTACGGGCGTCACGTTCACTTCTACGGGTATAAGACCCCTGCTCAGCCGGAGGCCGTTCGAGCCGGTATCGACGAAATTACGCGCAGATGGCAGCCCTTCGGATTGATCACCACAGGGCTGGAACCTGCCTCCGCGACGGCGAAGGAAGCCGCATCCAGACAGATCGTCGCGGCCTCTTACAGCGCCTTTGACCGCACTGTCCAGGGCCAATCAGCTCCTTTCCTGCTCTCCTACGCGCCCGACCTTCAGGATGAAGCGCGCATTGCGGCAAGTTACGTCTGCCGCAAACTGGTGGGCCGGCCTGCCCGACACTCGGGCAATCCAACCGATCAGAGTCGCACGCGCAAGTTTGGTCTCCTCTATCAGGACAGTGCGACCGCCCCTGAGCACCGCGGACTAAAAGATCACTTCAGACGGGAAGTCGGGGCCCAGTGCGGATTGACTGAGTTACCAGAGGGTGTCGCGCGCACGACCAACGAGGGCCAGGGAGACTATGCGCTCAACATCGCATCAATGCGAACGTCAGAAGTGACCACGATCGTATCCTTCAGCAGTGGCACCGGCCCTAGCGGCTGGGGCAGTGCCGGGCAGGCTCAAGGCTATTTCCCTGAGTGGGTTGTCCCAGGGAAAAGTTCTGCCCTGGGCGCAGATGACAATTCGCAAGCAAGGACGTATGCGCCAGCGGTATGGGCGAACGCATTTGGAATCACATACGATTATGTTCGCAACGCTCGCATCCAGCAGCAGTGGTACCTAGCATTCCGCGAAGGTTGCCCCAACTGCGCGGACCCGGCAAATGACATCAAGCTCCCGCAGACCTACGACGCGCTGAACATGTTGTTCTGGGGAATTCAGGCCGCAGGCCCCCGGCTCATACCTGCAAACTTAGACAAGGGCTTACATGCCATACCAGCGCGCGGTAGTCCTAATCCCAGCGTCCCCGCCGCGTATTTTGCTCCAGGAAACTATTCATGGATCAAAGATGCGATGGAGATCTGGTGGGATGCAGCAGGAACACCTCCTGGTGAACAAACGCCCGGCTGTTACCGCGTCGCCAACGGGGGAGACCGTTTCAGGGCGGGCGAATGGTCGGAGGGCGATGGCACTATCAAGGTTTCAGGTGCACCGTGTCAGGGATCTGTTAGATGAGAGAGACTTGAGACGCATTCTCCATGTATTAATATGTCGGCGTGCTTGAGTTCCCGGTCACGTTTAATGTCATCCGCCTAAGGGCCCAGTGAGTAAGCGGTCCTCACGTCAGAGCATGTTTCGCCGTTACCCGGCTCTTATCTTCATCGTCGCGGCCGGGGCTCTAGCCGTTCTTCTGCCGACCGCTCTCAACGTTCCCACCTCCGGCCCATCCACCCTGGCGGAGTTTGCGCCAGTTCCCGGCAAGGGCCAAGGTGATAGCGACCTGGCAGACCTTGGCGCGGCGTCGTCGGGTGGACTCGGGTTTGGATCAGGAAGCGGCAGTGCTGGAGGAGGAGGGGCAGCGCTTCAGGCCCCCCCGAGTCAGAAGAAGCCCCGTCTCAAGAGGTGCGTGGGTAACCCTCCTCGTCAGACGGAAGACCCTCGGTCCCCGCCCTGCGTAGCATTTTTCGAGGGAGACAACGGGGGAGCAACGACCCGTGGCGTAACGAAGGACGAGGTAACCGTCGTGATTCACTTCGGCAACGTGTTGGGCGGAGCTAACCCGAGACCCGCAGGTTTTAACGATCTCGCGGGGCCAATCACGGAGCAGGATCCTGATGTGGAACGTCACGCTAAGGCCTTTGCCAAGTATTTCAATGACCGGTATCAGACTTACGATCGGTATGTGCACTTCTGGGGATTTCGAACTTCAGCAGCTTCGAGCGATCAAGTGGGGTATCGGGCGAGCGTCTCACAGATTGAATCGGAAAAGAAGCCTTTTGCGCTGATCCCCTCTCACGACCTTGCCGCCGTCATCGCCGATGAGGCCGCCGCTCGGAAGATCTTTGGTGTTACCTATGGTGCTTTTAGGAGGGCCGACTACCAGAAGTCACCTCCATACTTGGTCACCTTCTCTCCCGATCTTGAGGACCAGGCAGCAAGTTTGAGCGGTTATATATGCACGAAACTCGTGGGCAGAAGGGCGCGTCATGCTCCGGACCCAACCTATCAGCAGCGAACTCGAGAATTTGGCGTCTTTTACAGTTCCGATTCCTCCAAGCCGCAGTCCGCACAACTGAAAGATATGTTGAGGGGCGAATTGCAATCGCGCTGCGGGATCAATCCGAAAATTGAAGTTCCCGTTGTGGTCGGGCCAAACTACACATCTCCCGCTACTTCAATGCGAAGTGCCGACGTCACCACTGTGATCACCCTTTATGGAGGTGGATTCTCGACGAACATGTCTATCCACGCTGGCGCGCAAAAATGGTATCCGGAGTGGATAGTTGGAGCCAACGTGGAAAGTGCCTCTAACGACGTCGCTACGTCTGGTTGGTTGCACGATCCCACGGTTTGGAAAGGAGCTTTTGGAATAACGTACGATTATCGGCGAGATTCAATAGCGAATCAAACCTGGTACGCGGCTTACCGAGAGGCCTGCTCGTCTTGCGGTGGAGGCAGTTCTCCAACAGCCAGACTCTACGATGAGTTTGCACTTTTGTTCTACGGGATTCAGGCCGCGGGTCCAAAACTCACGCCGGCAAATCTCGACAAAGGGATGCATGCCATCCCTCAGAGGGGCAGCCCGGACCCCTACCGTCCGGCTGCATATTTCAGCCCGGGCAACTATTCCTTCATCAAAGATGCGATGGAGATTTGGTGGGATGGCGTTTCCCCGCCTCCGGGAGACACTCATCCAGGTTGCTATCGCATTCCCAACGATGGCCTTCGTTTCCGGGCCAAGGATTGGTCTGGCGATGACTCACAGTTATTCAACCCGGCCAGCGGGCCATGTCAGGGGGTTTCCCAACCTCCCGCAGGGGGATAGTTTTCAGGCCTCCCTTTCTGGCCTGTCTTCGATTGAGCGATAACGTCGGATCCCGCGCAGGATGGGTCGGCGCGATAGCCTCAGACATAGATACGACAGTTCAAACGCTGATCGAAGACGCTCTGGTCGTTTAGGACTCCAGGAAAGAGCGGGGGCCTCACCGATATCTCGTAACTTGTGTACAGCCATCAGCCCTCCGGTTCGAACCCGAACCTTTTGCGGAGGTTCTCCGCCGTCGACTCGATCTTGGGATCTAATCGTATCGCGCTTCATCGTGTACAGCATTTGTGGAGTTGCCACGCGCACGGCAACACCCTCGACCGAGATTTCCTCCCATTCCACGTCGTCGAACACAAAGGCGTCCCCGATGCGAGCAATCAAGTCGAGGACGAACTCACCATCGGGTGGAACGTAACGGATGACTGGGTAGTGCCCGGCAAGATCTGAGCTATCGAGCCGATCAAGACGTACCGAACTTGCTCGCGCTCGAACTCGGCAAGAACTTCGATAGCTTGGCCGAAATTCATCTCAAAACCGAATGGTATGCGCGACCCGGAGGGAAAGGGCGGAGGTGTCTATTTACCAGAGAACTGATCAGTTGCCCGAGCGTGCGCCATCCGCGGTTTCTTCGAGAGTCTTACAAGCGAACGCGATGGCGCCTTCCGAATTCATGGCTAGTCCTTCGGCCCAGGCCACCTCGAAATCGGCTTGGCCGAGGCTCGCCCGCAGTTCGGCCAAACTCGCTTCGTGAGCTTTGATCTGATTCGGCCGGATCGGCAAACGCAGTTTCTCGCGCAACGCTGCGGCTGCTCCGTATAGGCGCGCCGCACGATCTGAATCACCGAGCCGGAATTCAAGCTGTCCAAACGTCTCGAGCGCAATCGTGGCCACAAGTCGGTCTCCATCCTCCTTCAGCAGAGTCATAGCCTCTCGAACGAAGGCATGAGCCTCGGTGAGTTGGCCTGAGGCCGTCTTGACGGAAGCCATTCTTGCGAGACTTTTCGCAATACCACCTGCGTCCCCCAACTCACGCTGAAGATGGAGGGCTTCATCCACCAAGCGTTCGGCGCACGTCAAATCGTCTTCCTGAAAATGCAGGCTGGACAGATTCAGAAGGGCCGCCGCGACACCTTCTCTGGCCCCCAGCTTGCGCGATATCTGCAGAGACTCTTCCGACAACTTACGGGCCGCAGCCGAGTCTCCTTCAGCCGCTGCGAGAATCCCCAGATTATTCGAGGCGCGCGCGAGATTCAGCAGGTCGCCGGTCTCGCGCCACAATTCAAGGCCCTGCTCCATCAGCCGGCGGGCGGAGGTGAGATCGCCCTGATCGAAGTCGAGTAAACCAAGAGCGCTCAGCGCGGCGGCTTCGCCTGTGCGGTCTTCGAGCTTGCGATAGATGTCCGCGCTCTGGCTCTGATAGCCGCGTGCGCCGTCCAGGTCACCCTGCGCCCGGGCGATTATCCCAAGCTGGTGAAGGGCCGACGCTTGATCGGCGGGATCTGCTTCGGTCGCTTCAAGCGCCCTCTCCAGCCAATCGCGAGCCTCGGTCATCGAACCGCGGGCCGCCCAGAATCTTGCTGTGAATTGAACCCGTGCCACCAAGTCTCCACGCGACCCCGAGAGTGCTCGATGTATAGCCACCCTCATGTTGTCGCGCTCCGCCTCCAAGGCGTCGAGCCATCCTGCACGCTCGGGGCCGAGCCACTCCTCGCGCGCTCGAAGCGCGAGCTCATTGAGCCATGTGAAATGGGCCTCTTCGGCAACGGTCCCCTCCCCGCGCGCCGCGAGCTTGGATTCGGCGTACTGCCGAATCGTTCGCAGCATTCGATATCTGGCCCGTCCACCTCGCTCTTCCATCGCTGCTAACGATTTGCGAATCAATTGATCGAGAAGATCCAGGGCGTTGGAATCTTCTAGATTTCCAAGTACAACTTCTGCAGCTTCAAGCGTGAAGCCTCCTCTAAACACGGACAAATATTCCAAAGCGCGTTGCTCCGGCGGGCTCAAGAGGTTGTAGCTCCAATCGATCAAGGCTTCGAGTGTTCTTTGACGAGCCGGCACGGTCGAATCGCTCGTCTTCAACAAACTCAAGGCATCCTCTACCCGCTCCGCGATCTGTTCTAAGGTAAGCACATTCAGACGGGCCGCGGCCAATTCGATCGCGAGAGGAATGCCTTCCAGGCTCATACTCACTTTTGCCAGGGCGCGGGCGTCTTTCGGGCCGATTTGCAACTTTGGATTGATGAGGCTCGCCCGGTCGACAAGCAGCCGTACCGACTCTTGAAGCACGAGCGATTCGAAAGGTTCATTTTCATTATCGGGAGAAGTCAGAGGAGGGACCTGCCAGGCGGTTTCACCTGCTACATCCAAAGTCTCCCGGCTGGTGGCGAGGATCTTGAGCTCCAGGCAGGTCACCAGAAGCCGGCGGGTCAACTCCGCGCATTCCGAGCGGACGTGTTCGCAGTTGTCCAAGACCAGCAGAAGTTTCTTTCGCTGGAGTTCCTCAATGATCGACTCGATCAGGCTTTGACCCGGCTGTTCGTGAACCATCAGGGTGGAGGCAAGCGCAGGGCCGACCTCCGCGGCCTCCGTAATAGCGCCAAGCTCGACTAGCCTTATGCCATCGGGAAAGTCATAAGCGACATCGGCGGCAACCTGGACTGCCAAGCGGGACTTGCCGCACCCGCCCGAACCGGTGAGCGTGATCAAGCGTCCTGATTCAATAAGTCGTTCAACCGCTGCCATCTCGGCCTCGCGGCCGATGAATTTTGTCAGTTTCAAGGGGAGATTGTTTGGCAGGGCGTCGAGAGAACGAAGAGGCGGAAACTCTGTTGGCAGGTCGGGATGTAAGACTTGATAGATCGGCTCGGGGCGGCCGAGATCCTTGAGCCGGTACTCACCGAGGAATTTGAAATTCTGGGCTGCTTCAAGTACCTGAGTCGTCGTGAGCGAGCATAGGATTTGTTTTCCTCTGGCCGCTGAAGAGATGCGGTGTGCCCGATGTATGTCGATGCCGACGTATCCGTCTGGGCCACTAATCGCCTCACCGGTGTGCAGACCCATGCGCACGTTCATCTCGGCGCCCTCCGGCCATGCATGTCCGATGAGCGTCAGTTGCGAATCCACGGCCGCCGCGACTGCATCCGTCGCATTCGGAAAGATGAAGAAGAGTGAGTCGCCTTCTCCCCCCGCCTCTATCCCCCTCAAGGGCCCGCAGATATCACGCAGGATGCGCCGCTCGTCGGAGAGTGCGCGGCCATAAACGTCCGGACCCACTCGATCTAGCAGTCGGGTGGAGCCCTCGATGTCGGTGAAAAGGAAGGTGAGTGTCCTGGAGGCAAACTCAGGCAATCAACTCACCCCTAAGGTCAGCGCGCCTTTTTCTTGGTGCGGGTCTTGGCGGCCACTTGTGGAGTCGTTCGAAGGATCACCGACGTAGATGTCGAGGCGACACCAGGGATCGATCGAATGTTCTTGAAGACGGTCTTTACTATCTCGCCCAAATTGCGGCCGCGCACCTGGACCATCAAGTCGATGTCGCCAGTGAGAAGCGCGAGCGCGACGATTGCCTTGCTCTTGGATATGGCCTTGACGGCGGCAAAGTTGGCGGCGGCGTCGAGCTTGACGAAGACCAGAGCTTCGAGTACCGGTGGCGGCGGGGGCGGGATCACGAAAGGTAGCTCCCAGGAAACATTGCCCCCTCCCAACTCGCGCGCGGATACGACGAATCCTGTCACCGAACTCTTTATCCCTCCAATTCCACCGAGCCTCTCTAGAAGATTGGTCCCGAGGTCATCGACACTGACATCCTCGATCCGCCCAACTAAATCGACCCTGCCGGTTATGGCTACGACCCTTCTATAGATTCCGGTTTCGACCAGTGTGTTCATAACGGTGTTGCCAAGACCGGGCTTGATCCTCAAGAATGTATAGGCATCCAAAACGAGCCTCCTTTGTGGTTTGAGGGGGTAAGGCTAGTCGTTTGCCAACCTACTTTCAAGGCATCGTCTAAAGTGAATGTCGTGACGCTTGATTCTGCGGTTCGCGACTTCGCCAAAGCGCCTAACTTTGCTTCTCTCGCGTCCTTCATGCCAAATGGCAGTTTGCAGTCTCACGTCATGTGGATCGACTGCGACGAGGAACACATCATCTTCAATACCGAAGTCCACCGACAGAAGTTTCGCAACATCGAGCGTGATCCGCGTGTCACGGTCTTGATCTGGGAGAAGGACAATCCGTACCGTTTTGCCGAGATACGCGGACGGGTTGTTTCGACCGAGCGCGGGCCGTCCGCCCTGGCGCACATCGATTCCTTGGCAGTCAAGTACATGGGAGGGCCCTTTGGCAGAGGGTCGATCCAAAGCGAAAGAGTCATCGTTCGCATCCACCCCGATCGCCAGACCGTAAGAGGCTGACCCACCAATGGGGGCGCGTGTCTCAGATTTTTCCAGCCCGAATTGTTCGATTATCTGGGCTTTGAGTCTGACGAGAAGATGATGAGCCTTGTTCGGAAGTTCGACCGGCGCGTGATTGACTTCACACGTCGTAGAAGTTTGCTCATTCTGCGTCTTTGCCTAGGTCTAGTTTTCTTGTGGTTCGGGGGTTTGAAGATTGCGGGCGTTAGCCCCATTGCCGGCTATGTCGTTCGCGCTCTTCCATTCCTGCCCGCGCGTGTTGCGATTGTGTCGACGGGACTGCTTGAGATCGTGATCGCTTTGGGCTTGCTGACGGGCTATGCGATCCGAGTGACTCTGGCGTTGTTCTTCATGCAGATGCTCGGCACCTTTTCGACGATCATAGTGAACCCGGAACTGGTGTTCCTGAAGAACAATCCGCTGCTCTTGACGGACTTCGGCGAGTTCCTTGTGAAGAATCTTGTTTTTATCGCAGCCGGCCTCGCCATTGTCGGTACGGTCCCTAAGGCGAGCGACCAGGAATCGATCCCAGAACTGCTAACAAGAAAGGCTCCAGGCCAGATTCCGGCCAACCCGAAGCCCTAGCCGATCAACTTGGCGATTCGGCCCGCGGCGCGATTGGCGATTCCGTAGATCGTCAGCATCGGATTGATACCGGATGCGGTTGGGAAGTTTGACGCATCGGCAACGAATAAGCCCTTGACCTCGTGGCTTTCGTTGTTCCCGTCGACGACGGATGATGACGGATCTATTCCCATCGCGCAAGAACCCATCTGATGGTACGAAAAAAGCGTTACGCGGCCCCCGGTGTAGCCCGCACGGCGGGTGCGGTCGGCCCAATCTTCACGATCGGCCGGCTTGCCGGTTTTGTAATGAATGAAAGCCGGGTGTGCGGAAAAGACTTCCTTCGCGCCCGCGGCTTCCAGCACCTTTCCGGCGGCAACCACTCCATCAGCAAGTCTGCGTTCGTCATCCGGCCCCAGTTTGTAATCGATGCGCGGGCGGCCATCTTTGCCGATCTTGACGCGACCCGAGGACTCGTCGCGGGGCAGCGCCGCGACGAGTGAGATCTTTGGGTAGTTATCCATGAGCGTTCGATGTTGATTTGCCGAAGCCCAGGGAAGGGCCGTCGATCCGGCCCCAGGATGAACGGGGACAGTCTCAAAAATCGGTCCGTAGGGATCGTCGGGACCCTTCAGCTCGTTGGAATAGCGCGCCTGCGTTGTGCCCTCCCACATATGAACGTCTTCGTCGAAGATCCCAAACGCGGCAGTCGCAGGATGAAGATGCAGGTTGTAGCCGACTCGTCCACCAAGTCCCGATCTCAGCAACAAGGCCGGAGATTCGATCGAACCGCCCGCAACCACGACTGCCTTTGCGTCGATGGTCAGCGAGTGCCTTCCGACTCGAGCTTGCACGCCGGTCGCGCGTCCGTTGGCAATCGTTACGACATCAACGTGCGCTCCAGTGACAATCTTTGCCCCGGCCTCGGCCGCGTCCTCCAAATAAGTGCGCATGGAAGACTGCTTGGCGCCGAGCCTGCACCCAAATCCGCAGTAACCACATTGGGCGTCCTGGGAACACCCCACCACGTTGCGGGGCATGGCATCGACATGCCAGCCAAGCTGTCTGAGTCCCTCCGCCATCAATTCGTCGCGCTTGCCGGCGGTTCCCGAATCAGTGTTGACGCCGAGGCGCTTGCTCGCCTCGGCTGTTGAGTCTTCCAGTTCGCCGGATGCAAACGCGTGGATACCCGAAATGCGCGTCCATTCATCAAGGAGCGACTTCGGAGCGGGAAACGAAGTTGTGTAGTTCACGACGGTTCCGCCTCCAAGGGTCGACCCGGCGAGGATGCGGCAACCCAGGTCGGAGGTAGCAAGCGTCATTCCATATAGATATAGCTCGCGTGTGGCGTCCTGCTCACGGTGATGGAAGTCAGACTCGGAGCGGTAGCCGCCCATCTCGAGAACGACGACGTCGAAACCAGCTTCGGAGAGACGGCCAGCAACGCACCCACCGCCTGCGCCCGATCCGACGACCACGACATCGCATTTGATGGTTGTGTCTTCCGTTACTTCCAGCGGCTGAAGCCGCTTGGGCTCGGCGGGCGCCTCCCCTAAGGGTCCCGCGTAACCGATCCCCGAATATTGGCGTGGGTCCGAGTAATGGGAGGCAAGAGCCAACGTGATCACGGCGCCCGCGAGGCGCCTTTTGATGGCGAGCGGACTTTGTTGCCATCTCTGTAACAAACGTTCCGCCTCTTCCGCCCGTAGAGTTGATACGGGTCGCGCGCGGCCGGAAAGCACCAGGGCCCCAAGGCGTGTGTCAAGCGCTTTGACTGTTGTGTTCAATTGGCGCCGGTCGGCCTCGGAGGCGATCAAGGCAATCGTGTCGAGCATGCCTTGCGCAACTTCGGGATTGCAGGGGCGGCCGAGGACGCCCGCGGCCAATGAGGCTAAAACGGGCTTTGTCATGCGTGAAGCCTAACGCGAGTGATCCGACCGGGACCCTTTTCGCGCGGGTCCCTCAACTTTTAGTCGGGCGTCTCGATCATCTTGGTCCCCATGGCATGGAACCCGCCATCGACATGCACGATCTCGCCGGTTATGCCGGATGCCCAATCTGATAGGAGGAAGGCAACCGCCCTCCCAACTGGGTCGGGATCGTCGGTATTCCATCCAAGCGGCGCGCGCCCTTCCCAAGCCGATGCCAAGGCGTCGAATCCCGGTATCCCCTTGGCGGCGGTTGTGCGAATTGGGCCCGCTGAAACCGAGTTCACGCGGATCTGATAAGTGCCAAGATCACGCGCGAGGTAGCGGGTTATCGACTCAAGGGCGGCCTTGCTTACACCCATCCAGTCGTAAACAGGCCATGCGACAGAGGCATCGAAGTCGAGACTGACAATCGCTCCTCCCTTAAGTTTCATGAGAGGGAGCATTTTCTCAGCGATCGACTTAAGTGAGTATGCGGACGTTTTGAAAGCGGTGGCCACGCTCTCCCAGGGAGCGGCCAGAAAATTACCACCCAGCGCGTCAGGTGGGGCGTATGCAATGCCGTGGAGGAATCCATCGAGTGAACCCCAGCGCTTCCCTAGTTCATTGGCTACTGCCTGAATTTGAGTTTCATCAGTCGCATCCATCTCAAGGACGTCGGGTACCTCCGGAAGCCTTTTGGCGACCATCTCGGTTAAGGCCATTGCCTTGCCCACCCCGGTTAGAACCAGAGTTGCACCTTGCTCTTGAGCGATCTTGGCCGCGCTCCATGCAATCGACTGAGTGGTTAGGACGCCAGTGAAAAGCAGTTTTTTGCCATCGAGCAGCATCGAAAGTTAAGGCGCCACTGAGGCATTAGTAGATTCATCTGCGATCACAACTGCTGCGATCGCCATGCCCCCGTCGTGCGAAATGGTCAGCGCCGGCGCAACGTCGCCGGCGAGTTCGCGGGCTCGGCCGGAGAGTTTCAGTTTGGGGGCTCCGCCACTTGAGACGACTTCGATATCGGTCCACGACACCTTCGGCCATCCTGATCCGAGCGCCTTGAAAACCGCCTCTTTGGCGGCGAAGCGACCCGCCAGGTGCTCGCTCGGCAGAGCCCGCTCTGCCGCGTACATGCGTTCGCCGGCCGTGAACACGCGATCCGCAAGTCGCGGCCAGCGCTCCAGTGCCTGTTCCAATCTTGAAACCAAAACTATGTCGACGCCGAGCCGGATCATGAAGCGTTCGCCTTTCCCAAGACAATCGTTGCGTTATGCCCGCCGAACCCGAACGAGTTCGTGAGTGCAAGATCGAAAGTTGCTGTCCGCGCTTTGTTGGGAACGACGTCCAGGTCGCATTCGGGATCGGGGTCTTCGTAGTTGATGGTGGGAGGCAGCAGTTGGTGGACGAGAGCCAGCGTTGTGGCCGCGGCCTCTGTCGATCCCGCGGCACCCAGCATGTGTCCGGTCATCGACTTTGTCGAAGACACCGGCGGGGGATCGGCGCCGAAAACTTTTCGAATCGCCTTCGTCTCGGCAATGTCACCCAGGGGAGTGGACGTTCCATGAGCGTTGATGTATCCGACCTCCGAGGCCGCCAGTTCTGAGTCGGCCAGCGCTGCAGTCATTGCGGCTGCGGCCCCGGCTCCTTCGGGGTGGGGAGCGACCAAGTGGTGGGCGTCGGAAGACAGCCCATAACCGAGGATCTCCGCCTGGATGCGCGCGCCTCGGCCCTCAGCGATGTCCATGGCTTCGAGGACCAACACGGTAGCGCCTTCGCTGAAAACGAATCCGTCGCGGCCCACATCGAACGGTCTCGAAGCGCGCTGCGGCTCGTCGTTTCTAGTCGAGAGAGCTCGGGCTGAACAAAACGATGCGAGTGAAAGTGGCGTAAGAGCCGCCTCGGTTCCGCCGGCCAGCACCACGTCAGCAGCACCGGACCTGATCAGATCGATCGCCCGCGCGATTGCATGCCCGCTTGAAGCGCACGCCGTGACCGTGCATTCGTTCGGCCCGGTGAAGCCGAACTCGATGGCTATCGATCCGGCCGCGGCATTGGGAATCATCATCGCGATCAAAGATGGGCTCACGAAGCGGGGGCCGCGCTCAAGCATTAATCGGTATTCCTCTTCGAAGAGCGCAATCCCCCCGATGCCTGTGCCGATCACGACCCCGACCCTTGCGGGGTCGGGGTCGGATGGGCTTAAACCCGCGTCCTTGAGCGCCAGAGCCGAGGCGGCGTAGGCGAGTTGCGAGAAGCGATCCATCCGTCTCGCGCGCTTTGCATCGAGGTAGTCGGTGACCTTAAAATCAACCTCTCCTGCGATCTTTGACGGATAGTCAGTCGAGTCAAAGCGCGTTAGGGGGCCGATGCCCGAACGGCCTTCGGTGAGCGAAGACCAGAAGGCATCTTTACCTGACCCCACCGGCGTTACTGGGCCGATGCCGGTTATGGCGATTTTGCGTTTAGACACTGGCTGTGACTTTGCCGGACAGAAGCTCAACTGCTTCGGAAACGGTAGTGACGTTCTCCATCTCTTTGTCTGATACTTCGATGCTGAAGCGCTCTTCGATCGCCATGACCACGGTCATGAGATCGATCGAGTCGAGGCCGAGATCCTCGAAGAGATTTGCTTCCGGCTTTACTTTTTCAGCCTCAACTTTGATTTTACCGACCAGCACCTCACGCAGTGCGTCGAAGATTTCCTGATTTGCCATGTCTTGCTCCCTTCCTTGCCTTGGTTGTTTGTCTAACAACTTGAACGAACGTTTTGACCGCGCCTAAGAAAGGCCGCCGTCGATTGAGATCACTTGTCCTGTGAGGTACGAAGAGCGAGCGCAGAAGCGCACTGCTTCGGCGACCTCCTCTGCCGATGCGGGCCGCTTTAGGCCGATCCGCTCGATGAGGGCCACTCGCTGGGGCTCGGTTAGTTCGCCAGTCAACTCGGTCTCCACGTAACCCGGTGCCACGACGTTAGCGGTGATTCCGTGATTTGCGACCTCACGCGCAAGAGCCTTCGTAAAGCCAATCAAGCCCGCTTTGGCGGCCGCATAATTCGCCTGCGCGGGGTTGCCCTGCGACCCGACCACTGACCCGATCGTAATCACTCTGCCCCACCGTGCCTTGAGCATCGAAGGGATAGCTCGCTTCGTCACTCGGAACGCCCCGGTCAAGTTCGTCTCTATAACATCGGACCAATCCTTCTCGGACATGCGTATCAAAAGCCGGTCTTTGGTGATGCCCGCGTTGTTAACGAGTATTTCGACGGCCCCAAGCGAGTGCTCGACCTCGTCGAAACAAGCTGCGACACTCTCGGGATCGGTGATGTCGATATGTACGACTGATGCGCCCTTGCAACTTGTCGCAACCTGCAGCGCTCCATCCTTGTCCTGGCGATATCCGATGGCAACCAGCGCCCCTTCTTCGGCTAGCGCGATTGCAGACGCGCGCCCGATGCCGCGGCTGGCGCCCGTCACAAACGCCACGCGTCCATCAAGACTCACAGGCTGGCCCCGACCCCCGCGGAAACGGTCTCTTGCAGGGTCCCTAGCTCACGGGTTAGCGACCAGTCCATTGCTGCGCCCCCCCAGGTAAAGCCGGCCCCGAAGGCCAGCAGCAGCAGACGGTCGCCATCCTTCAGTCTGCCGACCTCGACCGCCTCTGATAGTGCCAACGGAATCGAAGCGGCCGAAGTGTTGCCATAGCGTTCCAGATTCATGAAAACCTTTTCGTCGGGGATTCCTAAGGTTGTGCTGACTTCATCGATGATCCGCCGGTTGGCCTGGTGCGCGATCATGAGATCGAATCCATCCGCACCCAAGGTGGCGCCCAATTTGCTCATCGCTCTGACCGCGCTTCTATAAACCTCGCGTCCTGCCATGCTGATGCAGTGTTGATGGTTGGCAATGGTCTCGGCAGTCTGTGGAGTCCGGCTTCCCCCGGCTTGGATGAAGATGTTCTCGGCCCCCGAACCGTCTGACCCGAGTTCGAATTGAATCGGTGATGCGGAAGCAACATTTTCGACGACGGCCGCGCCGGCTCCGTCGCCAAAGAGCGGACTCGTAACGGCATCGTCGAGGTTAAGGAAGGGGCTAAGCACCTCGACTCCGATAACTAGCGCGCGATTAAACAGGCCCCCCTCGATCATCTTTGAGGCGATGGCAAGCGAATAGACGAAACCGGAGCAAGCTGCGCCGACGTCGAATGCAGTCGCGGGTGCACCGAGTTCGTTCTGGATGACGCACGCGGTCGCCGGGAATTGATAATCGGGAGTGACTGTGGCGACGATAATGAGGTCAACGTCGGTTGCGTCCACCCCTCGATTCGCGAGAGCGACCTTGGCAGCGGCGGTACCCAGAGTGGACGACGATTCATTGCTCGCTGCCCACCGGCGTTCCTTGATGCCCGTCCGAGACTCGATCCATTCGGGCTCGACGCCGAGCCTCGCGCCGATTTCGGCGTTGGTTACGATTCGCTCGGGAACCGCCCTTCCAATGGCGGTGATCGCTGCGGGCATCTACAACTGCCTGAGCCACATCACGGGCTCACCAGATTGAACGTGGACACCGTCGCGGACCAAAAAGCCCATGACCCATCCGGCAAACGGTGACTGTACCGGGACCATATCGCCGTTCGTACCTTTTATGTGACCCATGATCTGGCCTTGGACTGCATACTCGCCCTCGGCCGTGTAGTGACTCGAAGGCGCGATGCGAAATCTTCCCTCACACGGCGCCACGACGACGCGTTCGTCTAGCGACCAGGTGTGATCTGCGGCCTCGCAAGCCGAGTCGTGCCAGAGCGTGGCCGTTGATTTACCGAGACTGGTCGTCACTTGACAGCTCCTGCCATTGCGAGTTCGTCGGCGCCCTCATCGCCGGAAACTGAATCGACATGAGCATTCGGTAGCGTCCTGCGCACAAGACCACGCAGCGCTCGTCCGGGCCCGGCCTCTATAAAGGTGGTGATGCCGCCCTCGCCCATCGCGCTCAACGTGTCGGCGAAGCGCACCCGTGACAAGAGACCGTCACCAAGAAGCTGGCGAATTTCGGCCGGATCATCATGCGATGCAGCGTCTACGGCGGAGTAGAAGGCGCAAGTCGGCGACGAGATCGGCGTCTTGTCGAGGACCTTGGAGATCTTTGCAGCAGCGGACTCCATCAAAGGAGAGTGCGCCGCAACCGGAACTTCCAGCCGAACGACTCTGCCTGCGCCCGCCTGCACGCACTGGCTCGCGGCCCTAGTGAGCCCTTTGTCAGTACCTGAGATCACGGTTTGATCGGCGGCGTTCACGTTGGCGACCCAAACATCGCCGATCTCGGCGCAAATATCGGAAACAGTGGTTTCATCGAGCCCGATGATGGCTGCCATTCCACCGGGATGCCGGCGGCCGGCTTCGGCCATCGCTTTGCCGCGAACGTCGACAAGCCGGAGGGCCTCTTCGAATTCGATCGATCCACCGATGACGAGAGCGGCAAATTCGCCAAGGCTGTGCCCGACGACTGCGTCGGGTGCCAAGCCCCGGTCGGCAAGCGCCTTGCCTACTGCCACGCAAGTGGTGAAGATGGCGGGCTGAAGCAGGCCAATTGGCCAATGCTTGGTGTCGTCGGAGGCGCAGAGTTTGTACAGGTCAGCATCGAGGATCTTTTCTGCGCTTGAGAATAGATCCGCTGCCTTGCTCAAATCCTTGGCCATTCCGGCGCGCTGAGCGCCTTGGCCCGGAAACATCCATGCAGTCATGAGACCTTCTTTCTTAGGGTGGCGAGGGTTCGGTGGATGAGGACGCGGGCGGAATTTTCGGTGCGCCCAAGCGCCCGAGCAACTTCGGCGTGCGGCAGCTCCTCGACGAATCGCAGAAGCAGAGCGCGCCGTTGTTCGTCGGGAAGACGGTTGATGGCGTCGGTCAATCTCTTGAGGTTGAGTTCGTCGGCCAAGCCCTCGTCGACGTAGTCTTCGGTATCGGCCTGCTGGATTTCGGCCTCTTCTATGGAGATGGTGGCCACGAACTTGCGACGCTGGTGGTTGGCGCTCGCATTTCGTGCGGAGTTGAAGAGCCAGGCTTCCAGCGCAGGTGCCCCGACCTCTTTGGGTTCGAGATGCCGCAGAGCCTGTGCGAACACGTGGGCGGCGATGTCCTCGGCGTCATGGTGATTGCCGATGCGGCGCTGGATGTAGGACTTGACCGGCTTGATATACCTGGAGTAAACTTCGTGGAACGCCGATTCGCTCCATGCGGCTGCGCGCCGAACAGGCTCTTTGGCTGGATTGTCCACGTAGAGTAAGACACCGGGGAGGTCAGTTTGTTACCGGTTACCCGAGGTTACTTTGAAAGCAGTTAAAAGACTTTCCCGTAGTGAGCGCCGTGGGCGGCTGCTCGAATCCGCCGAGCGTTTGTTCGGCGGATCTGGATACCGCAAAACCGAGGTTGCCGATATTGCCCGAGGGGCCGGCGTGACCAAGCCGATGCTCTACAGGCACTTCCCCGGAGGCAAGACAGAGATTTTCTTGGCGGTGCTCGAAGGACATCTCAATTCCCTGGTGCGCAGACTGTGGGAAGCGATGGCTTCTTCAAAGCACCCTCGGGATCGTCTTTACTTGGGAGTGGACGCCTATCTGCGCTTCGCAGAAGAGGACCCGGAGGGATTTCGGCTGATGACCGATTCATCGCCCGAGTTGGATTCCGAAGTTGGACGCAGGCTGTCGGAGGCGAGGAATGTGATCGCGGGCGGGATGACAAATACATTGTCCGACGTAATGGGGGGTCTTGGCTTGGACGCGGAGGGCGCCCCCATTTATGCCTACGCGCTGTTGGGGGCCGTGGAGTCGGTGGCGCAGTGGTGGCTGGAATCGAAAACGCCGCACCGAGAACAGTTAGTCGACTACATATTGGCGTTTGTGTGGCGGGGCTTCGATGGACTACCGAGGGACCCCACGAAGTTTCACTTGCTTATCGATCAAAGCGCGGCTCGGCCCGCCCGTTGATTCCGGGATTAGGAGGTTTCCATCGCGTAGGCGATAGCCTCCTCCAACCTCCATCTCTCCGCTTCAGCCCAGATTTGCTCCAATCTCGTTGCAGTGAGGACATCGCGTCCGACTGACTCGACTCCGGTAATTTTCCTGGATGCATCAACCAGGTCCATCCCGCTCGAGGACTTCAATCCCGACGCCACGGCGGACAGTCTCGCCTCTCGTTCGAGATTCCCGCGGCTCTTGGCCGCGAGAGAAAGATTATCCAGCTGGAACAAGATCCCGCTGACATCCATGGCCTCTGACGCGAGTCCCATGGCCTCATGGAAATGAGCCTCAGCGTCTTTGGTTTTTCCTTCCGACAAAGCAAGGTTTCCGAGGACATGGAGTGTCCATGTTTGCATGAAGGCATCATCTTCTTGACGAAAAGTCTCAAGCGCCTCCGTCAGCAGAGTCCTTGCTCGAATGTGGTCCTCCAAGCGGAAACCCTCGTCGATGGCAAGGGCCCACTTCGCATTCGCGGCCGCCATTCGATCGCCGATTTTCTCTGCGAGGGCGAGGCTTTCCTCGGCGAATGGCCGGCCATTTTCCATCTGCTCGCGCATGTATTCGGGGAAAAAGCGGTCGTAGAGCGCATCTGCGATCCCTCGCTCGTCACCGAGTTGTCTCCAGAGCGCCAACGCCTCGTCATAAAACGCGGCCTGGCTCTCGATCTCGGCTTGCCAATGCGTAACTCCTCCTGCCGCCTGCAAGGCCCTTGCTCGTAGCGGCGTCTGTTGGTTTGCGCCTGGCAAGGCAAGCGATTCCTCGACGCGTCGTCTTCCCTCTTGCAGATAACCCCGCATGTGCCAGAACCTCCACAGTGCTACAACAAGGCGCAGCGCCAGGTCCGCTTCTTGGTTGTTGACTGCCCAGTCGTGCGCCGCCCTCAGGTTGTCGTAATCGCGCTCGAGCCGATCGAGCCAGATTCGCCGATGCCGCCCAAAAACCTGGGGGGCTGCCTGGTCCGCAAGCTGCGTGTATGCGGCGGCGTGTCTCGAATAGATCTCTTTGGTCTCGTCGCTTTCGGCCAGCTTCTCTCCCGCATATTCGCGGATCGTTTCGAGCATGAAGAACCGGACGTCGGAGGACTCGCTTTCATCGGTTTTCACCAGGCTTTTGTCGATCAGCGAGCTGATCCCATCAAAAACGTCAATTTGACTCGGGGGGTTCGCACCTTCTGGCGCGCGCGGGTCCGTACGTGGGGGAGTTGCTACCCCCCCGGCCCCCCGCCCCGGTCCGCATACCGACTCGGCTTCCTCGAGCCGCCAACCGCCCGCGAATACCGCCAATCGCCGAAACAGGCGGCGTTCCGGTTCCTCGAGCAGATCGTAACTCCACTCGATCGCGCCGCGAAGCGTCTGCTGTCTGCGCGGAATGTCTGTCGCTCCTCCCACCAGCAGCTTCAGCCGCTCGCCCAATCGCGCCAGAAGCGCCTCAGGCGTGAGTACCCGGATGCGTGCGGCTGCCAGTTCGATCGCCAACGGAAGTCCGTCAAGTCGCGCGCATATCTCGGCGATTGCAGGCGCGTTTTGATTCGTCACCTTGAAGTCCGGCTTAACGCTGACCGCGCGCTCTATGAACAGAGCCACCGATTCATATTGCGAGACAAGTTCCGCATCCGGAAGGTTGTCTGGATCGGGCAAGACGAGCGGAAGTACTGGGTACTCGCTTTCTCCCTGTATGTGCAGCGGAACCCGGGTCGTTACTACGACTTTTAGGCCGTCCGACGCCTTTAGCAGATCTGAAACTTGCGGGCCTGCGGCCACTAACTGCTCGAAGTTGTCAAGGACGAGAAGCATCTGTCTGCCGCTCAGGTGCTCAATAAGCCGCTCCTGGGCGCCCCTAGTTTCTCCACGCGTTTCCGGAAGGTGCAGCGTTTCGGCGATGGTGCTCGCAAGCTCGTCCGGATCATTGACCGTGGCCAACTGCACGAAGAAGGTCCCATTCTCGAACTCGCCGCCCGCTTCGCGCGCTAACTCCAACGAAAGTCGCGTTTTGCCCGTCCCGCCCGGGCCGGTGAGGCTCAGACAACGAGCGTCCTTGAGAAGGGCTTTTAGTAGCGCGAGTTCCTTCTCGCGTCCGACGAAGCTCGTGAGTTGCGCGGGCAGATTATTGGGCCGGCTCCCTAGCGACCTGATCGCCGGGAACTCAAAAGGCAATCCACGGGCTGTCAACTGGAAGAGCCGCTCCGGCCTCGCCAGATCTTTCAGCCGGTGCTCGCCAAGGTCTGTCAAGTTGGCCGATTCGGGAAGGTCGCCTTGCACGAGTGCTCGGGTTGAGTCGGAGATGAGAATCTGTCCGCCGTAGGCGATCGCCATGATTCGGGCCGCGCGGTGTACGTCGAGCCCAACGTAGTTGTCGCCACCGAGGATCCCTTCACCGCTGTGGAGCCCCATCCTCACCTGGACTACGATTCCCTCATCCCACGAAAAGTCTTTCAGGGAACCTTGCGCAGATAGGGCCGCCGAAACTGCGTCAACCGCGGAAGGAAACACAACAAAGAAAGAGTCCCCCTCAGTGGAAACGACCAGGCCGTTGTTGGCCGTGAAGGAATCCCGTAGAAGGCGAGAGTGCTGGTCCAAAAGCGACGGGAAGGCCTTACCAAGGTTTTGTAGCAGCCGGGTCGAACCCTGGATGTCGCTGAATAGAAAGGTGACGGTGCCAGTCGGAAGACTCTGCATAGTGTCGGTCAGACTACTGCCTCTTCCCGGGCTGGTACACAGCCTTCAGGTGCTGCAACTGGACTGCCCGTCTTGCGGTGCCCGGATAGTGCGCCGACATAGACCCCCGCGAGAACTATCAGTCCTCCAATAACGACGCGCCCGGTGATGGGTTCATTAGCAAGGAGAGCGCCTGCGATCGAGGCCACTATGGGGAACAACACAAACATGTACGACACTCCCGTTGCAGTCCACCTCCCTAGGGTAAACAGATACAGCCCGAACATGCCGAGGGATCCAACTCCGATGAGATAACCCAGACTCACCCAGGTGGCGCGTGAGTGGGGGACCAACCAAGCCTCGTTCGCTCCGGCAGACAATAAGAAGAGGAAGAGCGCGCCGATCCCCATCGCCACGGCATTGGTCGCGGCGGGGTCACTCGGCGGAAAACGCTTGATAAGGACGCTCGACTCAGCCATGCATACCGCTGCGCCGAGCATGCTCAGCAGCGACGGAAAAGTAATCGTGGTATCGCCGGGGCCAGCGAGGAGCACCGCGATCCCTCCGATTGCCACCACAGCTCCCACGAGTCCGCGCGTTCTGAACTCTCCCAAGCGATGCATCGTTGCGAATAGAAGCGTGAGAAGAGGGATCGACGCCATGATGACCGCGGCCACTCCGGCTGAAAGCGACTGAAGGGCCCAATAAGCGAATCCGAACGCTCCGCCAATGCCGAGTACTCCGTAAAGGACCGTTCCGACAAGCGACTGCCCGCGCGGCAACGGAAGACGACGCGCGCCGACATAGGCGAACAGGAGAACTGAGGCGACGACGAAACGGATTGCGGCTCCGAAGAATGGCGCGAGCTCTCGGTTCGACAATCTGACCGCGACTACGTTGACTCCTCCGATCAGCACGAGAACGACGAACGCCGAGAGAGTCGTACTGTCGGGAGGATCGCCCGCCTTCGCGTCCATTTGAATCCCCCTTCTCGGTTGGAGACTGAAGTCTAGGGTGACCTCCAGACTAAACTGTGCGTAAACGCCAAAGGAGTCAAGTGTCCGAATCTGCCCATCGAACAGTCACTGTGCTGTTTACCGACCTTGAGGGCTCGACTGATCTGAGAACCAGCATCGGAGACGAGGCCGCCCACCGGCGGTTTCGAGCCCACGATCAGATTATTAGGGACGAGATTGCAAGGTCGGGTGGGACGGAAGCAAAAGGAACCGGTGACGGATTCATGGTTCTATTCGACTCTGCGCGGCAGGCTCTTTCTGGCGCCATCGAAATGCAACGCGCGATCGATGAGCACAACCGGACCGACCCGCCCAACGAAGTCAAGGTTCGCATGGGTATCAACACCGGCGAAGTCGTGTCGGAGGCCGATGACGTGTACGGCGCAGCCGTCAATGCCGCCGCGCGAATTTGCGCCAAAGCGCAAGGCGGACAGATTCTGATCTCGCAGGTTGTGAAGGACTTGGCCGGCTTCGTTCCAGACATTCGAGTCGCGGACCGTGGGCTCTACTGGCTCAAAGGTTTTCCTCAGCGATTGCGGCTGCATGAGGTTATGTGGCGGACCCGGACAGACGCTGATGATTCCGATGGGATGTCCGCGTCTGTTGCGAGGCCGAAATCTCGTACCGAGGTGGCCGACCTGCCGCGCGCGAAAGGGACCATCGTCGGACGTTCGGTCGAGCTTGCCGCGATTGCCGAAGAGATCGAGGAGGTCAAGTCGGGGCGCATGCGGGTTCTTGCTCTCGAAGGAGAGCCAGGGATTGGGAAGACGCGTTTGTTGGAATCGGCTGCGAGGATTGCCGCTGAGCAGGATCCGTCATTCGCGATTCTGCACGTTGCCGCGGACGAAGACCTACGGGGGCCCTTCTTGATTTTTAGGACTCTGTTTGCGACGACCGCCGCGGAGGCGCTCGCGGAGGAGACGGTGGCCCTCGAGACCCTCGAGCGAGCCCGTGACGCGCTGACGGGGAGGGATCCCCACATAAGTGGACTTTCGCCTCAGGAACAGATGCTCCACGTTTTCGATGAAGTGACGAGGGCGATCCGATCGCTTGCCCGGGATCGTCCGTTAGCCCTCCTAATGGACGATCTTCAATGGGCCGATGAAGACAGCCTGCGGCTGCTTCGCTATCTTGCCCGCACGATTGCCTCCTCATCCCTTTTCATGCTCTTCACCGTGCGCTCGGTAACGGATGTCGCTGGCGGGGGCACCGCGAATTTGTTGGCCGACCTTGAAAGGATGCATATCGCGAGGCGCATTCGTCTCAGCCGCTTTACCAGGGCTGAATCGTCAGAGCTTTTAAGGAACCTTCTCGGGGCCCCGGTCGCTCCGCAGACGGTGGAGACCCTCCACTCGCGGGCCGAAGGCGTTCCTTTCTTCATAGAAGAATTTGCACGAACGTATCGAGAGGCGCGGGTCTTGCAACTGGTTGGTGAGACATGGACGATGTCGCATGTTTCGGGACCCTCGGTCCCGGCCTCGGTCGCATCGCTGATCGAACGGCGCTTGGCACAACTCGACTCGGAAACGCGGGCCCTTCTCGCCAATGCGGCGATACTGGGCCGCCGCTTCCGCATGTCGGAGCTTGTCCAGGTGGTGACATCTCTCGGCGACTCGGGATCGTCCAACGCGTGGCAACTCGAGGAGATGTTGGAGCCGGGCGTGGCCGCGGGTGTGATCGCGCAGCTACCGGAGGGAGCGGACCAAGACTACGAGTTCACGCACGATCAAATTCGAGCCACGCTCGCCGACTCGCTCTCACGACAGCGAAGGCGACGAGTCCACGGCGCGATCGTCGACACTCTTGCGTCGGGGGGAGCCGAGGATGCTGGGAATCTCACCGGCCTCGCCCATCATGCGCTGAAGGCAGGAGACGACAAACGCGGTGTGGATTGCTCGATCAAGGCCGCGAGAGCGACGCTGGAGCGGTCCGCACCTCAAGAGAGCGTACGGATCGTTGATGCCGCGCGGGCGGCCGCCGCGTCTCCCCAGGAGCGAGCGGAACTACTTCGCGTCAAAGACGACGCGTTGGCGGTTTTGGAACGCGTTGAGGAACGAGCGGCTAACCTGGCCGAAATGGCGGCCCTTGCGACCGCAATCGGTGAGCCGCAATTCGAGATGGACGTTAAGCTGCGTCGCTCATCGGTTGCGAGGATGGCCGGTGACTACGATCAGGCGGTGGAGTTGGCTGGCCAGGTGCGCCAACAAGCCGGCCAACAGGGCGACCCGGCTCTCGAGCTTCAGGCGTGTTTGGAGATCGGCCAGGCCATCATTCAGAGTCCCCTCGGAGAGGCCTTCATTGCGCTCACCGAAGTCGATCTCGAAGCCGCAAGGGAGCCATTTGAGCGAGCGGCCCAGATCGCCCGAGATCTGGGTAACAAGTCGATGCTTGCTGCGTCTCTGCGGGAGCTTGGCGTCATTCAGCTCGGTTTCTCGAAGCATCGGGGCATCTCGATCTTAGCGAGCGGCAAAAGTTTAATGGCGATCCTCTTCGACCCGGAAGTCAGGGGTTATGCCGAAAACGGGCAGAAATACATATCCGAATCGCTGCGCCTATATGAGGATCTCGACGACAAGCGAGGGGTGATGTCGGCACTGATCACCCTTGCCTACGTCCACGTGGTGGACCCGACGCGCAGGGGCGAAGTCGGCCGCCTCGAGCAGGTGCGGCGACTTCGAACGAACCTTAGTCGCATGACGACCGAGAGCCAAAGGGCGATCAACGAAGCGCAAATGCTTTTCTCGATACATATGTTTGCACGCAGTCACCTGATTCTCGACGTGGCGCTCGATCGAGGCCGGGAAGGTTACGCGGCCGCCCGCGCGATAGGCGATCGTTGGCTGGAGTTTTTGTGCGCGGGCGGCATGGCGCTGACTCACATTTCCATCCTGCAATTGGCCGAGGCGGAAGCGTGGCTCGATAGAGCTGAGCGGGTGGCGATGGCCGACCCTGGACCGGTTCTCACCAGACGTTTGGAGGCTTGGTGGGGATTGTTGTGTTCGGCGAAGAAGGATGTGACCGGAGCGATGGGACATTTTGAGAAGGCATTGAATCTTGCCATTGCGCAGGGGTCGCTCGCAGGACGGTGCGAAATGTTGGCGTTGCTGGCGCTCCACGCGGCAAAGTTTGGATTTGAAAATTCGTCGCCGGAATTGCTCGACCGAGCGGCGGAGGCAGCCGCTGAGCTGCGCAGCGTGGCTCCGAAGATGACCGCTGAGACGGTTTGGGAAGCGCAAGCTTGGGCCGCGACCTCGCTTGTGGCACTGGCCCGGGATCAGGTAGACGCCGCCGCTGAGGCCGCTCGATCTGCTCTCGCCGCGCTTTCTCCCCGCCTCATGCGTGCCCTCTATGTCGAAGTGTTGTGGGTCGCGGCTCGAGTGCTTATAGCAGGGGCAGCTCCCGAAGCCCAGGACCTCATCACCACCATCATGGAAACTCTCATGAGGATCGACAACTCCACGATCGATCCGGAGATGAAGAAGGCATGGGTGGCGGTGCCGATCCACAAA
Source organism: uncultured Actinomycetes bacterium (assembly GCA_964501265.1). GTDB lineage: Bacteria > Actinomycetota > CADDZG01 > JAHWKV01 > JAHWKV01 > CAZCSK01. The sequence continues at coordinate 33,286 of CAZCSK010000007.1, forward strand.
GAGCTTATCGACTTCGCCGGATACGAAGGGTTCCAGCCTGGGCCTTCCATGCCGATGTGGCCGACGACAGACCTTGAGGAAATCGAAGTCAAGATCCTTGAGGATTTGGTCAGCGGGAAGACGGACGCTGAGATCGCTGAGGAGATAGACAGGGATCCAGATGACATTCCCGAACTGCTCAGGGGTATCTATGAGAAGGTGGGGGCCACTTCGAGAACCACGGCGACTGAGTACGCGCTGACGGAAGGGGTCGTTTGATGCTAAAGGTCACCATTGATCGGCGACGGTGCATCGGCGCGGGAACCTGCATATATGTCGCGCCGACGGTTTTTAGGTGGCGTGAGGGGGACTTGCTCAAACCCGAGCTTTTGGATCCGTCCACCGTTGAAGACGACGTGCTCCGAGAGGCGGCTGCCTCCTGCCCGACCGAGGCGATCGAGATAACCGAAGTCGACGAAGTCGACGCAGGGATGCGCTGAAACGGGGAGGCGCGACCCCGAGGCGCGATGACGTCTGGAGGACGGGGTCGCGTAGGTCCGAGCATGAAACCGCGAGAGGGCAAGAACTTGCTAGCGCTCCCGAGCACGAGTCAAGGTAGGAGCAAGGACAGGAGAGTATTGATGAGCTATTCGAAAATCTTGGTTGGGACCGACGGTTCCCAGACCGCGCAGAGGGCCGAATCGATCGCCGCACGTTTGGCGGCGGCGATGGACGCCGAATTGGTGGTCGCCTCGGCCTACTCAGGCGAACCATCTGAAGCCGATAACGTGCTGGAGAAAGCAGAGAAAGCTGCAAGCGCGATCGGTGTAAAGGTCCGCACCGAAAAGTTCAAGGGAACACCGGCCGACGGGCTCATTGATCTTGCGGACAAGGAATTGGCAGAGCTTCTTGTCGTAGGAAACAAGGGGATGGACGCGGGACGTCTTTCCCTGCTTGGAAACGTTCCAAACAAGATCTCGCATCAGGCGGGATGCGATCTTCTAATCGTAAGCACTTCAGGTGATGTCGGGCGCCCCGATGCCGTTTACGGGCGAGTGTTAGTCGCGACCGACGGGTCGGCCACTGCGGGCGAGGCCGCACGAAAGGCGTGTCGGCTCGCCGAGTCGATCGGTGCTTCGGTGGTGTTGGTGCATGTTGGGGAACCAGACGCCGGGGCGAAGATCTTGACGGAGGCAGCAGACCGGCTTGCATTCACGGGCGAATTGCAAACGGTGACGGTGAGCGGCGACCCTGCAGAAAAGATCATCGAGGTCGCCGCGGGTCGAAACGCATCTTTGATTGTCGTGGGCAACAAAGGAATGGCGGGAACCAAGCGACTTCTGCTGGGGTCAGTGCCCGACAAGATCTCTCACAAGGCTCCATGCGACGTATTGATTGCGCGAACCACAACCAAGGCGCTTGCAGATCTGGACCCTGGTGAGGGAGCGATAGTTGTGGCCAGGGGCCGGAAGATGGCGGCGTTCAAGGATCCCAAGGGCGAAGTGATCGCTCTGTCTCATCGGTGCACACACATGGGCTGCACGGTTGATTGGAATTCAGATGAGCAGACGTGGGATTGCCCCTGCCACGGATCGCGGTACAGCTACCAGGGCGAAGTCATCGAGGGCCCCGCGAAGAAGAACCTGGCGAAGATCGAACTCTAACCCGACGCTATGCGGATGGTGGAGCGTCGTGCGGGTGGATCATGTCCTCAGCGTGTGGCTTGTAAACGGGATGGTCGGGATCGGCGATCTCCACGTTCATTCCGAAGTCGAACACCATGGATCCCCCGATCGTTCCTCCGACGGTGACGAATAGCGCGATCACGATGCTCAAGATCAGTATGCCGAGACTCGGTGTCAGCAAGTCGGTCGCAACAAACCGCGTGTAAAGCATGAAGGCCACCAAAAGGCTCATCACGATCATCGTCCACGCGTGGGCGTTCGCCATGCGGCGTATCTGCGTGCCCTTTCGAGTCGTTAACCAATCGTTGAAGCCGGTCAGTGACGCGAGGGCCCCGAAGACCGCTCCGATCAGGAAAATGAACCCGGCCGCGCGATAAGTATCAGGGGCCCATGTCCGGTCCGAAAACGCGTACGAAGCGATGTCCAAGATCGGAGCGATGATGTAGGCGCCCGAGGGGATGTCAGTCAGCGGCGGATGGAACGGCTTTCCGGAAAATCCTCCGAGCCATTTGAACTTGCGCCCCTTAAGCGTTAGCGACGGCTTGAACGACATCATTCCCATGGTGCCTCCTCTCGATACTCTGCCCCTACCTTGACTCGTGCTCGGGTGCGCGACCTCATCCTCCGAAATTATCGCGCATCGAGGTCGTGCCTCCCCGTTTCAGCTCGCCGGGTTATGCCAGGCTTTGCCCAGGACCCTTACCCAATTGGAGTGCGTAAGTTTCTTGAGGGACTCGTCGTCGTAACCTGCCCCTCGCAGCGCAGCTATCAATTTGGGTAGGCCGGCAACGTCACACAATTCGGCCGGGATGGTTGCGCCGTCGAAATCGGAGCCGAAGCCGACTCGGTCGATGCCGAGCCGCTGAACGAGGTAGTCGACGTGCTGCACGATGGTTCCGATCGGCGTGTCTGCCTTATGCGAGCCATCCTCTCGCAGAAATCCGATCGCAAAATTGACACCCACCATCCCGTCGGATTCCTTGATTGCATCGAGTTGCTTATCGGTCAGGTTGCGCGTGGCGGGACAAATCGCGTGGGCGTTGGAGTGAGTAGCCACCAGCGGGGCTTCTGTCATCTTCGCCACGTCCCAAAATCCGGCTTCGTTCAGATGGGAGAGGTCGATCATGATTCCCAGCCGGTTGCAGGCTTGCACGAGTTCTAGCCCGGCGTCGGTGAGTCCCGGCCCGGTGTCGGGAGAGTGAGGGACCTTAAACGGAACTCCGTGGGCGAAGATGTTCGGGCGGCTCCACACGAGCCCAAGGGACCGGAGCCCGGCTCGGTAATAGACCTCCAGCGCGCTAAGGTCGGGGCCGATCGCTTCGGCTCCCTCGAAGTGAAGTACTACCGCAAGAACTCCGGAGCTAAGGCAGGCCGTAAGTTCATCTGGCGTTCTAACGACTTTTATCTGACCTGCCGATTCGTCCTCGAGTTGAAAGAGACCAGCAGCCGCCCTCATTGCAACCTCTTGCGCGCGTTCAATGGTCACAGGCGACCCCATGTATCCCTTGGGTCCGGCGATAGCCGATTCGAGGCCGGTACGGGATTCCTCCGGGGGGGCCATGATGGCAAAGAACCCGCCGCCGAAACCGCCTTCCCGAGCCCGGGGCAAGTCGAGGTGGCCGGTGTCGCCGCGCTCCATGAAACTAAGGCGCTTGCCTGCCTTGTCGAGATAGATACGCCCGAGCGCGTCGTTGTGCCCGTCGAATACTGGAAAGTCCGACACAGAAATTTTGTCAGTCACATTCGAGCCAGGTCGGAGCTTTGTAGGAGCCCCACGAGCGTTCCCCCTCCCGCGGCCAAGTTGTCCACCGTGACGTGCGCCATTGAGCCCGTTCCCATCTTGATCGACGTCGCATCGGCCGCTCCCGCGATAAGTAGCGAAACCATCCAACCAAGAAACGGGTCGTGCCCGACGAGAGCTATCGTGTCGGCATCTGAGTAGTCCTCGAGCGATTTGAGCAGGTTCTCGGGAGATGGCTCCGCAAGTGCCTTGTGAGGAAGAGCCGCCGGCCACCCTGCTTCTGCCTCGAGTATCGCCGCAGTCTGCCGGGCTCGCAGGAGCGGGCTACACAAAACAAACTCGACTGCGGGGGCCAATAGGCCGAGTCCTTTAGCGGCTTGCCGAAACTCCTCTTCGCCTTCAAGTGAAAGTGGGCGGCCGGTGTCGTCGGGCCATTGGGCCGGATCTGGCTTGCCCGCGGGACCATGCCGAACTAGATAGAGTTCCATTTGCGACAGCCTATAGAAGAGCCGACGAGGAAATGGATTGGAGGTCAATAGCCGATGTGTCTAACTTGTGGGTGCATGCTTCCGCACGAGGACCACGATAACCCCGACTACATCACGATCGAGGGCCTAGAGAAGTCTGCCAAGATCGACAAGCTAAGTCTCGATGAGGCGGTCAAGAACCTAATCGCGACTGTGGAAATCGCCAAGAAAGAAACCGAGCACGAGCACCGCTAAATTTCAGCGCTGATGTAGAGAGTTTCGTCGCGCTCAATGACGTCGGCGCGCCCAAGCGGGACGATGCGCGTGAGGGCCTCGAGGGCCGAACCCAGGCCAGGAATCTTGGCGTAGATACCTTGGGGGCCGCGCACCATTTCTCCGGTTCGAACGTTGTACCTCGCTCCATGCACCGGGCAAACCAGACAGCCCTTCCCGTCGATGGTTCCTTTGGCGAGGTCGCCCAGAAGGTGCCGGCAACTGCGGGTCACAGCGAAGTACTTGCCGTTGTGATTGCCGACGGCATACTGCCCCGCACCCACGACCGTTCCGTTGGGGACCTCGCTCGCCGGAGCGACCCGAAGTTCCCTGGATGACCTAGTCCCAGGCAGAAGCTCCGTCGGAAGAGCCCGATTTCCGAATAAATTCATCGACGTGAACAATATCTCTTATGGATGAACGGAAGATCCCCGTCGGCCTGCGTTCTTCTTACGGTGATTGGTCGTGGTCATTGGTGTGGTCGTACATGCCGGAAGTGGCGACCTGGCGTCTCACGCATGCAGACGGTCGAACTCGATACTTGAAGGTTGGCCGCCTGGGGCGACCGATACCCATCCCCCAGGAGTGTGAGCGTATGAGTTGGGCGCGAGACCACCTGCCGGTTCCTGAAGTGCTCGACTGTGGCGCCGATGGCAATGTCGAATGGATGCTCACCGCAGCGTTGCCCGGCCGTGACGCCACAACGCCGGAGCTGAAGGCCGATCCGCGCGCCCTCGTTACGCTTCTCGCGCAAGGACTGCGGCGGTTTCACGAAGCGCCGGTTAACGAGTGCCCATTCAATTTCACTTTGGAAGTGGCAATCGATCAGGTTAGAGATCGTGTCGCTGCCGGTTTGGTCAATCCAGAAACTGATTTCCATCCGGAGCATCGGCATCACACGCCTCGGTCGGCGTTGGCGGAATTGGAACGGACCCGGCCGGCCACGGAAGATCTTGTTGTGTGCCACGGCGACTACTGCCTTCCCAACGTACTTATCGATGACGGTAAGGTCGTTGGGTTTCTTGATCTCGGCGAAGTCGGAATAGCGGACCGATGGTTGGATCTTGCAGTTGGCCCATGGAGCGTCACGTGGAATCTCGGCCCGGGTTGGGAGGAGCAGTTCCTCTCGGCGTATGGAATAGATGCGGATCAAGAGCGCATCGCGTTTTACAGGCTACTTTACGATCTCTCGAGTTAGATAAAAAGTGTGGGCCGTTAGATCCGTTCGATCCATGGAGCACGCCACGCTTGGGCGGGGAAACGGTCCGCCCCATCGGGCGGTGCTCGCCGGTTTGTAATTGTCGTCGTGTCCCCTTAACCTTGCCCTTGAAAATCCTTAGGAGTCTTAAAGGCATGTATAGGTGGTGGGTGTTCGTCCACATCGTGGGCGTGGTGGGTTTTCTTCTGGCGCACGGAACCTCGGTTGCCCTCACGCTTCATCTTCGCCGCGAACACGACCCGAAGAAGGTGGGAGCCCTGATTGAATTGTCGCACTCCACCACCATCGCCCTGTACGCGTCGACGGCGTTGCTGCTTCTCGGTGGAATCGTCGCCGCCTTCATCGGGGACTTGTGGTCAAAGGGTTGGATCTGGTTATCGCTTGCCCTTCTTGTGCTCGCAGGTATTTCTATGGGCGCAATGGCTACACCTTTTTATGGCAGGGTGGCCAAGGCCGCCCGGATCCAAGCCTCAGGAGGGGCGCCGGTTCCGGGTCAAGATCTCTACGTCTTACTTGCGTCTCGCCGACCACTCGTGATCGCCGGTATCGGCTTCGTGGCGCTAATTGCTATCGTCTATCTAATGGTCCTCAAGCCCTTTTAGATGAACGAGATCCTCGTTGGCACCGACGGATCGGCAAGCGCAAAGGTAGCCGGCACTAAGGCGATCGCGGTCGCAAGCAAACTGAATGCCCGGCTGCGCATCGTCGGCATATACCGCCCGCCCAACGTCTCCGCCGAAGTGATGCGAACGATCGCAGCCGAGCTTCAAGCCCAGGCCGGGCGCGCCGGCGTTGACTCCGAAATCGAGATCAAAGAAGGGGATGCGCCAGAAGAGTTGCTGGGATTAGCCCGCCAGAGCTCACCCGAGTTGATCGTGATCGGCGATAGAGGTATGCGGCCGGGAAAGCGGCCGGGCCTGGGCAACAATGCAGACCGCGTTTCCCACCGCGCGCCGCGCGATCTGCTGATCGTACGATCGGAATCTTCTACGGAGGATTCCTATCGCAAGATCATGGTCGCGACCGACGGGTCGATAAGTGCCTTCATAGGAGTCCGCAAGGCTTTCGAACTCGCGAAGAGCCTGGGAGCCTCCTTGACTCTGGTGTTTGTGGGTAACCTCGAGATAGGTCAGCACGTCCTCGACGACACAGCGAAGCAGTTAACAGGAACGGTGCAGATAGACAAGTTGGTGTTGGAGGGAGATCCCGCCGATCAGATATGCGAGGCGGCAAGAAGCGAAGCATGCGACCTGGTCGTTGTCGGCAACAAGAGAATGTCAGGAGCGATGCGCATTCTCCGAACGGTCCCAAACAAGGTCTCTCATAACTGCCCCTGCGACGTCTACCTGGCCCAGACCTCGGTTCAGTCGGCGCTTGACCTCCGACCCGGTGAAGGCGCCATAGTCGTTCACAACGGAGTGAAGTTCGCGGCCTACCGTGATGAGAACGGCGCGGTTCATACTTCATCGCCACGCTGCACGCACATGGGTTGTCTCGTCGACTGGAACGGTGCCGCCAAAACTTGGGATTGCCCCTGCCATGGATCGCGGTTCAGTCTCGATGGCGAGATCGTGTCAGGGCCGGCTACCAAGCCACTCGAAAAGATGACGTTGGACGGCGAACTGGTGTCGGCGATCCCTCTGGCGCCGGCGACAAGACCGGAGCCTGAAAAGGAGCCCGCGATTGCCAGGCCGGGGCCGGCAGGACAACGGGTCTTTGTGATCATCGGCGCCAGCCTCGCCGGCGCCACGGCTGCAGCCAAACTTCGTGAAGAAGGGTTCGACGGACGCATCATCCTGATAGGTGAAGAAGGTGAACTTCCGTACGAACGGCCCCCACTATCCAAACAGTTTCTGCGAGGTGAACTCGCGTTCGAAAAACTGCTGATCCATCCCGCCGGTTTCTATCCGGGCAACGGGATCGAAACTCTGCTTGGAACCAAAGCCTCAAAGATCGAAGCCGGGGATCGAAGAGTCCATCTCACCGATGGTTCCGATATCGCCTACGACAAACTGCTGATCACCACCGGCAGCACGCCCCGCAAGCCCCAACTGCCCGGCATCGACCTCGACGGTGTGTTCGACCTGCGCACAAAGAGAGATGCCGAAAAGATCCAAAGCGCCGGCATGAAAGGACGCCGCGCGCTGATGATCGGCATGGGATTCATCGGATGCGAGGTGGCCGCGTCGTTGCGCCAGCGCGGAGTTGAAGTGACTGCCATCGAATCCGGCAAACTGCCACTCGAGCGAATCCTCGGCACGCGAATCGCACAGGTTCTTCAGGAGATTCACCTGGAGAAAGGCGTCGAAACCTTGCTTGAAGATTCAGTCGCCTCGTTCGAGGGCGCCGATCGGTTGGAGGCCGTGGTTACAACCGGGGGCCGGAAGGTCGAATGTGACTTCGCGGTCATGGGAGTGGGGGTCGAGCCCGCGGTCGCCGTTACCGAGGGATCACCGATTGCGGTCAACGACGGAATCTTGGTGGATGAGTACTGCCGGACTAACGTCGACGACATCTATGCCGCAGGAGACGTCGCTCGTCACTTTCATCCGCTGGCCGACCGCCGTATGCGGGTCGAGCACTACCAGCACGCCGCGCTGCACGGACCGGCTGCCGCAATGGCAATGTTGGGCAAGGCGCAGCCCTATGAAGAAGTGCATTGGTTCTGGTCGGACCAGTACGAGCACAACCTCCAGTACACCGGGTTATGGGATCGTTGGGACGAACTCGTGATAGAGGGCAACCTCTCCGATCGGAAATTCCTTGGGATCTATCTGCGCGAAGGGAAAGTGGCGAAGGCGATTGCACTAAATCGCGGAGAAGAGATTTCCAGGATCACGCAGATGATACGCAGTGGCGCCGATTTCAAGCGACAGGCGGAGGCGTCCGGGACCGTGGCCGAGAGTCGGAGCTAGCGGTAGGTCTTGCGGCGGAAGACTCCGTGATGCGATTGCACTCTGTCCAAGAAGAGTAATCCATCGAGATGGTCGATCTCGTGCTGAAACGCCCTTGCTTCGAAACCCCGAACAACCAAGGTCTTGGGTTCGCCGTCCGGAGTTATACCTCGCACGACTAGAAGGGTGGCCCTGAGAACGTCGCCGGTTAAGTCCGGAACACTCATGCAGCCTTCCCGCGCGATCTCGGGTTCATAAGATTCGAGAATGCTGGAGTTGAGGAGAACGACTTCGCCGTGTGAAGTCTCGGCCTTCGGATGGCCGGAGACATCGATCACGAACGCCCGAAGATTGACGCCGATCTGCGGGGCCGCCAGTCCGACGCAATGAGGATGAGAGCGCATCGTGTCGATGAGATCGCGTACCAAGGAAGAGGACTCTTCCCCGAATTCAGTAAGGGCGGCCGAAGGGCGTTTTAGGATCGAGTTTGGAAGGTGGACGATATCTCGAACCGGCAAGCGAGCCCCGTCTCACAACACGTCTGCATCGGCGGCATGCAGTTGGCAGTCGACGCCGAGGTCCGCGGCAACTTGATTGAGTTCCGCGCGAAGCTCCTCTGCGTTGGTGCCGGGCGGAATCGTTACATCCAGGATCATCGAGTAAATGGGCTCGTTGTCGGGACCGACCAATCTCGTTTCCAGATCCACTATGTTCACTTCCCTTTCCGCCAGAGTCTTCGAGATTCGATGCACCATCCCGGGCCGGTCGGCTCCGTAGATCGAGACCGTCCAGGGATCACCCTGGGGAGACGAAGGCGGTGCATCTGGGATCTGCCATACCGAAACGACGAGCCCGAGCAGAGCGGTTTCGTCGGAAAGCTCTCGCTCGAGGACCGAAGGGGTTATCTCTGAAGGGGCGTCCACAACCAGCATCATTGCGAACTGTCCGCGAAGTACCGTCATCGAGGTGTCCTCCAGGTTGCAGCCGCGCTCCACAAAGACGCGCGTGAACTCGGCCACGATCCCGGTTTGATCCGGTCCAGCAGCGGCTAC
>CAZCSK010000007.1:42695-71879 GCA_964501265.1 uncultured Actinomycetes bacterium
AGACGCGCGTGAACTCGGCCACGATCCCGGTTTGATCCGGTCCAGCAGCGGCTACTACGAGATGTGGAATGGCTATAACCTCCGCTCTAGTCGCTTGGCAGAATATCCCCTTCTACCTTGAGCGCCATCCGATTCGAGGTCGCAGGCTGAGTTCCTCACGCAACACCGTCCCGCAGTTCGCATCTGAGAGACGGCCGATTTTGCTAGCGCTGATCCGAAAGCTGCGGGTAGTTCCGTAACCACTCGTCCCATCCCGCCCATATGAAATCCGGTCGATCTTCCACCGCACTGCCGACTCGTACCCCTGCGCCGCCTCCCGGCAGAGGCGGCTGGTTTCCGCTTGGATCGCACAGGCCACCGACGATTTCAGTGATGCTGATCATGTTGAGCCAAGGTCCGATGAGCCCCGAGGGCAAAGCCATAATCACGTTACTGGTTCCACTCAGGAGCTCGCACATCCCGATGCCTGGCTGGTCGCCGATGTCTTGCCGATACCCCGCGTAACAGCCGAGCCGAAGACCATCAATCTCCGGCAGCCGCGGGTACAGTGTCAGCAGACCTATGCAACCTCGAACGACCATCTCACGATCCACGTCACTGGCCGCGTCACCCGGAATGTCGTCGTACGACGGTCCGCCAAATTCCATCGGAGTGACGTACCAGGTGACGTTATCTGTCTGGTCATGAGCCGCAAGCATTAAGCCAAGGGGCATGGCGACGACGCTCGTGGTCGGTAGCGAGCCGCGCGGCGCGCGTATGCAGATCATATGGACCCGTCGATGCTTGATCTGCTCGGTCTGTGGCGTTTGGCCCACAAGACTTTGCAAGATCCGTTTGCTTCCGCACCCTGCCGCGACGACGATCGCCTTGGTCGAAAGAACGACCTCATCCCCAGTTGCAGAGAGACGCACCGCGACGGCGTCCACTCGGTCGTCTGTCAAAATCGGTGTGGCGCGCCCGCGAAGAACTCGATCCTGGTGGCCGTGGCTCAGCGTCTCAGCAAGACGACGTTTCGGGAAGCTCCGGTCAGGCAAGCTCACTGCTGTTTCACCAGGCCATACGAATCCGCTCGGCAGGGTGGCAGTGGGTAGGCCCTCAAAGAGTGGAAAGTTCGGGGGCGGAATCAACACCCAGTCCTGGCTCAATTCGATACCCCGCTCCTCCAGGTACGGCTGCGCTACATCAATCGAGGCGCGTTGGAGTTCCGGACCGGACATACCGAAGCCGGTATTGAGGAAGCCGTGTGAATGGAGGGTCTGGCCAGACCCTAAATCACCGTCGCTTACCAACGCGCACGAGTATCCTTTATCAACTAAGGCGTTAAGGGCGAGGAGCCCCTGGATGCCACCACCGACGACGACGACATCCAATTCAGCGCGAGACTCGTCGGTGCGTATTGGTTCGGCCACGGGCGCAAGATTACTTCTCGCTTGCCTGAGTTGGGGGCATACCTACCGACTGCTGCGAGTTTGGCAGCATTTTGGCAGTAATTGTTTGTGCCCCCGGCCAGAATCGAACTGGCGACACCAGGTTTAGGAAACCTGTGCTCTATCCACTGAGCTACGAGGGCGGGGCATGTAGAAAACCCGGTAGAAAACCCAATTCTACGGGAGTGCAGCCCGTCGTGAGGTTGGATCTAGGTCTTTTCGAAGAACTGGAGTGCAGACTTGTGGGTGGTGAAAACTCTTGTCGTGCCTAGCAGGTTTGACTGGTACGGGCAAAATCCGTACAATGGAGGACGTACGGCCGATGTACGGAAGGGGACGAAATGGACAAGCAGGCGACCGGAAGTCGAGATGCTAAGAAGGAAAGGATGGAACTTCGGGCTAGTTCCCGACAGACAGTTGCTATAAGAAAGGCAGCAGAAGTCTCTGCCAAGACGGTCAGCGCTTTTGTTTTGGACGCGGCCTATAGTGATGCCCTGCGGGTTTTGGCTGACAGTCAGATATTCAACCTTGATGAGAACAAATGGGAGGCGTTCGTAACAGCGTTGGAGCGCCCGGTGGTCAAAAAGCGCAAGCTTCGTGAACTCATGAGCAGATCCAGCATCCTTGAAGGAGAGTGACTCACTCACTTTCCAAACCCGAGCCACTGGGGCCCGGTCATGCCACCGATAGTTTCGATTGTGGTAACAAAGAACTTAACGAATGGCTGCGTCGATTCGCGCTGGTCACCCAAGGATCGAGTGGTGCCCGCGTCGTTGTCGTGCATCGAAATAACGTCGTCGTGGGGTTTTACGCATTGGCAGCAGGCAGCGTCGCATTCGAGGATGCTCCCAGACGAGTCCAAAAGGGTCTAGCGAAGCACCCCATCCCCGTGATCCTGTTGGCTAGGTTCGGCGTTGACAAGAGTGAGCAAAGGAAAGGCCTCGGATCCGCCCTCCTGAAGGATGCCCTCAAGAGAGCGGTCTCTGCATCAGAGACCATCGGCGCCAGAGCGGTTCTTGTACATGCCAAAGAAGAGGAAGCAAGATCTTTTTACGAAAGATTCGACTTCGAACCCTCGCCGACCAATCCGCTGCATCTGATGCTGTTGATGAAGGACTTAAAACCGCTGATTCGCTGATGCATTTCCGAAGGGGGAGACTCGTGGTCTTACCCGAGCGACCCACTGGTATTACGTGGTCCCAGGTCTGTTGATCGCAGCTCTAGCCGTGGCCATCCTGCTCTGATCGAGACGAGCTTGTGCAGGTCACGAGATGCTGAACGTCACCTCCGAGAGAGTCTGGTTACGATTGGCCTCTATCGCCAGCACCTCGACCTTGTACTCCACCCCCGCCTCCAGGAACTCCGCCGGCACGCGGATCTTGGTGGCAGTTGCAGGTAGGTCCGCGCTGAAGACTCTGAGGGGTTTGTCTCTCACCACCAGAACTTGGTAACCGATGATTTCGATGCCTTTCGAATTCAGCGGACTCTGCGAGCGCGACGGTTCGCAATGCAGGTACACAGTCAATGTCGAGGACAACGCCGAACCAGGGACGGGCTTGGACCGATTCAGAATCAGAGTGTTCACGCTAGGTGGTTCGCTTATCCACGAGGCCTCCGGCCTTCTGGGAGGAGGCAACATCCAGATACATACCTAAACAATCTCCAAGTCTGGAAGTGCCGCCTTTATTGCTCTCTTGGCATCCCGGTCGACATTCATTGAAAGCGCCAGCCAATCGAGCCCTTTCAATCTATGCAGGTTCCTGAGCCCCGGTCCACGAACTTGCGTCCCTCGCAGATTTAGCGTGTCGAGTAGTGCGAGTTGCGAAAGGTGAGCCAAGCCCTCGTCGGTGACTGCCGTCTCACCGAGGTTCAAGTTTTTCAAGTTAGGGAAGCGCCCGATCAGTCGAAGGCCATGATCAGTGATCTTTGTTCCAAACAGGAGCAGCTCGGCGAGACCCTTGAGCGGGATTAGGTGCGCGAGTCCGGCATCGGTTATCTCGGTGTTGTCTAGCTCGAGCTTGGTCAAGCTTGTGATGTCGCTCAAGTGGGCAAGTTGTTCGTCGGGCACGGGCATCCTCTCCGCCGACAGGGCCCAGAGACGATTCGGTGCGAACGCAGCAAGGCCGGAAAAATCCGTCGTATACGCTGAAAGACTGAGCGCCCTTAACTTGGAATCAAGCGCCCTGATAACTCCGGAATCGGCTTTGCCCCATTCCTTGCCGGGGTACAGAAGGAATCCGTGGGGAATCGGCGGTGGGGTCCATCGCGCGGCCGCTTCGATCCCCCGGCCAGGGACTCGGATCATCCGGTCGTACGCGGCCCGCCTCTTGGGGTCTGACAGCGTTTCCATCGCTTCGTCGAGAAGCGCCATCCAAGCCTCTGCCGCGTGAAGCTCTTGTCCTGAAATTCCTGAATGCAAATCGGGATGCGCTTGTTTGGCAAGCCGTCTGTACGCGCGCCGAATTTCCCGGCTAGCGGCGGTATGGTCGATTTCCAGAATCTCGTAGTAGTCGGCTTGCACGACCTAGAGAATCTCCAGGCCCGGAAGTGCCCTTTTGATTGCCCTCTTTGAATCGCGGTCCACCCTCGAAAGGGCTAGCCAATCGAGCTCCTTAAGTCCATGCAAATACCGGAGGCCCGGCCCATGAACTTGCGTATCACGAAGATTTAGCGTGTCGAGCAGCACGAGTTGCGACAGATGGGCCAGGCCCTCGTCCGTTACGGCAGTATCGGTGAGACTCAAGTTTTTCAAGTTCTTGAATTGTCCGATGACCCTGAGGCTTTCGTCCGTGATCCGCGTCCCCCAAAGATCGAGTTCGGCGAGGTTCCGCAGGGGGACGAGATGCACGATGGCGGCGTCGGTTATCTCCGTGTCACCAAGCTCAAGTCGAGTCAAGGTCGTGAATCTACTCAAATGGCTTAGTTGCTGATCCGGAACGGGCAAGGAGTTCGCCCGCAGCGCCCAGAGCTTGTTCGAAGCCAGAGCATCAAGACCAGAGAAATCTCCTCCGCGCGCCAAAAGGCTAAGGGCTTCGAACCTGGCATCCAGGACTCGGTGGAAGTCAAATTCGGGATTGCCCAAGTATCGGACCCCATAAAGAGTCCCGACGCCAGTCGTAAAGAGGTGGAACCCCCTTGGTACTGGTGGGGCAGCCCATCTCGCTGCAGCGGCAACCCGTAGAGAATCTACTCCGATCTCTCGGTCATAGGAGGCGCGACTTTCATGGTCCGACAACGTTTGACGTGCCTCATTGAGTAGGGCCATCCGAGCCTCAGCCTCGTCGAGCGCTTTTCCTGAAATCCCGGGATGTGAGTCGGGGTGCGTTTCCCTTGCCAGCCGTCGGTAGGCGCGCCGAATCTCCAGGTCGTCTGCAGAGTGATGGATTTTAAGAGCCTCGTAGAAGTCGGCCATTTAGCGGCCCCCTTTCGAGGTCATCCGCCCTTTTGGTCCGGTTCTAGCTCCGCTGACAGTTCCCGCCATTGCGCCTCTGCCCAGCGCAGCTTCTCGACCGCAGCCGCCAGCGAATTGAAGTGAAGGGCAACGATGTTGACGCGAGGACTCAGGTAATTGTCGCCGATCAGCGCGTCAAGTTCACGCCGGGCCATCTGCATCCGCTCGAGGATCGACCGAAGTCTCTCGGTTTGTTCGGTAGTCAGAGTGATTTCTGTCACAACGCCAACACTGCCAGCAATCCAGCAATAACGCAGTAGGCGGCGAACGGGTAAAGTCCCCGGCGCCCCAGATAGCCAACCATCCCTGCTATTGCTAGATATCCCGATACCAAGGAGGCAATGAACCCCGCGACCATCGCCCCCGCGCCGAGGCCACTACTAGAAAATTCGGGGACTTTATAGAGCGAAGTTCCGAGCAAGATCGGTATCGCGAGCATGAACGAAAACCGAGTCGCCTTTGTGCGGTCTAGTCCGACAACAAGCCCCGTTCCAATCGTCGCTCCCGACCGGGAGATACCCGGCACAATCGAAATGGCCTGCGCGAAGCCAATCGCAAGAGCGCTCACGGACGATAGTTGGACCTCCGCTGTCCCGGTACGCCTTCGCGCAAGCAATTCGGCCCCCACTAAAATCAAGCCGGTAAGCATCAACTGAAATGCAACTTGCATTGGTTTTCCGAACGAATCCTCAAATTGGCGTTCAAACAACACTCCGATTATTGCAGCAGGAATTGTGGCGATCGCTAGTAGATAGATAAGCCTGCGATCTCGACCTAGCGCGCTGATCAACTGTTTTCCAAAATGGATCAGCAACGCCAGCAGCGTGCCCGCGTGAAGAAGAACTATGTAGCCAACCGAGGGAATGGGCCAACCAAGCAGTTCGGGCACAAGCACTAAGTGTGCCGACGATGAGATGGGGACAAACTCGGTTACTCCCTGAACGAGCCCAAGGACGACGGCCTGAAAAACGCTCAACGATGTCGCATTACGTTCGAACTTGCGCGCGCCAGAAGCTGCGAACCCCTGAAGTCAAGGAGATGCTAGGTCTTTTGCCGTCACCGGTGCTGGCGGCGGGGCGTCTTCAACTTTGGAGGGCGCCAGGGTCAGTGTGATCTTGCCGAGAGCCTCAGCCATGGCCAGGCGCTCGGCCTCCTGCGGTGTTACGAACAAAGTGATCGCAACTCGCCTTTCCTGCGACGACGTGATTCCCAGTTGCGTCGCAACTCGGCCTCCGCCCGAATCATTCGCTGCACTCTCGCCGACCGAGGCAACTTCCTTCGAGCGCAATATCGTCACGGTCGTTGCCTGGCCCAGAACTTCCGGAGGAAATGTGGCGAGAACATCGATGCGATCGCCCGATCTCGGAATAAACGACAACCCCGAGACGGATCCGATCGAGAGCGAGTAGGCCCTCATGCCGGCCGGCACAACTGACGACGCGCCGCCTTTCTTGCCGATCTTCTTGATCGTGATGACCTCTCCGGAGAAAACAGGAACGCCGAGAACTTTGCCGATCGCGCTGGATGTCGCCCGAAGGGTTCCGGGGGGTAAGTACTTGCTTGGTTGATCCACGATATCGAGCATGGCTCCGGTCAGTACAGTGCCCGGTTCCAAGTCGGCGGCGGCAACAACTGTGGGAACGAGTTTTCCCGCCACCGGGATCTGACCGCGGAGCCACGAAAGGTAAGAAAAGACTGCCAAACCAGTCGCCACTGCGGCAACGACGGCAAGAACGCTCCAAAGGGAAGTTCGCTTACGGGTCAGAGCCAGAACGGCCAAACTGGTCCCCCATTACCTATGTGGGCTAAAAGGTTCTAAGAAGTTTGGGGAAGCTGAAAATCATTCTAGTCCCCTCGAGTCCCCGGAGCTTCCGAGCCGGACCCACGAGGCCCCTTGGGAGGAGGTGAACTGCTGACAGCCGACTTTGGGGAGGAGTCCCCAGCTCCAGACGCTTTAGCATCGGAGGCAGCACTCGACTCCGAGGACTTGGGAGATTTGTCTGAATTCTTCGCCGTTGAAGGATCGCCCGACTTTTTCTTTGACTTGGAATCTGTCGAGTAAAAGCCCGATCCCTTGAACAGGACTCCCACCGGATGGAACACTCGGCGTAACTTCCCGCCACACTCAGCGCACGTCTCGAGGGGCGCATCGGCAAAGGACTGCGTTGCTTCGATGTGCTTATCGCAGACGGTGCAGGCATATTCATACGTGGGCAACGAAAGTTTTCCTATTCAAGAGTTGAGATTCCATTAGTATCGCAGTTTCCCCTACTTGGGTTAGGTGAGGTCGCAATTCCAGCAACCCTCATCCCTCCGTCGGGGGATGTGTTCGTAAGTAAAGATAGCTAGTCAACGAGTCGAGAAATCACGTGAGAGCGCCTAAAAATGGGCGCTTAACAGGGGGCTGAGTGACCCTTCAGAAAAAGCTGTTCAGAACCTTCATAGCAATCGTCGGATTGCCGCTGCTTTTAGCGGGGCTCTTCGCCGCGCCGTTCATCTTGAGCGAGCTCGAAAGTCGCGCCTTCGATGGATTGCGCGCAGCTCGTAACTCGGTCCAACAAGTTTACGAATCCCGCCTCGGCGCTAATCTCGATCGGCTCAAAGTCGTTTCGCTTGATGAGCGGTTCCAAGTGGCCTTGTTGAAGAAAGACTATCCCGCTGTCGAGGCTTTCTTGCAGGAACAAGTCAAAGTCGAAGGAACCCCGTTTAGCTGGCTTGTGCTGACGGACTCCCAAAGCGGTGTTCTTGCCCAGGCCATCACTCCGCCCAAGTTTCTGCGCGGCGTCCCGGCGCTAACCGCCGAACAAATCGTTGGTGACGACGCCGGCCAGCATCTGCTAATCTTTCGGTCGGTTGTGCCAATCAGGTCACCCGACCCGCCCAAGGAAGTCGCTTGGAATGTCATGGGGGGTTTCTATCTCGATGCCAACGTCGTTGCCTCAGTAGCGCAACGATCTGGGGATCTTTCTAACAGTCAGAAACCGGCGGACGTGACCATACTCATAGGTGGTAAGCCGGTCGCGAGCACTCTTCACAAGCTCAAGACCTCCGACCGATTGCTCCCTGCAGATCTCAGTAAAAAGGATTTCTTCGAAGCAGACTTTGCAGACGTCGAGACTCTAGCCGTCGTCGGCCCCCTCTATCCCGATCGCCTCCTTCAACAGGCGGCCTTTGTGACTTCCGTCCCGAAAGAGGCGACCGTTGCGAACTTGAGCAGGACGTTGCAGGGCTCCGGTGTTGCGCTGCTCCTTCTCGCCATAGTCGCGGCCGGGGGCTTGGGTTACCTGCTTGCGAAGCAGATTTCGCAGCCTTTGATGGAAGTGGCTGACGCGGCCAACGCCATCGCCGCGGGGGAGTACGGTCGACAGATTGAAGTCCACTCATCCGACGAAGTCGGGCAATTGGCCCACGCGTTCAACGACATGTCGGAGAAATTAAATGTCTCATTCAGTGAGCTCCGGGAATCGCGTGAGGATCTAAAGCGGGCCTATACGCGCTTCGGCGAGGCCCTTCGGTCGACTCACGATCTCGATCGAATGCTGGAAGCAACTCTTGAGGCAGCGATGGATACGGTCGGCGCGGAGAAGGGATTGCTCGTATGGGTCGCGGGCGGGAATCTGGAGGTCAAGGCATGGCGAAAGATTGACGCCCCGGATTTCGAGTTACCGATCGGTAAGGGGGTCATGGGGTATGTCGTCGAGACGGGTACTCCGTTGCGAATTCCGGGCGGCGGCGATCAACCGACTCCGCATTTGAGCGAACCAAACTCTCGGTCGCTGATGTGTGTGCCTCTCTACGCGGAGGAGAGAATTATCGGAGCGGTCGCCGTGTACAACAAGAAGGGTGGACAGGATTTCTCTGAGGCCGATATGGGGACGCTTCTTGCGTTGGCCGATCAAGCTGGTGTGGCAATCGAGAACGTTGTACTTCACGAGGAAGCGTCGAATCTGGCGATCATGGATGGCAAAATTGGCATCGCCAACAACCGGTACTTCATGTTGCAACTTGATCAGGAAATCCAGCGTGCGTCGCGCTTCAACAAGCCCTTTTCCATGATCATGCTCGACATCGACGACTTCAAAATCTTTAACGACACCTATGGTCACCAAGTAGGCGACTTCGTCTTGATCGAGCTGGCGGCCCGCGTAAAAACCGTGATCCGCGATATCGACATGTTTGCCCGGTACGGAGGCGAAGAGTTCACCGTGCTTTTGCCCGAGACCGACGCCGCCGGCGGGGTCAGGACTGCCGAGCGAATTCGCTCGGCGATCGCCGACAAGTTCTTCGAGGGCGAGCTTGCCAAAGAGCCCCTGAAAGTTGCCGTCACCGTCGGCGTCGCCTCCTTTCCTTTGCACGCTCAGACGGGACCTGCGATCATTCGGGCCGCTGACCTTGCGCTCATCACCGCCAAGCGCCGCGGAAAGAACCAGGTGCTACTGTACGAGCCCGGCCTCGAACTTTAGGGAAGAAAGCCAATCACCGTTCGCAAAGCCGTGATCCCCGCAGGGGGCCTGGGGACCCGAATCCTTCCAGCATCCAAGGCAATCCCCAAAGAGATGATCACGGTCGTTGATCGCCCGATCATTCAGTACGCCGTCGAGGAGATTGTCCGGTCGGGAATCTCCGACATATGCATTGTGGTCTCACCCGGTAAGCAGTCCCTGCTGGATCACTTCAGGTCCAACGCCGCACTCGAGGCCGCACTCGAGGCCAAGGGCAAGACCGATCTAATGGCGACCGTAACCGCATTGAACAAACTCGCCAACATTTCATCGGTCACTCAAGACGAGCCATTGGGCTTGGGTCACGCCGTTTGGCTGGCACGAGGCTTCGTAGGGGACGAACCATTCGTCGTGGCATTGCCCGACGAAATGTTCGACCCGGCTGAGTCTTTGCTTGAAGACCTGATTGCGACTTATCTGGAGCACACCCAAAGCGTCGTCGCGGTGCTGGAAGTCCCGCACACTTCGATAAGCCTTTACGGCGCAATCGGCACAGAGGATCCGAATGCCGCTCTCATCAAGGTCGACTCGGTAATCGAAAAGCCCGACCCGTCCTCGGCCCCCTCCGACCTGGCTCTTGTGGGCCGCTACGTCCTTGACCCGTCCGTTTTGGAGATTCTGGGAGGACTTGGACGAGGGGCCGGCGGCGAGATCCAACTCGCCGACGCGCTAGGTGTTCTCGCTGGCCAGGGGCGGCTGTTAGCGCGCCGTTACTCTGGGCGGCGCTGGGACGTCGGCAACCAGGCGGGCTACCTTGAGGCGGTGGTCGACCTGGCTTCCGAGCACCCGGTCGCGGGACCGGCCTTCCGAGCGCACCTGGACCGGGGGTGAATTAATAATGAAGAAACTCACCCATGTCGACAAAGCGGGCCGGGCTCGCATGGTCGACATCTCGGGGAAGAAACCTACTGTCAGGACTGCGGCCGCGCGCGCCTTCGTATCGATGAGCGAGAAAGTGCGCTCAGCGGTAGAAGAAGGTGGGCTCGCAAAGGGCGACGCCTTGGGTGTGGCACGTGTCGCAGGTGTGATGGCGGCCAAGAAGACGCCCGACCTGATTCCTCTTTGTCATCCGATCGCGCTGAGCGACATCGAGGTCGAAGTGGAACTTGCCACCGGCGGCGTGGAGATCATTTCCCGGGTTCGCACCACCGATCGCACGGGCGTCGAGATGGAGGCATTGGTTGCCGCAAGCGTCGCCGCGCTCACGATCTATGACATGTGCAAAGCGCTCGATAAAAGTATTCGCATCGAGACAGTGGAGTTGTTATCGAAGTCCGGAGGCAAGACGGGCACCTGGAAGCGGTGACAGCCATCTCGGATGCGTCAACGGCTGTGGTTACTGTCAGCGACTCTGTTTCTACGGGCCTAAGCGAGGACAAGAGCGGACCGCAAGCAATCCACCTGCTCGAGGCGGAAGGCGCGACTATTTTGGAGTCGCTTGTTGTCCCGGACGACCGGGCAAGGATCTCATCAGAGTTGTTGCGGCTTGCGCGCTCGGGGGCGGTTCTGATTGTGACCACTGGCGGAACCGGAGTTGCGCCGCGTGATGTGACCCCAGAAGCGACTGCCGATGTTTGCGATCGCATGATCCCCGGTATAGCCGAAGAGATGCGGAGCGCAAGCAACGATAAGACGCCCTACGCCGCGCTGTCGCGGGCGACCGCCGGGATATGCGGGAATAGTTTGATCATCAACTTGCCGGGAAGTCCGGGGGCCGTGCGCGATTGCCTAACAGCGATTCTTCCCCTGCTGCCGCACGCGCTCGATCTGATCAAAGGTGATCCAACGCAGCACCGTCAGACCTAACTCTCCGTTTCCGGTTTTTCTCTCTTGAAGTAGGCGACGACGCCCCCTACGTCGGGAGGGCTGAAGACACTCACCAGTTCCCATCCGTCTTCCCCCCAGTTGTTCAGGATCTCCTGAGCGACGTGCGGAATTATCGGCACCGACGCGTACTCCCACTTTTTCATTTTATTCCTTTCGCTAAGAGAAGAGTTGTGTAGTTTCCCTGGAAATAGACAAGCGGGGCCCCGCCTTCGACAGCTGATTCGACGACCTCGCCCACGAAAATCGTGTGGTCCCCGCCGTCCACCATCTCTATGACGCGACACTCGAAGTGCCCGATGGCGCCGTCGATTAGCGGAAGTCCCATCTTGCCAGCATGTGTTGCCGTAATGGTTTCCCTTTCTTTTTGAGGTGTGGCGAAGTCCCGCGCTACCTTCTCTTGATCGGCGGCAAGGATGTTTGCCGCGAACGTGCCCGCGTCGCGAACGGCGTCGTGAGTTCTCGCATTCTTCGCCAGAGACACCTGCACGAGCATAGGCTCGAGCGAAACGCTGGTGAAGGACGTCGCTGTCATGCCGAAAAACTTGCCGTAATGCAGCGCCGTCACGACTGTTACGCCGGACGCCAGATTGCGGAACACCGCGCCGTACTCTTCGGAGGTGGTCACAACTGCGGCGGTCTCTCGTCGATAGCGGTGTCGTAAGCGCTGTTAGGCAGGAAGAGCCAAACCCCGGGCTCGGCCACGCCACCGCGGCGAGCAAACTCCAGTGCTTCATCGTCGGGCCCGGTGCTCGTGCCAGGATGGAGCAGCCCTCCGCGCCGCTGCAACTCCTCGACGAGATCTTGAGTGGGGTGTCCTTCTGTTTCCATCAGGTCAACCTGTCGCTATCCGACCGCGACGCGATCCAATCGATCAACAGACGCGTGCCAAAAGCGGTAGCGCCTTGCGGCACGTAGTGCGCGGCCTTGTCCGACCACGCCGTCCCAGCAATGTCAAGATGAGCCCACGGAGTATTGCCGACAAAGTCCCGCAGGAACAATCCTCCAAATATGGCGGAAGCCAAGGTTGTCCCTGAGGTGTTCTTGATGTCTGCAACATTACTGTCGATTGTCTCTCGATACTCGTCGACAAGCGGGAGTTCCCAAAGGCGTTCGCCGGTCCGCTTCGACGCCTCAAGTAGTTCGCCCACCAGCTCGGAACGGTTCGACATGACGCCAGCCACCATGTTGCCCAGGGCGGTCATGACCCCGCCCGTCAGTGTCGCGACGTTGACCATCGCGTCGGGTTCCTGAGCAGTCATCCAAGCCAGCGCGTCGGCGAGCACTAGACGTCCTTCTGCGTCCGTGTTCAACACCTCGGAAGTCCGGCCCCCGAGATGATGGATCACGTCGCCCATTTTAACTGCGTTGCCCGAAGGCATGTTCTCGGCAAGCGCCAGCGCGGCAACGACTTTGACTTTGACGGCAAGGGCGGGCAAAGCGCAGATCGCGCCAGCGACAACGGCGGCGCCCGAACAGTCCATCTTCATCGTCGTCATCCCCTCCTTGGACTTGAGCGTGAGGCCGCCCGAGTCGAAGGTGATTCCTTTTCCAACGAGTCCAACGAAACCCTTGGCACCCTTTGGGTTGTAGGTCAGCACTACGAAGCGAGGCGGCGACGTACTGCCTTTGCCCACGGTCAAGATACCGTTCATCCCAAGGCGCGCCATGACTTTTTCGTCGAAGATTTCTACTTTGACTCCTCCCTGCCCGGCGCGCTCGGCCACAAGCCGGGCGAACTCTGCCGGCCCCCGATTACTTGGCGGTTCGTTGACGAGATCGCGGGCCCAATTGGTGGCGTCACAAACGATCTGGGCGCAGTCGATGTCGGTCTGTGCTGCACCTAAGATCACGGCTCGTTGCGTTCTTTCCTTGTTTTCCGACTTGTACCGCGTGAATCCGTAAGCGCCGAGGGCGAAGCCCTCCGCCGCGGCCCGCGCGCCGCCTACGAGGTCGCGCGATATGTCGAGAGCCACGGAGGCAAATCCTCCCGCTGAGCGGGCGGCCGTGCCGGCCGCCCTTCGAACTGCGTCGTGATCGATTTTGTCGGCCGGCCCGAGTCCGACGGCCATGACCGCGGAGGCCGGAATCTTGCCCATCGTTGGAATGATCGTCGCCGAGCGAATCGCTCCCGTGAACTGAGTTTTCTTCAGATACGTGGTCAGCGCGCCTTTCAGAGCGCGATCCACTTCCGATGCGGCCGGTGTCAGTTTGATCCCCTGATGTACACCTACTACAACCAACTCCGCTTTAGTATTGGCCGCCGAAGTCGCGGCGCGCTTTAGATTGAGCATCGTTCCCATCCCCTCCAAATCCGCGAAACACTAAATAGTGCGTGCTACCTTGAGCCCGAGGCCGCATGTTGTACCCGAGCATCGGATAAGACTTTGACATTATTACTTTTAGCCTTGTTCGCGGGGCTCTGGGCAGTCGTGTTCATGCCGACGATGCTCCGGGCCCGCCGAACGCACTCCCCAATCACAACTGTGGGAATGTTCAACCGAGGCCTTCGCGCGCTGGGAAAGCCGGGGGCCGGGGGCCGCTGGATAATGGTCCCTCCGGACCCTGTCGACGAGCCCACGAGGTCTTCAAAGGCGATGATGCAGAGACGCAAACGGCTGTTTGAATCATTGCTGGTGGCGTGTGCGGTGACGCTGATCGTTGGGCTGATCCCGTCTCTTCGCGTGATGCTTTGGCTCAACCTAGTCAGCGACCTGATGTTTGCCGGTTTCATCTACTTTCTGTTGAGCGACAAAAAGAGCCGCCCTGCCCGGACTGATGAGTCCGTCGCGCAGGAAAGCGACGATTACTTCGACGAACTGTACTTAAGGGCCGGCCAACTCTAAGAGGCTACAATGGCCTTCTTCCGGGGCCGTGGCTCAGTTGGTAGAGCGCTGCGTTCGCAATGCAGAGGTCAGGGGTTCAACTCCCCTCGGCTCCACCATAGTAAGGCAAAGGCATAAGGCAAAGGCAGAGGGCGCGTGAAAGGCAAAGTGGATAAGTTAACGGTCGCTTGTGGAGTCAAGAAATACTCTCCAGGTTGACTTGGAGGTCAACAGTTTTCACGTGGCACTCGTTGCCTGTTACCCGAATCTCTTGCTGCTGTTGCTTGTATCCGGCCTTCTGGACGGATACGGAATAGCTGCCCCTTCGCTCGTAAAGTCCGGAAAAGGTAAGTCCATCAAAGACTTGCATGGTCTCTTCATACGCTCCCTCTGTCGCGATTACCGAGGCATTCTCACCCGCAGGTGCCCGCGTAATTGAGTCCCGTACCTCAACCTCTAAACCGGGCCGTGCTTCAAGCGTGCAAAGAGTGCTCTTCCCGGGGACTTTGCATGCGGGCATCAGTGCAACCAACGTTGCCAGACTAAACAGCAGACACTTTCGAGCCACACTCATGTCAGTAAGTATGGATCCATTATCAGGTTCACCTTTTGTCTTGGATCTAGATCCATCCGCATTTGAGGCCCCCGCACGTGGAGGACGGGTACCACATGCGGCTTCGCCATAGTTCGTGCGGCAACCCGACTGCCGCGAGAACTGGGTAAAAATAAATGGTCATGAGTCCGACTCCAATGACGATAAAGCCAATTACTGCCCATCGTGGTAGGCGGCCAATGTCGCGAAGGGCCGACAAACCTGCTGCCAGTCCGATCATCATGAAGGGTGCGATCGGAGTCATATAGAAGAAGAACAGCGGCCTGGAGACGAACAGCCACGGGACATACTGTGCGGCCCACGCGATGGTTACGACCCTTTCGGCGCGCCACTTTCTGAACGACCGCCCCAGCAACCACACCCCTGCGACCAGCGCCGCATACCAGGTCGCAACATTGCCGAACGCAAGGATATGGATGGACTTCGATTGTCCCGAAGGGTAGTAGTAGGCCACGGGCCTGCGCACGAGCGGCCACGTCCATGCTCTCGACTGATAATCGTGATCGGCCTTCAAGGTGAGGTGGTAGTCGAGCATTCGGTCGTGCAAGTCGACGAACGACGCCGCCGCGCCGAGGGGGCCCTTGATGCAGTTCCCGCCGTCCAACCCGAAAGAACCTCCTGAAACGAGGCGCCCTTTCTCGGCGTTGGGAACAACAAACGGACAGGACTCTGCGAGCCGGTCTGCGAAATAAACGGAATACGAACTCAAATAGACGACGGCTGGCAGGACCAGCAAAGCAACGAGGCCGATGCCGATCTCGCGGCCCCAGCTTGGCCAACGGGACTCGGCTGGGGCCGCATGGTGTTTGTTCTTCATTCGAATGATCCCGATCGACCAAGCCAATGCGAGCCCCGCTGCCGCGACCAGCGCCATGATGGCCGACCACTTCACCGCCAGGGCCAAACCGAACGAAGCCCCCGCAGCGAAGCGCCATTCCATTTCCCGCGCGGGCGGGGGCCCGGGTGGGGGCACGGTTGCCTCCCAATTTTCTTTGAAAGCCAGGATGCGCTCGCGGTCGAAGGAAAGAAACATGAACCCCATCACGACAAACAGCGCCAGAAAGATGTCCAGCATCGCGATGCGACTTTGTACGATCAGCAGAAAATCAGTTGCCACCAGAACTCCGGCGATACCGGCCGTCCATCGGTCCCTGAATAGTTTGCGCGTGAGTATGTAAACGGCAACGACGAGAGCGGTTCCCGCAGCAGCGGCGGCGACCCGCCAACCCCAGGATGAGTAGCCGAACACCTTGATTCCACCGGCGATAAGCCACTTTCCCAGAGGGGGATGAACGTAAGACTGCTCGGTAGCTTGCTCGAGACCGCAGAACTGCTGACTGTTGCCGATGTAAAGGCACGCATCCTTGGCGTAGTAAGTCTCGTCGAAAACAAGTGCCGGAGGTATCCCGAGCCTGATGAACCGCAGGAGCGCCCCGAGGGACGCCAACAGGATTACTATCGTGGTGTCGCGTTTGTTCCATCGAAATCCGGTTGGGGGTGCGACGGTCACAGAAGAGCTCAAACTGAAAGAAGTATATCGGCGACATCCTTATGCAAATGCTCATTTCTAACCGGCCCGGAGACTCGATAGAGGTCACCCCGGCGCGCAGCCGAGCAGCGCGCTTGCGAGGACTGATCGGAACGAACGGCGTAGGACGAGGCAAGGGACTGCTACTAAAAGGAAAGCAGGTTCATACCTTCGGGATGAGCTACGCCATCGATGTAATCCACTTGGCTGATAACGGATTGATCCTTGAAGTCACAACAATGAGGCCCTTCAGGCTCGGACGGTGGCGCCGCCGGGCAAATTGGATTCTCGAACTCGACGCCGGAGAGGCTAAGAGGCTCGGCCTGGTCCCCGGGGTAGTGCTCGAAAGAACCCCCCGAATCAAATGACTGGCCGGCTCTTTGTTTGCGCCACTCCAATTGGCAATCTCGAGGACGTTACTCTGCGGGTGCTGCGCGTGCTGGCAGAGGTGGACCTTGTGGCAGCGGAGGATACGCGCAGAACCCGAAAACTGCTCTCTCGCCACCAGATCAAGGCGACACTTGTTTCTTATCACGAAGCCAACGAGCGCGCGCAGGCAGAGTTCTTGATCGGCCGTATGAGGGCCGGGATCCGAGTTGCCCTCGTCACCGACGCGGGAATGCCGGGAATCTCAGACCCCGGTTTTCAAATCGTCCGACGTTGCATCGAAGAGCAAATTCCCGTCGAAGTCGTTCCGGGCGCGTCATCGATCCTCGCGGCATTGATCGCGTCTGGCATCGGGCCGGCGCGGTTTTGCTTCGATGGTTTTGTACCCAGAAAGGCGGGCGAGCGGATCAAGAGACTTAAACAGCTGGCCGGTGAGGAAAGGACGGTTGTCTTTTTTGAGGCCCCTTCCCGCGTGAAGGCGACGCTCGAGGCCCTTCTCCAGGTGCTGGGTGATCGAAAGATGGCGCTTGCGCGCGAGCTCACGAAAGTTCACGAAGAAGTTATTCGTGGAAAAGTGTCTGAGGTACTCGAGCGCATTGGGGATCCGGTATTGGGCGAGGTCGTTCTGGTCGTCGAAGGCGCGGGACCCCATGCCGGGGGGCTTGAGGTTGCGGTGGCCGAGGCCAAGTCTCTGGTTGCTGGCGGTATGGCCCCCAGCCGCGCGGCGGCCGAGGCGGCGAAAACCCAAGGCGCGCTACGCCGATCCGTTTACGAGGCGTTGTTGTCCAAGAGTGGTGAAGAGTGACCTCAGGCTTTAGCGAAGGGGTCCCACGTCGATTCCCCACTGCTCACTTCCGTAACGCAGGGAGTGCACACATGGCGTCCGCGGAATTCCTTGAGATCGGCCTTCGATCCGCAGAAAACGCATGCATCTTGACGGGGAGTCAAGATGATCCGCCCGTCCTCGACTGAGATGTCCATTTTGCGGCCATCCCTTAGGCCCATGGTGCGCCGGAGTTCAGCGGGTAGGACGATGCGCCCGAGATCGTCCACATGGCGAGTCATGCCTGTGCTACTCATTGCGGCGATAATATCCCTACTGCCCTGCTGAACAAAAATCGAACGGGATCTTCCATGACCAAAGACACTTTTTTCATAACCACCCCGATCTACTACGTCACCGACGAGCCCCACATCGGGCACGCCTACAATGCGATCTCAGCTGATTTCATCGCCCGGTACCACCGACTTGCCGGGCACAAGGTTTTCCTCCTGACCGGAACGGACGAGCACGGCCAACACGTAGCCCGGGCCGCGGAGCGCAGGGGCATGCAGCCCCAAGCCTGGTGCGACGAGATCGTCCCGAAATGGAAGCAGGTTTGGGAGCGGCTTGAAATCTCCTATGACGATTTCATCCGAACGACCGAGCAAAGACACATCAAACCCGTGGGCGATTTCTGGCAAAAGGTGTACGAAACCGGCGACGTGTACCTCGGCAAATATGAGGGGCCGTATTGCGTCTCGTGCGAGACTTTTTATCAGCCGGACGAAGTGCCTGGCGGATTGTGTCCGATCCATGAGCGTCCGGTGGAGACCGTCAAGGAGGAGAATTACTTCTTCCGGCTTTCTGCTTACCAGGACCGACTGCTCGACCTATACGAGAAGAATCCCGATTTCGTCAGGCCCGAGTCGCGTCTGAATGAGGTGGTAAGTTTCGTCAAGTCCGGGCTGGATGATCTGTCGGTTACGCGCACCTCGTTTACTTGGGGAATTACTGTCCCCTGGGACTCCAACCACATCCTCTACGTATGGATCGATGCCCTACTTAATTACATAACTGTTCCCGGGTACGGGGCCGACCCCGGCAAATTCGGGCGTCTATGGCCGGCCGACATTCACCTGATCGGCAAAGACATCTTGCGTCACCACGCTGTCATATGGCCCGCGATGCTGATGGCCGCGGGAATGGAGTTGCCCAAAACCGTATTTGCTCACGGTTGGCTGACGGTCGGCGGCAAGAAGATGTCTAAGACCAACGCAACCGGAATCTCACCGCACGAGTTAATCGATGTCGTCGGCGTCGACGGGTATCGGTATCACTTTTTGCGGGAGGGCACGTTCGGACAGGACGGGTCCTTCTCATGGGAGGCAATGATTGCCCGGTACAACGCCGACCTCGCCAACGACCTGGGCAACCTTGTGAGTCGCGCGCTTGCGATGGTCGACTCCTACTTCGAAGGGTTGGTTCCCGAACCCGGTGAGGAAACGGAGGCCGAAACCAACTTGAGGCTCGCGGCAACTCTTTCAGCCGCGGAGCTGGACTCATGCGTACGAAGGCTCGACCTCGGGCGCGGCCTTGTTGGCGTGTTCGAGTTGGTCAAAGCCGCCAATCACTACATAGACGCAGCGGCCCCTTGGAAACTGGCGAAGGATCCTTCGGGCCGTGAGCGACTCTCGACTGTCCTTTACTCCGTCTGTGAGGCCATTCGTCAGATCGCGCTTCTCATCTCCCCGGCGATGCCCGGGGCCTCGCGACGGATTCGAGCGCAGCTAGGACTCAACGAAGTTGACGATCGGCCTCTCGATGCGTCGCTTGTGCGCGGCCAGGTGTGGACCGGAGTCAAAGTCCAAAGGGGCGATTCGATCTTTCCCAGAATCGAACCGGACTCTTAAATCAAATGTGGGTCGACACCCACTGTCATCTCGACGCGATCGACGAAGAGGCCGACGCTATCGTGCGCCGCGCTCTTGCAGCTGACGTCGATGCGATCGTCACGGTGGGCACGGACGTAGCGACGAGCACGGCCTCGGTGGAACTTGCCGGTCAATTCTTGTCGGTTTGGGCAGCGGTGGGAATTCATCCTCACGAGGCCAGCGGGTTTTCCCAAGAGGGATTGGCGGAAATCCTCGCGCTGGCATCACGGCCCAAGGTAGTAGCGATCGGGGAGATCGGCCTGGACTTTTATCGGGACTACGCGCCGCGGGATTCACAGATCGAAGCATTTCGCTCGCAACTGGAACTGGCGGCTCAGTGCGACTTGCCGGTGATCATCCATGTCCGCGATTCATTTGATGAAGTGATCGAAGTGCTGGGCGACGTCAGTCCCGACGTGAGGGCGGTGTTTCACTGCTTCAGTGGCGGTGCGGTGCAGGCGCAGCGGGCCCTTGAGCTGGGTGCTTACATATCGTTCGCAGGCAACGTCTCGTATAGCAAAGCCGAGTCTCTGCGCGAAGCGGCCCGCGCAACCCCGCTTGACCGGATTCTTGTCGAGACCGATTCGCCCTATCTTCCCCCGGTGCCCCACCGAGGCAAACGCAACGAGCCCGCATTCGTGAAGTGGACGGGCGTGGCGCTGGCCGAGGCTCTAGGAATCCCGGTCGAAGACCTTGCGGAAGTCACATCAAGAAACGCCCGTCAAGCCTTCCTGCTCTAACCCCCGCCCCGTGGCCCCCCTAATGGGGGTGGCTCCTAGGGGAGTGCCGAGGCGTAGGTTCCCAAGACTCTCGTGAAGGTTGTGTGGGCGGTCAGAGCCATCAGTGCCTCGATCATCTCGGCCCCCGTTGCCGGTGCCTCGACGTCTGCGTAGAAAACGTATTCCCAGGGACGGCCGGGTCGCGGCCTCGATTCCAGTTTGCTGAGGCTTATGTGTCGCTCCGCGAACGCCCCGAGGCAGCGATACAGGGAACCCGCCACATGCCCAGCTCCGAAGACGATTGAGGTCTTGTCCGGATTGCCGAGCGGCTCCGCTTGCTTAGAAATGACTCCAAATCGTGTGTAATTGTCGGGGTAGGTTTGGATGTTTTCCGCGAGAACTTGGAGGCCGTATAGATCGGCAGCTCGACGGGATGCGATCGCTGCCATCCGCTCGAGTTTGTTTTTAGCGATCCTCTTGGCCACGCCTGCCGTGTCGTAGTCGGACCGAACCGCGGCTCCCAGCGACACGAGAAACTCTTCGCATTGGGCGATGGCCTGCGGATGCGAGACGACTTCGTCGAGGTCGTCGAGCGTGGTCCCCGGCAACGCGAGCAAACAATGATTCACAGAGATGATTGTCTCTGCCACTAGGTGCAGACAGTGCTTTAGAAAAAGGTCGTATGTCTCGTTGATACTGCCCGCCTGCGAGTTTTCGATGGGAACCAGCCCGGCATCCACTCCGCCAGCTTCCACCGACTCGAACACCTTTCTTATCGTCGAAGTGGGTTGCAATTCGGTGTCGGGGAAGAGGCTCTGGGCGGCTTCTTCGGAATAGGCGCCCGCCTCGCCTTGATATGCGACTGTCATGTGACAAGGATAGAGCCCGAACACCAGTTCCCAACGAAGTTTGCCAACCTCCAGGGCCCCTGATAGTTTCGGGAGTCAGTGAGAGGGGTATCGAACAGCTGGACGAAACATATGCAACTCTCTGCATAGACGACAAATCTGACGGGAGCCCATCGAGGATAAATGAAGAATTCCTTCCGGATTGCGGCCCCTCAAGGCGGTCGGATTGTTGTCGTACCCCCCTGCTATAGTCCTTTCAGTCGCCGTCAGTTCGACGGAGACACAAAACGCCTGTGGAGCGGGAAGCTCTGGCCAAGACGGCAACGTGTTGGCGAAACTGCCCTCTGTGAAGCAGGAACCGGACAGCAAAGCTCGTGAGAGATTTGCATAAGTTCCGGGGAACGGTTTTACGGGTCATTCTCACCTTCGCCTTGGCCGTGACTTGCACGGCCTATTTTATGGCCGAGAAGACGGTGACCCTTGCAGATGCGGGCAGCACCAGATCGGTTACGACTTACGCACCCACCGTCACCGCTGCTTTGACGCGACTCGGCGTGGACGTAGGCCCCGGAGACCGCTTGATGCCCGACGGGGCAGCCGCTTTGGGTGCGCGAGAAAAAATCGAGGTTCGCCGGGCCCGCGACGTCGTCGTTGTGCTCAACGGCTCGCGCAGGATCGAGAGGGTCACGGGCCGCACGGTGGGCGAGATTCTAAAAGAGATTCAGATCGCCGCCGAGGGCGCCTACTTGCACCCGTCCGCGGGGGCTTCTCTGGCAAAAGGTGAAGCAGTTGTCGTCGCCCAGCCCTTCGAAGTCAATTTGATTCGCGACGGGGTTTCCCAGTCCGTTGTCACCAATGAGTTGACCGCCGGGGCTCTCTTGCGGCGCCTCGGCGTGACCTTGGGTCCCGCAGACAGGGTCGAGCCGAGCATCGTCGCTTATCCCGCGGCTGGATCCACCATCAAAATCGTACGCGTCAAGGAGATCGTCGAGAAAGTGAACTCCAGAATTGCGTTTGGACGGGCGACAGAGAAGACAGCCGCACTCGACCTCGGCGTGCAAAAAGTCAAGACACCAGGAGTAGAAGGAATTCGGACCAAGTCGTACCGCGTTCTCTATGAGGACGGCAAGGTTCGGCAGAGGGCGCTGCTCAAAAATGAAGTGACCAAGCCGCCTGTTGATGAGGTAACACTCGTTGGTACCCGGCGCCCGGTGCTTCAGGTTGCGACTAACTCTCAAACAGGTAAGGCAACCTGGTATGCAACGCCCGGTCTTACGGCCGCGCATCGAACGCTGCCATTCGGAACGATAGTCAGAGTGACCAACCTGGCAAACGGCAAACAGGTCACCGTGACCATCCGCGATCGCGGGCCGTATGGTGACGGAAGAATCATCGATCTTTCCGATACCGCCTTCAAAGAGATCGCTGCTATATCCACGGGAGTGATTAACGTCAAGATCGAGTGGTAGCAGAGCGGGGGCTCGGGGGGTAGCAGCCGCCCAGTCGTATGACTCGGGCGCGCCAGAAGCTGCGAACCCCCGAAATCAAATGGGGCTCAAGGGGTTAGACCCGCTTACACCCACTGCGGTCCGCGATTTGGCGCGCCGACACGGCATCCGCCCGTCAAGATCTCTTGGGCAAAACTTCGTTATCGACCCAAACACAGTTCGGCGGATAGTCCGCCTTGCCGAGGTGCAGTCGGACGAGTCGGTTGTCGAAGTGGGGGCAGGCCTAGGCACTCTGACGTTGGGTTTGGCGGACGTCGCCAAGCATGTTCTTGCAATTGAGGTCGACCGCCGACTAATTCCCGCGCTTGCGGAGGTTGTCGGTGACGCCGTCAACGTCGAAATCGTGGAAGCCGACGCAATGGATCTTGATTTCTCGGGTTTGCTAAAGGGTCATCCGCACCGCTTCATTTCCAACCTGCCGTACAACATAGCGACGCCACTTGTCGCCGGTCTCCTTGAATCCACTCCTCTGATCACCGACTTCACGATCATGGTGCAGCGTGAAGTTGGTGAGAGGCTTGCGGCCAAACCCGGTTCGAAGACGTACGGGGCGGTGAGCGTGTTGGTTGCGTATCACTGCGAGACGCGAGTTTTGGGCCGTGTCCCCTCGACCGTGTTCTGGCCGCAGCCAAAGGTGGAGTCGGTGCTTGTCGGCCTGCGTCGCCGCTCGCCGCCCGTCGACGTCACCTGCGAGCAACTGATGAAAGTCGTGCGTGCATCCTTCGCGCAGAGACGTAAGACTGCACGCAACTCCATCGCGGCGATCCTTGATCTGCCAACCACCGATGTCGCGAGGGCTCTCGCCGAGGCGCAGGTTCCGCCTGATTCACGGGCCGAGTCGTTGAGTCTGCAGGAATTCGCGAGGATCGCCAAGGCCCTGCGATGAAGAAGCGCGCTCCGGCGAAGATCAACCTCTTCTTGAAGGTGATGGGGGTCCGGCCGGACGGCTATCACGAAGTTTCAACGATTATGCAGGCCATCGATCTTTACGATGAGGTCGAAGTTTGGGCCGCCACCCTAACCAAGGTGACATTCAACTCGGCGTTTGGTGAGCCCACTCGTCCAGACCTTGTGGAAAGAGCGATCGAGGCTATGCGAGCGCGGCTAAAAACGTCCTCGGCGTTTGAGGCCCATGTCCTCAAGGCGATCCCGATGGGTTCCGGTCTCGGCGGGGGAAGTTCAGATGCGGCCGCCGCTATTGCAGCCGTGAATGAGTTAACCGGCGACCGTTTGACCGCTCCCGAACTTACCGAGGTCGCTATCGGGATCGGGGCCGATGTTGCATTCTTTCTGGACTGCGGCACCGTGATGGCCCGCGGCAGAGGCGATGTAATCGAGCCGCTCTTGTGCCCGCAGACCCTGTGGTGGGTGATCGCGATGTCGGACGATGGACTAAAAACGGACGAAGTTTACCGGCGCTACGACGAGATGGAGGCTGCTTCGACCCCAGAGACACCGGAGAAACTCGTGGGCGCGCTTGCGGCTGGCGACGTCGACGCAATCGCGCCGTGTCTGCACAACGACCTTGAGGTAGCGGCGTTTGACCTTCGTCCAGAGCTGGCCGACCTCAAGAGCGATCTAGTTGCCCTGGGTGCATTGGGGGCAGTGATGTCGGGCAGCGGAGCCGCAATCGCCGCCCTGTGCGCCGGGGCCGAGGCCGCCGACTCTTTTGCCGCTCGACTTGAGGGCACGGTCGGCTTTGTTCGAGTCGCAAGGAGCTCGTAAATCCCCGGTGTGGCAAAGTAGGTAGAGCTAACTGATCCGGGGTCGTCCAATTGGCAAGACGCTTGGTTTTGGTCCAAGTAATTGGGGTTCAAGTCCCTGCCCCGGAGCGTGTTTAAGGAGCAGGATTGAATGAGCTGGCCGCGATCCTCCTCGCGGCCGGACAGGGCAAGCGATTCAAGTCACCTACCCCCAAAGTTCTCCATCGCGCCGCCGGCCGTCCGCTGATTTATTACGCTCTGAGCGCGCTCGATGAGCTGGAGCATCTTTCAAGAGTATTAGTGGTCGTGGGACGCGAACGCGACGAGGTTGCCAGTGTGGTTCTCGGGATTCGACCCGACGCCATCATTGTCGATCAGACGGAACTTCTGGGAACTGGCGACGCAGTTCGGCGTTGCCGGGAGGCACTCGGCGACTACGTTGGCGCAGTCATCGTCGTTCCTGGGGACGGGCCATTGGTCCGAGCGTCAACCCTGTGCTCCCTTGCGCAGCAGCATGCAAAAACCGAAGCGGCGGTCACGCTTCTGACGGCACGTTTGGCCGACCCGAGGGGTTACGGAAGGATCATCAAAGACTCATCAGGAGCCCTCGTGGGCATAGTGGAGGAGGCCGATCTCTCGCCAACGGAGCGAGGCGTCGACGAAGTCTCATCCGGGATCTGGTGTTTCGAGAAGGTAGCGCTCTTCGAGGCTCTGACAAAGATCACGAATGAAAATGCCCAAGGGGAGTACTACCTGCCGGATGCGGCTTTGGTAATCGCAAGGCTGGGAGGTGATACTTACACCATGACCGCAGACGATGCGTCTGAAATCATGGGCGTAAACGACCGCGCACAACTTGCCGCGGCCGATCGAGAACTACGCAAGCGGTATATGGAAGTACTGGCGGCAGCAGGAGTCACGATTGTCGATCCCAACGCGACTTACATCGATATTGGAGTTGAGGTGGGCGTCGACACCACGATCCATCCGATGACTTTTCTTGAGGGATCTACCCGCGTCGGGAAGGGGTGTTCGATCGGCCCGTCTACTCGGATCATCGATTCGATTGTCGAAGACGAAGCGGACGTTACATTCTCGGTCGTAAGGGGGGCGCACGTCGGGCCGTCGGCGACGGTTGGGCCCTACGCATCTCTTCGCCCAGGAACCCGGTTAGGCCCCCACGCGAAGGCCGGAACCTTTGTGGAGATCAAGGGGTCGGTCGTCGGCGAGGGCTCCAAGGTGCCGCACCTTTCTTATATCGGGGACGCGGAGATCGGCCGGGATGTTAATTTAGGCGCAGGAACAATCACAGGGAACTATGACTCCGAATCGAAAGCGAAGGCCACGACTCGAATTGAAGACGGCGCTTTCACTGGATCGGACACTGTGCTCGTGGCTCCGGTGAGAATGGGAAAGGGCTCGGGCACAGGAGCTGGATCGGTTGTCACGAAGGATGTCGAGGATGGTCAGATTGTCGTCGGGGTTCCGGCGAAGCCGATGAGAAAACGAAAGATGAAGGGATAGGTCGTGGAGGTCAACGTTCGAAAACGGGCCATGCTCTTCTCGGGGACATCCAACCCCGAACTTGCCGAGGAGATCGCCACTCAACTTGGCATGCGGCTTGGAGGAGTCGAAATACAGCGTTTCGGCGATGGCGAGGTTCTAGCGCGCTTCAACGAATCGGTCCGGGGGGCGGACGCATTCGTTATCCAGAGCCACAGTTCTCCCGTCAACGACATGATCATGGAGCAGATGGTCATGATCGACGCGCTGAAAAGAGCGAGCGCAAAGCGAATCAATGCAGTGATTCCGTACTTGGCTTATTCGCGGCAGGACCGAAAGGCATTAGCCCGCGAGCCGATTTCGGCAAGGCTTGTCATGGACATGCTCAGCTCCGCCGGCGCCGACCGAGTCTTATGCGTCGATCTTCATTCAGGTCAGATTCAGGGGTTCTTCAATGGGCCCGTCGATCATCTGACTGCTCTACCGGTCCTCTCCCAGTACGTTGAGGAGAAATATCCCGACAACCTAGTGGTGGTGGCGCTTGATGTGGGCGCGGCCGCTCGCGCGGCCAAGTTTGCAAAGCATCTGCATGCCCCCATCGCTTTGATGACCAAGAGCCGCAGGGCAGACGTGCCCAATGTTTCCAAGCCAACCGGTCTTGTGGGCGATGTCTCTGGACGTAGATGCTTGGTCGTTGAGGACATGATCGATACCGGCGGATCGTTGGTTCATGGTGTTGAAGAGCTGATGTCGCATGGCGCCGTAGAGGTGATTGCGGTCGCCTCTCACGGTCTGTTTTCAGAGCCCGCCATTGACCGAATTAAGAATTCGTCTCTGACAGAAGTAGTCGTCACAAACTCGCTTCCCCTCCCTTCCGAGAAACGAATCGACAAGATCACCGTTCTGTCGATCGCCCCGATATTGGCCTCCACGATCAAAGCGGTTTTCGAGGACGAGTCGGTCTCGGAGATCTTTCAGGGGGAGCACTTGGAGGCAATCCCTCCCGAGCGGGAGTTGCCGGAGGACGAGTAAGCCCTTAGGGCCTATACTTTGCAATTCCCATGGAAGTCACCTTAAAGGCAAAAGCGCGCTCGGAGGTGGGCAAAGGCCCCGCTCGGCGAGCGCGCGCGGCCGGACGGCTACCTGCCGTGCTATACGGTGCCTCGGTCGAGCCCACTGCTCTGATGGTCGATCTCAAGGAGATGTCTCAGGCGCTCCACACCGAGGCCGGCTCAAACGTTCTAATTAATCTCGAACTCGACTCCAATCAGTACTTGACGGTGCCGCGCGAGATTCAGAGACATCCCGTTCGCGGGACGCTGCTGCATGTGGACTTTCTCTCCGTCGCCCGTGACGTTCAGATCAGCGCCGAAGTGCCCGTGTTCGTGACCGGGGAATCGCATGGTGTCAAAGAAGGCGGCCAGATTGATCAGCACATTCACGAACTCAAGATCGAGGCATTGCCTTCAGACATTCCTGGGTCGATCGAAGTGGACATTACCGAACTCGGTATAGGACAGAGCCTGAAAGTCAGCGACCTAACGCTGCCTCAGGGCGTAACCGTGCTCAACGACCCCGACGACGTTGTTATCGGAGTGATAGAGCCTCAAGTTTTGGAACTCGAGGAAGAGGCGCCTGCCGCCGAGGAGGTCGAGGGCGAGGTTCCCGCCGAGGGCGAAGAGGCTGCGGCTCCCGCCGAGGGCGAGCCTGCCCCTCCTCCCCAGTAGCAGATGGGCCTGGATTCGGGCCCCGTTTGGTTAGTGGCAGGACTCGGCAACCCTGGGGAGCGATACGCCAAAACCAGACACAATGCTGGGGCCCGAGCTGTAAGGCGTTTGGCGGCAAACCTCGAACTCAATTTGCGGCCAGCAAAATCAAAGGCCCTTGTTGCGAAAAGCGTGGTGGACGGTGTGCAGCTTGTGCTTTCTTGCCCGCTGAGCTTCATGAACGAGAGTGGCCGTCCAGTCGCCGCCCTTCTGAAGTATTTCGAAGTGGATTCTGAAAACTTGATCGTCGTTCACGACGACATCGATCTTATTACGGCCGATCTTCGAGTTAAGTTCGGTGGCGGGAGCGCGGGCAATCATGGAGTCGACTCGATCGTGGAGGTTTTGGGGACAAAGGATTTCCACCGTGTCCGGATTGGCGTGGGCCGCCCCTCCTCGCCGAGGGTGGATCCAGCGGATTACGTTCTTGAACCGATGAGCAAAAAATCCTTAGAAGAGCTGGCGGACGTTGAAGAGCGCGCGGCTGAAGCCGTCCTCTCAATCGTCCTCCAATAGCAACCCCGGGGGCGGGTGTGGGGGCGAAATTGGTAATTTCTTCAGATAGCGCCCCCTTGGGGGGGCTTCTGGAGGTTTGGGATCGAACCGATCTTCTGGAGCAGATCCTCGCCGAGGGCGTCGGGGCCGTTCCCGAGCCGGTTCGGAGCTTCACCGTCGCGGGTCTTGCCCGTCGTGCTTCCCCTCTTCTGGTCGTTCTTCCTCGAAGCCGGGACGCCGAGGCGTTCACGCAAGCCCTTAATGTCTGGATGGCACCTGAAGACGCTGTGCTATTTCCAGCGTGGGAAGTCTTGCCGGGAGAAGCGATGTCTCCGACTTTGGAGACTATGGGCAGGCGAATCAAAGTGCTCAGGGACCTGGTGGGCGGGGGCCCCGGGAGTCCAAAGGTCGTGGTTACCTCGGTTCGGGCGTTTCTCCAGAAGGCCGCCGAACCCGCGGATCAGTCGATCAGATTGGCGCCTGGCACTGCGGTGTCCATCGCCCAGCTTGCCGAAGAGTTGGTGGCCTTTGGATACGAACGCAACTATCTGGTGGAAAGGCCCGGCGAGTTTTCTGTCCGTGGGGGCATTGTCGATATCTTCCCGGCCGACCACTCCACCCCCCTAAGAGCGGACTTCTTTGGCGACGAGATCACCGAACTCAAAACGTTCTCGGTATCGAGTCAGCGCAGTCGTGATGACGTGGCACAAGCAGAGTTGCTTCCGTGTCGGGAACTCCGACCCACCGACCCAGTGCGCGCGAAGGCAGCCGAACTGTCCTTGGAAACACAAGATTCAGCGCGCCGTTCGGACTTGTCGAGAATTTCAGAAGGTCTTGCCTTTGAAGGCATGGAGGCGTATCTGGGGTTGCTGGAGCCGGACCTAAAGCCCCTAACGGATTTTCTTCCTCCCGGGGGCCGTGTCGTCTTATGCGATCCCAAACAATGCCGGGACCGGGCTGGAGAGTTTCTAGAACAAGCCGTCCATTGGGGTGGTGATCAGTCCAGTTCTCTATTCGGAGATTTCGAAGAGGCAGTCGCTGCGGCTGAATGCATCGAACTCACTTCGTTTGCGATGGGTGACGAAGGCCCTTCCGTCGACGTGAAGGGATGGGACGAATACTTGGGTCACCTCGATCTCCTAACTACCGAGATTCGCGGCCTCATGAAAGAGGGTGTAACCATTGTCGTTGCAGCCGGGGCGGGGGCCGAGCGCGCCCGGCAAGTCCTCGCTGAAGGCGGACTTGGGTTGCCGATGCAGGCTCCCCGTCTGGGCGCCGGCGTCCTAAGCCAAGTCTCGGTGACAACAGGATTTGCATTGACCCTTGACGGAACTCCGGCGCTCGCAGTGATCGGCGAGTCCGATCTTTTCGGAAGGCGCCGACCGGTCCGC
>CAZCSK010000008.1:0-65398 GCA_964501265.1 uncultured Actinomycetes bacterium
CGCCGATGGTACTGCCTGGGCAACTGGGTGGGAGAGTAGGTCGCTGCCGGGATACTTTTCCCGAAAGGGAGATTCATCTAGCCATGCTTCTCTCCGCCTTCCGGGGCGGGGAAGCATGGCTTTTTGTTTTGAGCGCACGATTCCGTCCGTGCCGGTAAGGTGGGGCCCATGCCAAAACCATCATTAGGATCGAATCGCGGGCGAAAGCCAAAGGGTTCCCCTAGCAGGACCCCAACCCGCCGACCCCCCGCCCGACCCACAACAAGGCCCCCCGCCCGACCCACAACAAGGCCCCCCGCAAGACCTAGCGCAAGGGCTTCGTGGCCCCAGGGGCCGCCACGAAGGCCCGAGAGATCGGCGAAGTCCGGTCCTCGCCCCAAGGATTTGACTAGGGAATGGTTTGACGAACTTCGAGACACCGCTCGGCCCGACGGGCAGGACGAGCTCATGGCCCTGGTCACTAAAGCGCTCGAGGCGTTCGGGGAAAACGATTACGCAAGGGCATCGTCGCTCGCAAAACAAGCGAAGACCCGGGCCCCGCGCTCGGGCCGCCTGCGAGAACTTCTAGGGCTTGCCTACTACCACTCGGGCAACTGGACCGAAGCTGCCAGTGAATTGCTGACCTACCGCCGGCTCACTGGCGACATCGACCAGAATCATGTCATCGCCGATTGTTATCGAGCAGCGGGACGCTTTGACCGGGCTCTGGAGGTATGTGACGAGGTTGACCGCACGCGCGTTTCGGACGAGGTCTGGACCGAGGTCACGATCGTCGCCGCAGGCGCTCTCGCGGATAAGGGTGATATCGATCAGGCCCTTACGCGCTTGGCCCGCGGCGAACTCAAACCCGCGGCCGTTGAGCCTCACCATTTGAGGCTCTGGTATGTGCGGGCCGACCTACTCGATCGCTCAGGCCGTCAGCAGGAGGCGAAGGAACTCTGGGAGTTGATCCTCGGGGAGGCCGGGGAATTCTACGATGTCGACGAGAGACTGAACGCTCTCGCAGAATCCTGAAACTTTAGGGACGTTTGGTCAGGTATCGAAATATTCCCGCCGCGTTCAATTCGTATGAAGTCGTACGCTCGAACTTGTCCATGGCCTCGGCAGAAAAACCAGGATAGAACTCTTCCCTCTTAGCTTTGAAGGCTTCCGCGATTTGGGACTGGTCGCCGCCTTTCGAAAACACTTCTTCTGCAACTAAGACCCATTTTGTGTACTCATCGCGAGCCTCATCGAAAGCCGCGTTCGGGTCGGCCACTTGGCCGAAATGTGTCGGGAATACGCGTTGCGGCTTTAACGCACGCAGTTTCTCGATCGTGGCCAGGCTCACCTCCAGGTCAAACTCGGGTGGGGGCGTAGCGGGGCGAATGAGCCCGCCAGCTTCAGGCAAGTAGACCCCGATGGCGTCGCCCGTGAACAGGTCGCCGTTTGTCGGTTCGTACACGGCCATATGATGTTTGGCGTGGCCTGGCGAATAGATGGCATGCAGCTCGCGGCCCCCCAGATCCGCCACAGGGCCGTCCTCGGAAACCACCTGGATTCGATTCTCCGAAACCGGAATCATCTCACCCCATAAAGTCTCCATGTCTGGATAGAGACGCGCCGCTGAGGCCCACAGGCGGCTCGGATCGACAAGGTGGGGGGCGCCCTCCTCTCTCACAACCACGGTGGCGCCGGGGAATTGCTCCGCCAAGTGCCCAACCGCCCCCGCGTGGTCTAGATGGATGTGGGTAACCACAATCCAGTCAAGGCTCGTAACCCCTGCTTCCTCCAAGCCCCGGTTGGTGGCCTCAATCGAAGAGCCGGGCCCGGTCTCGATGAGCGCGGGGCGTTCCCCTGGCAGGTAGTAAGTGGCCGTGATCCCGGACCGGCCATGCATGAAAGTGTCGATTGCGACGACGCCGTTATCGTAGGTGTGTATCAAGATGCCCTTCATGATATCCGCAGTGATACGGTGAAACCGTGCGCGCACACCTGATAATGAATCCCGAGGCTCGAGGGGTGACTCCGGCTCTAATCCGCGTCGTACACGCCGCGCTGGAAGCGCGTTTTAAGCTCGAAAGCGACGAGACGCACGCGCGGGAGTCCGCCACTCAAACCGCCCGCTCGGCCGCCGAATCCGGGGCAGAACTCGTGATTGCGTTCGGGGGCGATGGCTTGGTAAATGAGGTCGTCAACGGCATCGCGGGATCGGGGGCGATCCTTGGTGTCATTCCCGGTGGGACCATGAATGTTTTCGCGCGCAACATCGGCTTGTCGAGAGATCCTTTGGTCGCAACGGATTTCATCCTTCAAGCAGCAGGCTCGCAGGCGCCGCAAGAGATCAGTCTGGCGCGCGCCAACGACCGGTTATTTACTTTTGCCTGCGGATGTGGCTTTGATGCCGAAGCGGCCCTTCGGGCAGAGTCGCACAAGGCGAGCAAACGCAGATTTGGGGAACCATATTTCTACGCATCTGCCGCAGCCGTTTTTCTGAAGTCCTACTTCGACCGGGAGCCGTATCTTCTTTGTGAGGGCCCCTTCGGTCGTCGTGATGCTGTCATGGCGATCGCTTTGAATCTGGGCGCGTATGCCTATCTCGCTGGAAGGGCTCTTCGCCTGGCGGGCAACGTTCGATCCGGCACCGAGATGGACGCTTTTATACTCCGAAGGCTCCGATATTCCCAGCTGCCGGCGTATGCGATTGGGGCGCTACTCACCGGCAGATTCGGCCGCGATGCAAAAGCGTTTCGAGCGGTCGAAGAGTTTCGAGTGACGGCGGATCTCCCGTTCGCAATACATGTCGACGGCGAACCTCTGCCCGCGGTGGAGTCGGTTGAGATCCGTTCAGCAGCGGCGAAGGTGCACGTTGTCGCTTAAGGCCGGACGGGAAGGAACTGTCGGATGCCAGTACTCATCGCTGCTGTAAATCGCGATCTAGATATCGTCATCTCACTTGCCGAAAAGTTATTGACCGGTGGAGGTGAGGTTCGCTGCTTTCTTGAATTCGACGACCATGAGTTGCGATCGATGGGATGCAAGATCGCCGTGGGAGATCCGGGCGACGCCTACACGATGGGGGCCGCCCTCACCAATGTTCATACGTTCATTCCAATTCTTGCCGACCCTCTGTCTTTTGCTGACAACCCATCTCAGTTGATAGGTTTTGGAAAGGCGGCCGTCGAAGCCGCGACGGCCGGAAACCTGGAGCAGACCATCCTTCCGATCTCCGGAGCTTCCGGAGCCGGCAATTTGATCTTCGAAACATTGCGCTCGATTGAGGAAGCCTTCAGGGAGTCGGTCGAGCCCCTGTATGTACTGAAAACACCTTTCGTTGCCGGGCAGTTCAGGCCACTTTGGCTGGCCGACTTGGAGGAGGCCGAATACGACGGTCCGGCGGTCACTGTCGATGACCTGACTTCCGCCATCGC
Source organism: uncultured Actinomycetes bacterium (assembly GCA_964501265.1). GTDB lineage: Bacteria > Actinomycetota > CADDZG01 > JAHWKV01 > JAHWKV01 > CAZCSK01. The sequence goes on from CAZCSK010000008.1 coordinate 3,411, forward strand.
CTCCGCCGATGACAGGGAAGGCATCGAAGAGACTTTGAATCTTGACTATAGACGAATGGCCCTTAAGCTTCAGATGACGGAGCAGGCGGCTACCGCCGACCTCTTGCCGCCTCTATCGGTCCTGGCGACTGGCAGCGACAACGAGTTAGAATCCTTCCGAGATGCGTAGACTAGCGAGCTTCGCCAATATGGTCCCAATCTTGCTACTGGTAATTGGCTTTGGGCTCATCTTTGCCGGGTGGAACGGCGCGGCCGGCATTGATTACACACAGGGGCAAATTCCATTCCTCATCTCGGGTGGCATCACCGGGCTTGCGCTAGTCGTCTTCGGGGCCACTGGCTTGCTCTTAAGGTCGATCCGTCAGGGCCAGGACCGTCAGCTAGACGAATTGAAGCAAATGAGCCAATACATGCAACGTGCCGGCTCATCGACAGCCTCCTCAAACGGTTCCAACGGCCACTCCGATGGCGACCTCGTTCTGGTGGGGGCCAGCAGTTTTCACCAAGCCTCCTGTCGCTTGGTCAAAGGCCGCAGCCCAGTAAAGGTACCGCGAGGCCAAGCCGAGGAAGAAGGGCTTCAGCCCTGCAGGATCTGTAACCCCTAGCGCGTTAGGCCGGGGCGCCTAGGTAAGCCTCGCGAATTTCCGGCGACTCCAGAACCTCGTTGCCGGTCCCGGTGAAGACGATGTCTCCCTTTTCCATCACAAAGGTGCGATCAGAAATTGCTACCGCGCCGGTGTTTTGCTCGACGAGAATGACCGTCACTCCATCCTCGTTGATCCGCTCAACGATGTCGAAGACAGTGCTCGCAAGCACTGGAGAGAGCCCCAATGAGGCTTCATCGATCATTAGAAGTTTCGGCTCCGACATCAATCCCCGCCCGACAGCAAGCATCTGCTGCTCACCTCCTGAGAGAGTGCCGGCGAGCTGACTCGACCTTTCTAAAAGGCGCGGAAAGTAGTCGTAAACCAGTTCCATCCTCTGCTTGATAAAGGAGGACTTCTTCCGCCGCGTCCAGGCACCCATCTGAAGATTTTTGACAACCGATAGCGCGGGAAAAATCTTACGACCCTCGGGCACGAGCACCAGCCCAGCATCAACGAGTCTTCCAACATCTTTGCCGGAAATGTCCTGGCCGTCGAAGTGAATCTTTCCTGCCCAAGGCTTCATGAAGCCGGCGATATGGAGCAGGGTTGTCGATTTCCCCGCGCCATTTAGTCCGAGAATGACGGCGGTCTCGCCTTGCTCGACGGAGAGCGAGAGGTTATGCAGCACGGGAAGGGACCCGTAACCGCCGCTGAGCTCCGTGATTTCGAGAAAGGCCATTAGTCCGAATCCTTAGCGGAGACGTACTGCGACAGTCCTTCGGGTGATGAGTAGCCGGACCCCTCGGACCTGCTGACGCTGGATGCGGCCTTCAACTTCTTGGTTGATGGAGCTTTGGAAGCTTTGGGGTGCTTGGGGCTTCCCCCTTCGGGCTCTCCACCCAGGTACGCCGCGATGACTTCAGGGTGCTGCTGCACGTCTCGGGGCAAACCCTCAGTCAGCATGGTCCCGAAGTTAAGCACATAGACGTAGTCACAGACGCGGACCACGAGCGGCACGTGGTGCTCGATCATCAAGATCGTCATGCCGATCTCTTCGCGCAAGCGAAGGAGAACATTACCGAGTTCGTCGGACTCAGTCGGCGAAAGTCCTGAAGATGGCTCGTCGAGCATCAACAGCTGCGGATCGGTAGACAGGACTGTCGCGAGTTCGACGTTTTTGAGGATCCCGTAAGGGAGATCGTCTATAGCTGCGTCCCGATGGGAGGACAGGTTCACGTAGTCTAGAACCCGTTCGGCCCGTTGGCGGAGTACTCTCTCCGATTCGAAGGACTTGGGCGACCCGAACATTCCTTCAAGGACGCCGTATTCGGCTGTCATGTGTTGCGCGGTAATCAGGTTCTGCAGCACGGTCTGGCCGCGCACGAGCCCAAGGTTCTGAAAGGAACGGGCGATGCCGAGTCCTGCTCGCTCGTGAGTCTTCAGCGTGGTGATGTCTTGATCTCTGAAGGATATTCGCCCGGAGTTCACTGGGTAGACGCCGGCAATGCAATTGAACATGGTGGTCTTACCGGCGCCGTTGGGTCCAATGAGGCCGACGATCTCCCACTCTCCAACTTCGAGGGTAACGTCAGAATTGGCGACGATGCCGCCAAACCGCTTAGTGACCTCGTGTACTTTGAGAAGCGACATCGTTAGGCCGCTTCCTGGGCGGCTGGTGCGTCGCCTGAGTGCTTGCCCTTTTTGTGATGGCGAGGGAAGGGTTTGCCGGAAAGCCATTCGGTGACCGGGTGTAGTTGCTGGGCAATCCCTCCCGGGAAGCGCGTGATCGTCAAAAGCAAGAGTAGACCGGAGATGGCAATCTTTAGAACGATCAACTCATCGTAGTGCAATAACTCGCTGATTCGATCAAGGATGAATGGGAGATACGCGATGAAAGCGGAGCCTATGACGGTGCCGATTCGCGATCCAAGACCTCCCACGACTACCATGATGACGAAAGTCAGCGCAATCTGGAAGGTGAAATCTTGGCTGACGACGCGCTGATTCTTGAAGGCTAGAAGGCCTCCCCCGAGTCCGGCGATACCTCCCGCCAAAACGAAGGCAGCGACCTTGTAGAAAATGAGATTCATCCCGAACGATGAAGCAACTTGCTCGCTGCTCTTGATAGTGAGCAGGGCCCGACCGAACTTGGTGCGCAGCATGCGCCAGTCGACGAAGAGAAGCGCTGCAAGAATCGCAAGGCAAAGGTAGGCGTAAACGGCGTCGCCCGCCAAGAACTTGGGGCGCTCGGCGGGCATGCCGAGGCCCCCGCCCGTAAACTTCTGAATGCCGAAGATCGACCTCTCTGCCACTGCGCCATAGGCCAGAGTGATCAAAGCCAGATATAGGCCAGAAATTCGCAAGGCGACCAATCCCAGCAGTGCCGCGGTAGCGGCCCCCGTGCCCGCCGCGGCGATCAACGTGAACCCGAACGGCACGCCGCTGTTAGTGGCGAGATAAGCGGCGCTGAAGGCGCCGATACCAACAAAGGCTTGATGCCCCAACGAGATCTGGCCAGCGTATCCAATAAGGATGTTGACGGACAGGCCGATGATGGCATAGATAACGGCCTGGCTGAATCTGTCGGCTCTAAAGTTTGGAACCGCACTTGGGTAATAAAGCACTCCGGCAATGAGCGCTGCGATGACGATCTTTTGCGGTAATGCGTTCTTGGAAAGAAACGGTCGTCGGGTGGCCACTGTGCTGATGCTCATGTTAGGCCTTTGCTCCGAATAACCCGTTCGGGCGAACTAACAAAGTTGCGATCAACACTAGGAAGATCAGGACCGTCGTCCCCTCCGGGACTACGGCGAGAGCCGGGTTTTTGACGATGACGTACTGTCCGATCCCCTCGACCAGTCCAATGATCTGCCCTGCCACCAAAGCCCCGACCAAACTCGTCATACCGCCCACGATGGCGGCAGTGAAAGCCGGAATCAAAATGGCCGTGGTCATGAAGCCCGGGTAGAACTGAGTGTCCGGTGCAAGAAGGACGCCGGCCAAAGCTCCCAGCAACCCAGCGATGCCCCAAGTGAGGGCGGAGATGCGATTTACGTTTGCGCCGACTATTCGTGCCGCGAATGAATCCTGCGAGTTGGCGAGAATCGCCATGCCGAGGAAAGTTTTCTGGAAAAAATAGGCGGCCCCCAACGCGACGATGACCAATACTCCAAGCGAGAGAAGTTTCTGGTTTGAAACTATGTACCCAAGGACCGTCGGACCATTGCCCGCAATGGCGGGTCCGACACTACGTGGTTCTGGTTTGAATCGAAACAATTCGAATCCGATCGCCAGCAACGCAATGCCGGCTGTCCCCACGAGGGCAATCACTTTGGGAGCGCTTGCCAAAGGGCGAGCCACAAACCTTTCGACGATTAGCCCGAACACGACCCCGGAGAGCAGGGCTAGAGCAATCGCGAGGGGATAAGGAAGGCTTCCGCGCTCGGTCGAAAAGAAGATCACGTACATGGCCATCGTGCCGAACTCGGCCTGGGCGAAGTTGAAGACGCGGCTACCTTTATAGATCAGAACCAGGCCGAGCGCGGTAAGCCCATAAATCACGCCCGAGATCATGCCGATGACGACGTAGGTACCCACGGATGGGAATCCTACCCGACCCCCCGAAGTACCCGGGTGCGCGACCCCGGCCTCCGGACCCGTTGCTCGGTAGGGGTCACGCCTTAAGCGTTTCAGCGTTATCGTCTATAGATCGGCTGTGGTGAGCAACTTGCCGTTCTTCTCGAAGAAGTCGTACCCGGGTCTGTTGCAGTTCGCCCAAACTATGTGCATCGATTCGCCCCCGAATTTGTCGGTGGGTGAAAAGGTCATGGGGGTGTACACGTCCACTACGTCGCCGGCCGGCGTGCTGTCCACAGCTACTGCGTTCTTTAGTTTCTGGGCAGCTCCCAAGAACCCAGAGCGAGTGAGATCCTGCCCCGCAGCGTTGAACAGGATGTGCTGAACGATCGAGCCGCCCCACAGCGCAAAGGCGATGTCGTGCTGGTCGGGAGTAGAACGATCCGAGGCATCGGGGCCCCCGAGTTCGGCCCACGCTTGCTTCCACTGGTTCGCCACGGGGCTGTACACGGAAGGCGAGGGGTGGAACATAATCGAATACTCGTAACTGGTTCTCTGGCGCCCGCAGGCAGGGATCGCGACCAGGTTGATTCCAAAGGTCAAGCCGACCCCGACCCAACGCGGGGCGTAGGCTTGTCCCTGGGCCGGAGTGAGAATGTTGCCGAAATTAGTTGGTGAGGTGATGATGAACACCACATCCACGCCCGCCCCCTTCAGGACGTTGACTGCACTGTTCGCCTCCGATGCACTGATCGTGAATTTCGTGATCGGCACCTGCATGATCTTGTCCGTGCCCCCCACTAGGGGGCCCATCGCCTTTAGGAACTCGTCGCGCGCGTCGTAAAAGCCTTCAGTGTTGGAGTAGAGCACGGCTATTTTGGGCTCACTCGACCCTGGGATGGCGTCGCTGCAGGCTTGGGGGTTGCAGCGATCTAAGTACACCTTGCCCCCTTTACCGGGCCCGGCGTCGAAGTTACGGACGAGTTTGGCAAGCTCGGGGGTCTGGTCGGGATAGGTCTCGTAAAACGCCAGGTAGTTAGGCAGGCCGCTCAATATTTTCTCAGTTACTCCGGCCGACAAGTAAGGAACTTTCTTTTGGTTTGCGTAACGGCCGCAGGCTTGAATTTGATCGGTGCCAGCCCCGCCAATCAAGAGGAAAACTTGAGTCTTCTCGACCAACTCACGGCAAACCGACACAGCTATCGAAGGCGAGTACTGGTCGTCTTTGAAGGTTACGTCCACCTGCCGTCCATGAATGGAGCCCCCCTTGGCCTTCATCCAGTCGCGATAGGTGTTGACCCCGAACTTAAGGTCGTTGAGGTCGACGGCGGCGGCCCCCGTGAAGGGGGCGTGGAACCCAACCCGAATGGTGGTTTTTGTCACTCCCACGCGGTCGTTGGGGTTCGCTGAGATGCCGACTGAGGTGCTTGGGCCTGTGGTCTTGCCGGTCGACCTCGATCCTGTTGTCCCACCGGTGCTCGATGTTGATCCACCATTGCTGACGGGGTTGCCTCCTGCATCAAGAACCTCGCCCCCTTCGCCGGCTGCGAGCGGGCCCTCACCCGAGAGCTGACCACTCGAGTCGCCGGATCCACCGGACCCAGCAACGTGTACGCCCGGCTTTTGGCCGCAAGCCACACCGAAGAGAATCATCACGAAACCAAGTGCAAGGAGTCTCGTGTATTTCATGCTCCCTCTAGCTTTCATGGATGAATTCTCCTGCATCATTCGTCCCTCGGTGTGAAGCCCGCCATGAGCGCGCTCACCGCTCCAGGAGTGCGGACGGGTGATGGGTCAGAAAGAAGTGAAACTCCCGCGGCAAAAAGGCCAAAGAGACCCAATATCAATGCGAGCCAAGCGGTGGGGGGAATATCCCAAAAATCTGCGGGCTTGCCTTCTGAAGAAACTCCAGCGATCGGCCTGCTCCGTCCGCTCGGCTCGGTCGTGGAAGGCTCCGGCGCGAGCTCTCCGGCGAGGCCTCCGAAGTCAGAGAAGCTTGGAACATCCGAAGAGGAAAAATCCTCCGAGCCAGAAAAGGCTTCGTCCGGGAAGAAGTCAGCTGTTTCTTCCGCCGATGAGGTCGCTACCCACGCGATGTCGGCGCTCACACCGGGAAGAGGCTTATTTGCAACTGTGTAGTCCCCATTGTGGAACGTCATCATCCAGGTTTGATTTTGAGGATCGGCGGGCGGCTTGGGTTCGAAAACGAAGGACAGGGTTTCCTCGTCCCGAACGAGGTTGCGCGCCATTGTTGTCAGGTCGAACTTCCAGGCAAATCCCCTATTTGTAATGCCGTCGGCAACGGCCGGATCGATAAGCAATTGTTGGGGGTCGCGCACGCCGTCGACCTTCGCGGTGCCGCACTCACGAGGCGGAGCGTTGACAATCGGGGTGGCGGCCGTTCCCGCAATGAACTGGGGCATCGGGCACGCAATGATCCCTTGAGCGTATGCGGTCGTGGCATTTGGAGTGCCATGCTGCCCCTGATTCGGGGCATCTTGGGTGTGTTCGATCATCGTGAGCTTGAAGTTTGTGATGTCGGCGTTGTCGGGTATGCCCAACTGAAAAAGGTCGAAGTTGACTGCCGCGAAGGCCTCGGCCTTGTCGGCGTCCTGGTCGGTAGCGTCCCAGCCGACGTAGAGATGGTCGTTACCGAACTGGGTATTGGCGCCCTGGTTGGGCAGCGAGGTGTTGTATAGGGGATCTGTGGTGACGGGTCGGTCGTAGAACCAACCCTGACCCGTGGGCCGGGCGGCGGTTAGAGATCCTCCGCCGGTCTGGGCACTGGCGGTTAACGATCCGATTACCACCCAAGCCGCCATAAGAGCCACGTACCAGGTGCGCTGAGCTCGTGTTCTGCGCGGACTCTTTCTCATATTCCTCGGCTTGCTCTTGGCCAGAATCTTTTAATCATCTTACCCTAGAAGGGTTCCCTAAACACCAGAAAGTGAGGTCACCACGGCCCCCGCATAATCATTCCGCTTCGAGGTTTGGGCCAAAACAGAGTCGTCTTGGGCGGCATCCTCATCCCCGATAGGGCGTTTTTGGTGACGAGGTCAAGGGCGGGAGGCGCTACGAGGAATCCGACCGAGTCCGAGCCCACCGCAGTGAGGACGCGGGAGGCGTCGTGTTCGTAGGTTACGACCGCCCCAAGACTCTCCAGCAGATGCTCCAGATACGCGGTGTCGAGTTTGTCGGAGACCTTGACCTCATAGACACCCTGAAGCGCGGCGACACCGATGGAGCCCGGGCCCTCCTGGGCGATCTTAGCCACCAGTTCTTCCGGCTGTATGGACAATGGAACAAGATCGACGCTCTTCGAGAGGGCATCGAAGTTGATCTTTGACGCGATGCGATGAATGGGCCGCAGGGAGGGCGGATGCACGGACGGGTCCATGATCAACGCCAGTGTCGCGTCCCAGGGTCCAGGTCCGTCCACGCTTCGCCGTTCGTCCCGATAAGTGATTGCCGTTTCATAGCGATGGTGACCGTCGGCCACTATGACCGGAGTTTCGTTGATTCTCTCCACGACACTGGCCGCCTCGTCCCCGCTGACCCTAAAGGCGCGATGCCGAACATTCCCCGAATCGGCGACGTCCATTTCCGGAAGGCCGGCCATGACTTGCTCCGTGAACTCCTTGAATCTTTCTATGGGCCGGGAAGCGAGGAACCACAGCGGTTCCAAGTTCGCTGATGTTGCGCGCATTAACTGGAGTCGGTCCGCTTTGGGACCGGGCGTTGTCTGTTCATGCGGATAGACATCGCCGGCCCCCATCGTCTCGAGCTGCAACGCCCCAATAAGGCCGGCGGAGGTTTTGGAATCGTGATCCATTGTGTAAAGCCAGAAACTCGGGTCCTTCTCGTCGACGAGAGTCTCTTGTTGAATCCATTCCTTTAAGTAACCGGCCGCTCGGGAGTAACGGTCCCGCCCGGGCTTGTCGCTCGCCTGCACCGAACCCAAAATGATCCTGACGAAGTTGTTGGGGTGTGAGTCCTCCATAGCTTTCTGCTCGTCCGCAGAGATGACGTCGTAAGGCGGAGTGGTGACTAGATCGAGCGGAATAGATTCTGCGAAACGCAGAGCTCGAAAGGGTTTGAAGAGAGGCACGGCAAGACTTCTACCATCTTACGTGCCGAGCCGCGCGATAGTTACCCCATGAATGACGAACCCGATGTGTACGACCTTGTTGCCGAGGCCAAGGAACTCATGGGTTCGGGCAACGCGCGCCGCGCGGCGGATTTGCTGGGACGAGCTTCGGCAATCGAACCGGATAAGGCTTCGATTAGAGAAGCGCTTGCGCGCGCTCTCTTTAATAGCGGTCGGATCGCAAGGGCTAGCGAGGAGTTCACTAAGGCCATTGAGATCGACCCGGCCAATCACTACGCCCATTACGGGCTGGGTCTTTGTAAGGCTCGCCTCGGTGACAAGACAAAGGCGATTGGTTGCATCAAGATTGCCCTTGCCATGCGGCCAGACTCCGAGGATTACCAGTTTGCGTTAAGGCGGCTCGAGCATTGAACGAGATTTTGGATAAGTATCGAGCGTTCGCGGTCGACCTCGACGGAGTGGTTTGGCGCGGGGACGCCATGATAGAAGGCTCCGCCGAGGCTCTTAAGCAATTGCTACGACTCGGCAAGAAGATTCTGATGCTGACGAATAACGGTTCGTACACTCCCGAATCTGTGATGCAGCGCCTCGCTGCAGAGGGAGTGGACCTCGTCGAGGGCCAAGTCTTGACGTCTTCTATGGTGACCATGGATTGGCTCGTTGTGAAGGGACTACAAGGCAAGGCCGCCATGGTGCTGGCGAACTCCTCGGTGGAAACTCAATTGAAGAGTGTCGTGACACCGGTTCCCATCCGTCGAGGGTCGGGGGCATCGGTCGTTGTGGTGGGCCGGGATCTTGATTTTGATTTCGAGAGGCTTGCAGCGGCCGCGGCAGCCGTCCGGTCGGGAGCGTCGCTGATCGCTCTCAACCGTGATGACGTGATGCCGACTGAAAATGGGCTCGAGCCCGGGACTGGCGCCATCCTTGCGGCAATCGAAGCGGCCTCTGGCCGCAAAGCCGTCATCATCGGCAAGCCGCATCTGCCTATGATGCAAGCTGCTGTGGAGCGCGTCGGGGAAACGGGCGTGTTGATGGTGGGGGATCGCGCCGAGTCCGATGTTGCCGGAGCCAGAGCCGTGGGTTGGGATGCTGCACTCGTGCTATCGGGGGCCGACGCCGCCCCAACCCAAGGTCGACTCAGGCCGGACTACGTGGCCGCGAACCTACTTGAACTGATTCAATAAAGAGTCGGCCGTGGGCGCGGCCTTCGGGCCCACCCGCCGAAGACGAAAATCAAAATCGCGCCGGCAATGAACCCTCCCACGTGCGCTACCCAGGCGACGCCGCCTCCGGACTGCTGGCCTTGTCCGATGAAGAATTGCGACGCAAACCAGAGTCCGAGCACTACCACTGCCGGTACTCGCATTCTTCCCAAGATGAATATCAGATAGGGAATCGGCACAATTACGTGGACTTTGGCTCGAGGAAAAAGAACGAGGTACGCGCCGAGCAGGCCCGCGACAGCACCGCTTGCTCCGATCGTTGGAACAACTGAATCTACGTTTGCGAAAACGTGGGCAAGGCTGGCGAGCAATCCGGTGAGCAAGTAGAAAATAATGAAGCGAATCTTTCCCAAGACGTCTTCGATGTTGTTGCCGAAGACCCACAGAAAGAGCATGTTGCCGGCGATGTGAAGGATGCCTCCGTGAAGGAACATCGACGTGATGAGCGAGAGGTAGATAGATTTTTGCAGGAGCGGGACACCCTCGCAAATTGGGCCGGTCAATTGCTCGCCCGAGGAAACCTCCTGGGGGACAACGCCCCATTTGAAGAAGAATTGCCCTAATTCACAGGTTTGGCTCTGACCTAGCTGCGGTTCCATGAAGAAGAAGACGACGTTTACTGCAATGATGGCGATCGTGATAACCGAGAGCCGCCGCGTGGGATTGTCGTCGTGGATAGGAATGAGCGAAGTAGCGCCGAGCATGCCAATCAGGATATATCTGTAGGCCCAAACAGGAGGCGAGAATGTTGGAACAGATGCGCAATGCAATCCAGGTTGTTTCCGCGGTGGCGGAGATTCCACGCAAGCAGGCGGAAAAGATCGCAAAGGACCTGGCTAATAAGGCCGGTCTAGGGTCGGGCCAAATCTCGGATCTGGCTTCTGACATCATGCAGAAGAGTCGTGAGAACGCACAAATGGTCGCCTCGTTGGTTGGTAGTGAGGTCCGTCGCCAGGTCAAAGCGATGGGGCTTGTCACCCGAGATGACTTGGAACGCGTGAACCGCAGGATCCAGGGCCTTGCTTCCAAACAGGAAGTCGAGTCGATGCTGGCCAAGTCCAAGGTCCGGCCCACTACGAAGCCTAAGACGCCCAAAAAGTAGCTTCGAACCGCCAGTACATACGTTTCGCCAAAGAGTTTGACAGGCTCTGAAGGGGCTGGGAGACTTGCCCTTGATCCCATGCCAAGAAAGCGCGTCTCGGCGCGGCCCGCCTTTGGGCTATTCATCATCACCCTCATTGGGGCCTTGGCACAGCCGGCGGGCGCGGCTGATCCGGCTGATATTCAAAAGAGACTTAATGAAACCGTGGCCCAAATCAGCAAGATTCAAGTGGATCAGGCACGTATCGAACAGAAGTCCGCGAAGCTCGAGACCGAGCTAGCGGAGGCCGAGCGGACGATCGCCCAAAAGTCCGAATTGGTCAAGGCTCGGGCCGGCTACATGTACCGCTACGGCGGAGGAGGACTCTTTATAGAGAATCTCATCGGTGCTGAAGACATACATAATTTCTTACGCCGTCTTCGATATCTTGAGGTTATGGGCGACAAGGACTCCAAACTCGTCGATGGCCTTCGCCTAACTCAGTCCCGCGCCGACGACTTGCGAACGGACCTTGCGTCTGCAAGGGCCGCGCAAAAACTCCTTGTATCGCAGATGAGAGCAAAGCGCAGCCAGCTGGAGGCGCAGTTCAAGGGCGCAATCGGCGCGGCCAAGGTAGGGCGCTTTGGAAAATTCGACTCGTTTACCTTGCCCATGAGTCCCTCGGCATTTTCGAATACATGGGGGGATCCCCGTTCCGGGGGGCGCCGCCACAAGGGGACTGATGTGTTCGGCGCCTGCGGGCAGCGCGTTGTCGCCGTCACCAACTCGGTCATCAGCGGCATACAGTCGGGTGGATCGGGTGGAATCATGATGTACATCCGAGCCGGCAATGGTGACGTCTTTTTTTACGCGCACCTCAAAGGGTATGCCGCCGGGATGCGCGAGGGACGAAGTGTCGCGACCGGAGAATTGATCGCGTATAACGGCAATACCGGTAACGCCAGAGGCGGCCCATGCCACATTCACTTCGAATGGCACCCGGGTGGCGGGGGGCCGGTTAATCCGTACTCCCTGCTCAATGCCGCGAGATAGCAGGACCGTCCCCTCCTTTAATTTCAGGGGTTCGCAGCTTCTGGCGCGCGCGGTTCCGTACGTAAGGGGGCTGCTACGTCCACGAGCCTCTCCGCCCAGTACGATGTGTAGATGTTGAGGTTTCTTACTGCAGGGGAATCGCACGGTCCGGCTCTCAATGTGATCGTAGACGGGATTCCTGCCGGGGTTGGCATCCAGTCAAAGTTTATTGCGGACGAGCTCGCACGCCGCAGGCTCGGCTACGGACGCGGACCAAGAATGAAGATCGAGCAGGATCAGCTCGAGCTCTTGTCGGGTGTTAGATTCGGTAAGAGCCTAGGGAGCCCGATTTCCTTGATCATCCGCAATTCGGAATGGTCGAAGTGGGAGAGAGTTATGTCGGCCGAGGGAGAGCCAGCCGGCAACATCCTTACAGAGCCCCGTCCGGGACATGCAGATCTCGCCGGGATGCTCAAATACGGATTCACCGATGCCCGCGATGTTTTGGAGCGCGCGAGTGCCCGTGAAACCGCCGCACGAACAGCGGCCGGTGCGCTTGCCAAGCAATTGCTTCTTGAATTGGGAATTCAGATCGTGTCGCACGTAGTCGCAATAGGGCAGGTGTCAGCGGGCGGCGCGATTAGACCCCGGCCCGAGGATCAGGAGGCAATAGACGCTTCGCAAGTCCGGTGTGCCGACCCCGGGGCGACGGAAGCAATGGTCAATGACATCGAAGCCGCGGGCGCGGCGGGGGACTCACTGGGCGGCGTCTTCGAAGTCCTGGCGTACGGCGTCCCCCCCGGTCTCGGGTCCTACGTCTCATGGGATCGCAGGCTGGACGGCCGCCTTGCGCAAGCCTTGATGTCCATTCCTGCCATCAAGGGTGTGGAGATCGGGGACGCATTCAATGTTGCGCGCCTAAGAGGCTCAGAGGCCCACGACGAGATCTTCTTCGAAGGGGGTGACTACGTCCGTCATACCGATCGGGCGGGAGGCTTTGAGGGGGGCATGTCCATCGGCGGTCCCATTCGAGTGCGAGCGGCGATGAAACCGCTGTCGACTCTCAAGCGCCCCTTGCAGACCGTGGACACCAGGACGAACAAACCGGCCGTTGCCTTCAAGGAGCGGACCGATGTCTGCTCGGTTCCGGCGGCAGCCGTTGTTGGAGAATCGGTCGTCGCTCTCACGCTCGCCGACGCTTTACTCGAGAAGTTCGGCGGCGACAGTTTGGGCGACATCAAGCAAGCAATCCAAGCGTATGGCGAACGCATCAAATCGACTTCGGGGGATTCGCAGCTTCTGGCGACTCCGACTCCTATCGATAGGCGGGAACTACCCCCCCGAACCCCCCCACAGGCGTGAAGTCGGCCAGTGCGTTGAGGCCCATTGCGTTGATCGGGCCGATGGGGGCGGGCAAGACAGCAACAGCCAAGTGCTTGGCCGCCCTGATCGGCTGGCACTTCATCGATCTTGACGATTTGGTTGTTCGCAAGTGCGGTAAAGCAATCGAGCGGATTTTTAGTGAAGACGGAGAGGAAGAGTTTAGGCGCCTAGAGTCCGAGGCTCTGATGTCAGGGCTCGCGACGAACACAGCGGTGATCGCATGCGGCGGCGGAGTCGTCGTGGACCGGACTAACGTCGAGCTCCTGAAGTCGTCAGCCACGGTTGTCTACCTAAAAGTAGATGTCGAAGTCGCGGTGGCACGCGTAGGAAACGATTCTGATCGGCCGTTAGCGCCCCTTTTGGAGCATCTCGTCGCCGAACGTGACCCGCTGTACGCTGAGGCCGCACACTTCACAGTCGACGCTGGCAAGAACGTCGGCGACGTGGCGGAATCCGTTCGCCGTGTCATAGGTATCGAATGAAAACCGTCGCGATTGCGATGGGGGACTCCTCATATGAAGTGCAAGTTGGGACGGGCCTTTTGGATTCGGTTGGAGACATCCTCAGGTTTGATTTTGGCTCCGCCCTGATAATTGAAGACGCTGCCGCGGGGGCTCTCTTCGGAGAAAGGCTCGAATTCTCTTTATCAAGGAGGGGCCGAGTGGAGCGCGTGGCGATCGAACCCGGAGAGCGGACGAAGTCATGGGAAGTGGCCGGCGATCTGCTCGGGAAGATTGCTTCTTTTGGCCTCTCCAGGGGAGACGCTGTGATTGCGTTGGGCGGGGGAGTGGCTGGGGATCTTGCCGGGTTTGTGGCTTCCATTTACATGCGGGGAGTACGGGTGGTGCAAGTTCCTACAACATTACTGGCTCAAGTCGACGCGGCGGTGGGCGGGAAGACCGGCGTTAACCTGCTCGCGGGAAAGAATTTAGCGGGATCGTTTCACCAACCGAGCGCGGTGATTTGCGATGTCGAAACCCTAAAGACGCTCCCCGAACGCCAATTCAGATCCGGGATGGCAGAAGTCGTGAAATACGGTCTCTGCTTTGACCAAGAATTGCTATCCGAGAAATTCCTTGCGGCGGACCCTGGAGATGCCCCTTTGCTCGAAGATCTTGTGGCCAGGTGCGTGAGGATCAAGGGAGAAGTGATTTCGCAGGACGAAAAGGACTCCGGCCTGCGGATGCAACTCAATTACGGCCACACTCTGGGTCATGCCCTAGAGGCAGCTGGTGGCTACAGCCAATTCACGCATGGAGAAGCTATCAGCGTCGGCATGATTTGCGCCGCTCATGTCGCCGCCGATCTTGGAATGCTGACAAGTTCGGGAGTAGATTTGCATAGGCGAGCCGTAGGCTGGGCCGGGCTTCCCGTTTCCGTCAAGGCGGACCCGACCGAGGTTGCACGTTTCATGGAAATGGATAAGAAGTACGACGGGTCGCCCCGCTGGGTTTTGCTTGAGGGGATCACCAACCCGATCGTTCGAAGCGGGATCGAAGAGAGTCGAATACTCGCCGCTATGCAAAAAGTTCTCGAATGAAGCTCTTCATCTTGAATGGGCCGAACTTGGATAAGTTGGGAACGAGGGAGCCCACCATCTACGGCACCGATACTTTGGGTGAAGTCCAAAAAATGTGCGAGAAGGTGGGCGAGGACCTGGGCCTCGAGATCGACTTTCGGCAAACAAATGATGAGGGCGAGCTGGTAGGTTGGTTGCAGGAAGCGCGCAAAGAGGCTTCCGGTGTCATCATCAATCCGGCAGCGTTCACTCACTACTCACTGGCGGTGCGCGACGCTTTGGCTGCGACAGAACTTCCCGCGATGGAAGTACACATCTCGAACATCTACGCCCGGGAGGAATGGCGGGCAAAGTCGCTGATTTCGGGCGTTGCGACGGCGGTAATAGCTGGCTGCGGCACTTACGGTTACGTTCTAGCGATCGAGGCGATTGCCAAGATCTTGAGGGGGACTCAAGGGGGGGAATGATGAACTACAGACCGAGAATCGAAAAGTTGCGGGGAAAAATGAAAGAGCACGGTGCATCTTTTCTCTTTGTCACAAACACGACCAATGTCCGATACCTCTGCGGCTTCAGCGGTTCGAACGGATCAATCCTGCTAGGGACCGACGACGCCCACTTTTTCTCGGACGGCCGCTACGAGACGCAGGCGAAGGAACAGGTTGAGGGCGCCGAGATCTTCATCTACGGAACACCCGACGAGTTTTGCGACGCCCTCCGAAAATCCCTGGGCACGGATCGGGCCAAAATAGCGTTCGAAGCTTCCCACGTAAGCGTGCTCCGCTCGCCCCAATCTGGGGATGGCCGTCCGTCGGTCGAAGAACTCGAGGGCTACTTCGAGAGCCACGACCTGATGCCATCCAAGGGATGGGTCGAGGAAATCCGTAGGGTGAAGGATGAAGACGAGATTCGCCTTATCAAGGTCGCCGCGGAACTTGCGGACGCGGGTTTCGCGCACATCGTCGAGCGGATCGAAGTCGGAAAAACGGAGCGCGAGTTGGCGTTGGAACTCGAATTCTTCATGCGCAAATCAGGAGCGGACGGCGTGTCTTTCGAACTTATTGTCGCGGCAGGGGAACGAAGCGCACTGCCTCACGCTCGTCCCACCGACACATTGGTCGAGGAGGGCCGCTATCTTCTGTTCGACTTAGGTTGCAAGGTGGCCGGGTACTGCTCCGACCTGACTCGCACGGTAATCGTCGGCTCGGCCGACGAACGTCACCGCGAAATTTACGACCTGGTCCTAAAGGCAGAGGAGGCGTCATTGGCAGCGGTTCGTGCGGGCGTCACCGGTCTGGACCTGGACCGAATGGCGCGCGACATCATTACCGATGGGGGCTACGGGGATGCTTTTTCTCACGGGCTGGGACACGGTGTAGGTTTGGACGTTCACGAGGAACCCCGTCTTTCGCGGATCTCCAAGGACACATTACAGACCGGCAATGTCGTCACAGTGGAGCCCGGCGTTTATCTTGCCGGTTGGGGAGGAGTCCGGATCGAAGATTTGGTCCTGGTCCGCCCCCAAGGCGCAGAGGTTCTAAGTGCGGCGCCGAAAGAGTTACTGACTCTATAAACTTGCCATCACGATGATTTCAACCAACGACATGCGTCCCGGCATGACCCTCGACCTGGGCGGAGACCTTTTTACCATCGTCGAGTACGGCCATCACAAGCCTGGCAAGGGCGGGGCAATGGTGAGGACCAAGCTGAAAAACGTCAAGAATGGGGCGGTTGTCGAAAGAACATTTCGAGCCGACGAAAAGGTGGAGTTGGCGCATCTGGACAAAAGAGCCATGCAATACCTTTACTCACAAGACGCGGATTTCGTTTTTATGGACACCGACTCATATGAGCAAGTCCACGTCGCCGGTGACTTTGTGGGCGGTTCCGCTTCTTTCCTGAAAGAAGGCTTGGTCGTGCAGATCTCCATGTATCAGGAGTCCCCGATCGGCCTCGAACTGCCGGCCAGCGTGGAACTCAAAGTCTCACAGACCGATCCAGGGTTTCAGGGCGACCGATCATCCGCAGGTACGAAGCCTGCGACTATGGAGACCGGAGCGGTGGTTCAGGTGCCGTTGTTCGTTAACAGCGGCGAGATCGTGCGCGTTGACACTCGCACCGGCAACTACATCACCCGGGTCAAGTAGGCACCTTGGCTCGCCGCCGGGGTGCGCGCAAGCTCGCCCTGGATATTCTGTACGAACAGGATCTGACACAAGCAGCCGTCGGAGACATTCTCGATCGCTATGCTGCCAATCCAGCATACGAATTTGCCTCGCAACTGGTGAAAGGTGTTTGGGCTCACCGAGAGGAGTTGGATGGAATCATCTCCGAGAGCGCCCCCGACTGGAAACTCGAGAGGATGCCGGCGATAGACCGCAATCTCATGAGAATCGCGCTCTTTGAGATGCTCTACCTGGACGAGTCACCGACCGCCGTCGCAATTAACGAGGCCGTTGAACTTGCGAAGATGTATTCAACACAAGATTCAAGCCGCTTCGTAAACGGGGTGCTAGGTCGAGTCGCCGCCGGTCAACTACCGCGCTAAAAGCGGCTACCAGCGATACCAGCGAGAGCCGGATCCTTTTTTCATGAAACCCACGATCCAGAGCACGAGAAGGACAATCGCCACGTACCACAAGATCTTCATCGTGAATCCCGCTCCGAACAGGATGAGCGTCAGCAGAAGGACGACTAGTAGAGGGCCCAAGCTATTTGTTCCCTCGATCTAGGAGGTCTGCGGCCTTTCGCTTGCCATCGTCGACCAATTCCTCAGCCTTGTCGCCTAGGTCATTCAATTTGCCTTTGACGCTGGCCCCCGCGCGGTCCAGTTTGCCTCTACGCTTGAGTTCCTCGTCGTCGGTAAGGTCGCCCACGGCTTCCTTCACCCTGCCCTTGGCTTCGTCGAATTTCTCGCCCATCTCAAAATCTCCTCTCGTTAATGACTCGCATTCAAAAGGGTATTGCCCAGAAATGGGCTGCTATAAACATGTAATAGGGTCAGTCCTTCTGGGTTGCGTCCTGAACCGAGGAATAGATGGAGAAGATCTTGTCGAGGCCGGTGACGTTAAGAATCTTTCGAACCGGCCCGTCCACACACACAAGCCGTAGATCCCCCTGGCTCTCATTCGTGCGTCTTTTTCCGGATATAAGGACAGAAAGACCGCTGGAGTCCATGAAATCCACTCCCAGAAGGTCCAGCACCAACTGGTTCCCGCCTTGTTCAATCAGCCGGATCAGTTCCGCCCGAAAGGTGGGAGAGGTGTAGATGTCGACTTCTCCCTTGACCTTCAAGACAGTCCAGTTGTCCAGGACTTCACTTTCCAAACCGATCTCCATCCAACCTCCATTAGTGTTCCGGCCATGTTACCGGAATGGCAAATTAGTCAAACGTCACCTTAGCCACCAAAAGGACCAGGTCGTCAGCCAGTGAACCGTGAGAATAGTCTACGATCGACCGTTCCAGCCCCTCAACAATTGACTCCGCCCCGAGGCCGGCGAACTCGCCCAAGAGCGCGATGAGCCTGGCCTCTCCAAAGTTCTCCCCGTCGCGCCGCGCCTCGATCGCGCCGTCGGTGAAAAGGATGATCGCGTCTCCGTGACGGAGGTCCGCTGAATGTTCTCTTAGTTCGATATCCGGCACGGCTCCGAGCATTGTGCCCGGTTCCCCCAAAGTCTCGACTTGCCCGTTCGCCCGTAGAAGCAGCGGAGAGGGATGCCCAGCGCAGACCGTCGTGATGCGGGCTCCGAAGTCCGTTGGATCTATTTGTGCATAGGCCACGGTGCAGAACTGGTCCTCACCGCTTTGCTGCAACATGGCGTCGTTGAGCACAGTGAGAATCCGGCTGGGTTCGCGTTCTTGCATTGCCTCAGCGCGCACCGTGTACCTGATGAGCGGGGTCAAGGCAGCGGCTCTGGCCCCTCTGCCGGAGACATCTCCGATGACTATCGCCCAACGCTTCTGCCCATACGAGAAAACGTCGTAGAAGTCACCACCTACATCGATTCCTTCGCCGGCGGCCGCGTAACGGACGGTGACTTCCATCCCTGGGATGCGTTCAACCAACCTTGGCCGAAGGCTCTCCTGCAAGGTGGTTGCGATGTACCTCTGAGTTTCGTGAAGGCGGATGTTGTCCACTGCCAAGGCGGTACGGTCTGCAAACTCCTGGGCAAGGTCCAAGTCTTCCTTTTCGAACCTGGCCGATGATTCGTCCCGTCCCAGAGTGATCGTTCCCAAGATGCGCCCGCGCGCTCGCATGGGCACGATGATCTGAGATGCAGATCCAAAGGCGAGGATCTCCTTGTGTTCGGAGTCGTAGAAAGTCATGCTGTCTACGAATTCCCCATGGAGGTCTAGGTTCTCGGCTTTCGACTTGTCCCTGTGAAGGATGATTGCCTTGGAGATCGACCCGCTCTCCTCCCGCATTTGGATCGCACACCAGTCGCCGAGGCTGCTCACAAGCAAGTCTCCAATCTTGCTGAGCATTGAGGCAACGTCCATCGACTTGGCAAGGATGACACCGGCTTCGGCTAAGAGCTGCATCCGGTCGTTGCGGGCCCTTAGTCGTGTCTCGGCCCGGCGCCTTTGAATGAACTGACCCATCTGAAGTGCGATCGAGTCCATCATTTCGAGCAGTGCATCGTCCCGGTCGACAACGTCACGATTAAAAAACTCGAGCACTCCAAGGACGTTGCCCGCCGACCGGACAGGTACGCCGAACGCCGCACGCAAGCCCACCTTGTCCGCGTAGAGGGCCCGGGGGAAATTTTGATCTTGGCGTAGTTCCGGAATCCAGGCGTGCTCGCCTGTCTCCCAGACCCGGCCGGGCAGGCCGATCCCTCGGCGAAATTCGAAGCGTTGGGTGACCGAGGCGAATTCATCCATTTCCTCAGACTCGCGCCAGACCTTGACGCAGCGGAGAAATTCACCCTCGTCATCAATGGTCCAGAGGGCTCCAAGAGCCCAACCCAACTCGATGCAGACCGTACCTATGACCTCATTGGCAGCGTCGGACACCGGGCTGGACTTCGTAAGCGCTCTGCTAGCCGCGAACACCGCCCGCAATCGCAGCTGAGTGAGCCGCTCCTGAGTAATGTCCACCATCCAGCCGTTGATTCGGGCAGGAAAGCCCTTCCTTTTGAGCGTGACCTCGGAAGTGTCCCGGACCCAAACTGTGCGCCCCCCGGCGCCGATCATGCGGTAGATGAGGTCGTTGGGCCGGCCATCGGTTATCGCCTCCGACCGCAAACGAATCATTTCTGCCCTGTCAGCCGGGTGCAGATGATTTTCCCAGAATTTTGAATCGGAGTACCAGTCTTGTAGTGGATACCCGAGCAGCTGTTCGCCTCCGGCGCTAACGAACTTAAATCCGGAGAGGTTGCCGTCCGTTTCCCATATCACTGCCCCTGTGCGATCGAGGCGACCGACGGCAATCTGGCGCGCCCGATCCGCTTGCCGTCGAGCTTCGCGCTCGCGAGCGAACGCCGCAGACCTGCGCTTCAGGACTCCCGTCAAGCTGACTGCTCATTGGCAAAATGCACCGCCCAAGTCTAAATGACCCGGGCGGTGCTATCTCGGGGCTTTACTGAACGTGAGTGTGAGTTACTGGCGTTACTGGTTCTGTCGTCACTACCGTCTCACGGCGCCCAAATGGAGCCATGCTGCTCCAAAACAACAGCGACAAAAGCAACCCGAGTGAACCGACGATCATAAGGATTACGCCCATCACGTCTAGGTCAATCCCCTGAAAACTACCTGTCACCGCAAATTTCAAAATGGCCCCGATGGCCATCAGAAAAATACCTACTCCAATACCCATGATTCTCTCCTTGACCTTCGGCCTTAGCCCGATGGCTTGACCTCTCAATAGTATTATTCCCAGTCACCAGGATTCCAAACATTTTCGCTGATTCCGGCTGCTACCCCCCCGTACCCCCCGCTCTTCTTCAGGGGGTTCGCAGCTTCTGGCGCGCGCGGTTCCGTACGTAGGGGAGCTGCTACCCCCCCGAACCCCCCTGTCTCAAGAGCGCTAGGCTCTTGGCCAGAAGGCGGGATACGTGCATTTGAGATATTCCGAGGTCGCGTGCGATCTCGGTTTGCGTCTTTCCCGCAACAAATCGCATATGGAGCACCTGTCGTTCCCTCCGGGGCAATTTTTCCAACAGGTTCTTTACGCTCGACCAGGCTTCGAAGAGTTCGATGGACTCGTCTGCGGAACCCATCCGCGATATGCGCGCTTCTAGGTCCTCGGCTGCAGGGGTATCCAGGGAAGCCAGGGAGTAGGCGCCGCTTGCTTCCATAGCATCCAGGATCTCCTCTTCCGAAGTGTTGAGTTGCTTTGCGATCTCAGGAATCGTGGGGGCCCGGCCAAGCTCTTGAGACATCCCCGGAACGGCCCTGGATATAGACAGTCCCATCTCCTGAAGGCGGCGGGGAACCCTAATTGCCCACCCGTGATCCCTGAAGTACCGCTTGATCTCTCCAAGTACCGTCGGAGTCGCATATGTCGAGAACTCGATGCCCCTCGTAAGATCAAACCCTGCAATCGCCTTCAGGAGGCCAATGCTGCCGACTTGGATCAGGTCGTCGAGAGGTTCTCCTCTGCCCTGAAACTTTCTCGCCAGATACTCCACCAGCGGCATGTGGAGGCGAACCAGTTCGTCCCGGACAGACGGCTTTTCATTTAACTGAGCGAAAAGTTGCCTCGTGAGCTCCTTGTCCGTCGCTGCAGATTCCCCCAATGCTAAACGCCGGAACTCTTGAACATTCGAATCGCCGGGCTGCCGCCGTCGCTTTCGAACGAGACCTCGCCACTTAGAGCAGTCAGTATTTTCCAAGACAATTCCGACGCGATGCCCACAGGAGGCCACGAGTCGGAGAGACCATCGACCGACAAACGCAACTCGAGAAAGCCTTCATTAGGGGAAATTTCTAACGTGAAGGTTCCGTCGTCACCGGCATGGTCAAGAAGGCATGCAGCAGCTTCATCTACAGCGAGCCGTATGTCGTCGATGGCGTCGATTGTGAAACCGGCCATTGCGCCCAGTCCCGCGGCATGAGTTCGCAGAAAATGGATGAAGGCCGGCTCTGCGGGCACTCGAAGAACGACGGCGCTCATGCGGGTGGGCACGCGCCGGGTGGGTTTAGCATCAGACGTAGGATACGGGACGTGAGCCAATCACGGCTTCGTCTGTCGGTTCCGATGGGCCCCTCTAGCGGGTGAAATTAGGCCGCAAGGTCAATCTCAAACCAAACCGTCGTCTCGGAGTTGTTCGTGACACCCCAACGCGAAGAGAGCTGTTCAACAACCTCCAGGCCCCAGCCGCGCGTACCTGAATCTTCGGGGGTTCTTGTGGCGGGCGTGAATCCGTTTCCGGAGTCGGTGACCTCGGCCCGAACAACGTCCTTTCGGATGATGATCTTCACCCCTACGGTCTCACCCGGAATTAGTCCGGCGTGCCGGATGCTGTTTGTCACGACCTCACTAATCAAGAGCTTCAGATCGTCGACCGCCTCCGCAAGAATATGATCCCTAAGCCCTTCGACCAAGCCACGAGCCACCCGCACGGACTGCGGATCGGCGGGAAGCGAGGTTTCAATCACTTTGGTTGTCATAATCTATGTTCTGCCCCTTTTTCTCCGGCTCCAATCAAACTGTGACTCAATCCACCGCGAAAACGCCCAGATCAGGCGTAAAACTCCAAAAAAAACTTCACGGTCGGCCCTCATCCTCGAACGCGCCGATCAAGACGCCATCGGCAGCTGTCACGATTGCAGTCTGGAAATCGTGCTTCCGCATTCGGGTACGCATGTCCTCGATCGAGACATCTGGTCGATAGGTGCTAGGCCCATCTGTCATCACATCTTCTGCTAAGGCCTCTGGAGGAGTTTCGGCCAGCGCCTCATCGCGCAGAGCACCCAGAACGACCCCATCCTCACTCACAACAAGTGCCATATCCCATCCAGCATCGAAGGCTCGGTTTCTAACTTCGTCGACACTGTCCCCGAGTCTGCATGTTGGCACTTGGCGAACATGCCGTCCGATCCTCGGCGTTGCGGAGTCACTCCCAATGGTGGGGAGACCATGGGCCATCCAACCGGCCTTGCCAGGCACGAAGTCGTAAACGCGCTCGAACCCGAGAGTTTCAAGCCGGCACGCGGCTCGTGGACTCAAATCTCACTGGTAGTCGAAGCAGTAGACAATCACCGGGCGCGCCTTGTCGAGAGCCTGGGCCCTCCTTGCGCTCAGATCCTTCAACGGGAGATTGACCGCGCCGGGAATGTGTTCGGCGTCAAACTCTTCCTCGCCGAGGACCTCAACGAGCAGGGCCCCCTCCTTCACGAGCCTCTGGACTTCGATGTAGTCAATATTCGTAACCAATCGGACCTCCCTGGAAGCGGTCTTCCCTGAAGACTAGGCGCGGCCCCGTGTTCGCGGAAACCTGACGTTCCAATGTACGTAGCATGTGTCCCGTTGGTTGTAGACAGAAAGAGGTGTCTCGCACCCGGGAAATGAGCATTCTCGATTGACGTGGCTTGAAGGAACGAGGGGGCGCGCCGGGTTGGGTCGAGTTCCTTTCAATGTTGTCGATCTATGCATATCGCGGGTCCTCTTGAAGGATTGAGATTGTTCTACCCATTTTCGTGGAGGAAATAACGCGTGCTGCATGTTTAGAGATATCGAGCCGCGGGTAAGACAAGTTGGAGTCACCAACCGAGAAGGAGGAAAGCTATGTGTGTATCGTGCGGATGTAGTACACCCGATGACGACCACGGCGATGAAAAGCACATCGTCATGGATGAAGTAAAAAAGACCGGCGGTGCAGATCAGATTACGGAAGACCGCCTGCAGAAGGCCGCGGAAGCCGCTGGCATCACCACCGAACAAGCCAAGCAAAACGTGCGTGAGGGCCGTGAAACCGTGTCCTCACCCAACGCCTAAAGGAGGAGAAGTAAATGTCACACATTCACGAGCCTGGTAACACGACCACAGTCGTCGAAGACTCATCCTCGTCGGCTCTGTTGATAGTAGTTGCGGTAATAGTGGGAATTGTGTTGATATGGGCCATCTTTTTTAGCGGTTGGGTCATCGACCGCAGCCCCGACAGCGGCGTCACGAACATAGACAACACGACGGAGGGTGACACCAACGTTAACAATCCCCCCCAGCCCACTCAGCCAACTCAAACTGAACCGGCTCCAACTCAGCCGGCTCCAACTCAGCCAGCTCCGACGACGGCGCCTTAGCGGGCGTTGCCGTCCAGAGACAAACGCCGCCTGAGGCAGATGACTCGGGCGGCGTTTGGCCGTCCGTAACTACTTTGGCCTTCCCCCGATTTGACGGACATCCGAGATACGGGGCACCGAGATCAGCCGATGTTTGGCACCGGCCGATTCTGGGCATGAATCCATTGGAATCAATCGAACAGAATGGACATCTAGATGGGCGAGAGAATCGACGAAGTCGCGGGCAGGGCCAAGGAGGCTCTAGGCGATTTGACCGATGACAAGGAACTGCAGCGCGAGGGCAAGCTCGACCGTGCAGGCGCAGACCTTAAGCGGACAATCAACGGCATCGGCGACAAAGCTGAGGATGGAGTCGACGCAGCCAAGAGGAAAGTTGAAGACGTTCTAGAACCTCAGAGGAACTAACACGTAGGATTCGAAAGCCCGCCCTTGAAGGGCGGGCTTTCTCGTACGCCCGACAGAACTGTGGACCAGGAGCAATGACTTGAGGAACAAATGGCGGTGGGTGGGCGTCCCCATACTCTTGCTGCTCATGCTCTTTGCAGCCGCAGCGACCTTCTTACAAGCGGACCTGCTGGCAGCCCCGGACGTCCTATTGATCCTGGGCACATGGGTCGCGATCGCCACGGTGATCGCTGTCGCCAAGATCGACAAGCGGTTCGTTCGGTCCCATCAACCAACTACCTGGATCGGCAGGCGTTTCGGGCGGGGACCGCGCGGCATCGCACTGACGGCGTCCATCCTGCTGACGATCGTATGTGCAATAGCGGTCTACTTGCTCGGACAGCGAGTCAGTGTTGTCACCTCAGAGATTTCGCGCTTTGACCTTCGCATCGTCGACCTCGCCCATGCCCAAGAAACCATCAACCAACGTCCGGTGATGTCTGCCCTTACCGAGATCGGCCGGGGGCGGATAACGACGATCATGCTGGTCCTCGTAGCACTAGGTGCAATGGTCGCGGGTGCAAGACGCGCGGTGTTGTTGATGGTGGCAATTCCGGCGCTTTCGAGTATCGCAGTGACGACGCTCAAAGCATTTCACTCACGGCCGCGCCCGGCATTTGGGAGTTTGCTCGAGGCTTCTCACAGCTTTCCCAGTGGGCACAGCGCCGGAGGGCTCGCACTCGCCGCGGGAGTTTTGGTGATGGCCCGCCGGTGTGGCTTCAAACGGACGTGGTTGGCGAGCGGCATCCTGCTTCCACTTGGGCTGTCCATCGGTTACAGCCGTGCATATCTAAGTGTTCACTGGACATCTGATGTTGTGGGAGGCTGGCTAGTGGCAGCGGCCATAACCGGGCTAGTGCTAGCGCTGTCATTGGCTCTTCCTCGTACGGCGGAAAAGTGGGAAGTCAAGCACGGATGGATCGACGCCGGTCTTGGGGCGGCCATTGTCGTGGCATTAATAGTTGGATTTGACGGCGCGCGTAACTCTTTCCCTGACTTTCCTGCAACTATTCCGGAAAAAGTCGCCGAGCTCGCGGCCGTGCTGAAGAAGCTTCCACCGACCTCCGAGACGCTTCTGGGCCGCCAGGTAGAACCGGTCAACCTGCTCCTCACCAGCGCCGAAGGGGACCTTCAGGGCACTCTGCGCGACTTGGGCTACACCCGAGCGCTCCATCTGACGCCTCTGCGCATCATTAATCCTGACCGCTCAGAAGACCTGAAGGAGCTCTCCGTATCCCGCGCTTTCCTGGATACGCGGGTCCAGGATTTCGCGATGCAAATGCCGTCGCAAAAAGGCCTCTCGCGGCATTACGCCAGATTTTGGAGGCTGCCAGTCTCGCTCCAAAACGGCTGCGACGTTTGGGCAATCAATGCAACGTTGCGCGACAGTTCCGGTCGATTGGAGTGGCAATTAATCCCGGAATCTCACATCCGACCTAAAGTGGACGAAGAACGTGAATTTCTTACCATGAAGTTGGTTGACTCGGGACTATTTCGTTTTTCCGAGCTTCGACGTGTCCGCAACACTCAAAGCGATCGCTCTGCTGGCGGTGATCTTTTCGTTACCGACGGGAAGATAGCACTACTCGAAACCCTCGCACCCTGCGAGACCAAGCGGTAGCCTTAGAGGCCATGCGCGAACGCAAGCGAAGACATCTTCCGAAACCGGTCCAACGTTGGGATCTTGCGATGTTTCGGCGACTATCGGGGGTCGAGTCCTCGATTCTCGACAAGACTCTTATGCCCCTAACGCATGCCGCCAATGACTCGCGACTATGGATTGTCTTGGCGGCACTAATTGCGACATTTGGAGGAAGATTTGGCCGGCGAGCCGCTCTTCGAGGACTCATGTCACTTGCAATCACATCGGGGATCGTGAATTTGCCGGCAAAGTATCTTGCACATAGGCATCGGCCGGACGACGAGCGTCGAAGGCGGCGCCGACTGGCCATTCTTCCCGCATCTTCGTCATTCCCGTCGGGGCACTCCGCCTCCGCCGCCGCCTTTGCCACCGGTGTCGCTTTAGAGTTACCTACTCTCGCGGTGCCGGTGGGAGTGCTGGCAACCGCGACTGGGTTCTCGCGGGTCTACGCCGGCGTGCATTACCCGCTCGACGTCTTGGTTGGCGCGGCATTGGGAGTGACCGCCGCACTGACAACACGGCGGTGGTGGCCGGTGGCCCCGCGCGAGACCGCCCAGATGCGACCTACTGTCATGGCAGCAAAAACAAACCCACTCGTCGATGGCAACGGTCTCGTGATCTTTGTAAATCCTTCTGCCGGCCCAGCATTGTCACGAAACGGAACGTCCCAAATCAAGGACTTGCTTCCCAATGCAGAAGTGATCGAACTGGATGATGACGCTGACCTGGAGGAACAGTTGACACATGCAGCCCAGCGATGCCATGCCTTGGGAGTTTGCGGCGGCGACGGTTCCATCAATTGTGGAGCGGAAGTGGCCTTGAAACACGACAAGCCATACGTGGCTATGCCAGGAGGCACTTTGAACCACCTGGCGCGCGATCTTGGGATCGCGTCTCTCGAAGACGCTGCGACGGCGGTTATCGAGGGCCAGACCGCTGCGATGGATGTCGGCCTCATCGATGGCAAACCTTTCCTCAACACAGCAAGTGCTGGCGCTTATGTCGAACTGGTCGACGCCCGCGAGCGGCTGGAAAGCAGGATCGGCAAGTGGCCGGCGGTCATCGTTGCTCTGGTGACCGTTTTGAGTAAAGGCACACCGCTGCGCGTAGAAATCGATGGAGTGCCCAAGGTAATCTGGATGATCTTCATCGGTAACTGCCGTTATCACCCACAGGGATTTGCACCGAGTTGGCGCGAGCGACTCGATGACGGAGATTTAGACCTGCGGATCGTGAACGGGTCGGAGCCATGGTCTAGGACCCGCTTGGTGCTGGCCGTTATGACTGGGCGGCTGGGACGCAGCCGAGTCTACGAGGCCAGGATCGCGAAACGAATCGAGATAAGGTCAATGGAGGGTCCGCTGCGGTTGGCACGCGACGGTGAAACGTTCGATGGTTCAGACTCGTTCCTCATTGAAAAACACAAGGAACGTTTGACCGTCTATGTCCCGGGCGAGGGGACCTAGGACTCCCGGTTCAGATACCTGCCGATGAGAAACAGCAAGCCGAACAGAACGACTACACCAACTCCGGTTATTAGCCAGGTCGTTTTGGGATCGTCCTTATTGAAAAACCCACCCAACAAGTAGCCGACCGACATCACTTCAGCGATACCCACCAGAGCGCCGATTGCATCAGGCGGTAGAAACTGCTTCGCCTTGACTTTGGACGAGCCCGCTGCAGCCCCCACTAGCGCTGAAGGGAAGGCAGCGAGCCGACCCCAGAATACGACCCTCGAGCCTTTCTTCTTGAGCACTTTTTGCAATTTCGCTATCTTTTTCAGCGGTAAGATTCTGCCCACGATGCCAGGTAACTTCTCGCTCTTGATCTCTGTTGCATAAAGTCGGCCGAGGTAATAGAAATGCCAGACTCCCAGTATCGACAACGGGATCGCGGCCAGCACTATCTGAAGTAAAAGAGCCGAAGATTGGGTAGCCCGTGCTTTGTAGGCTCCTGCTAACAGGACTTCTTTCGTGGGCCGCATCACAACCAGCAGCAAGAAGTGGTCGGAATACAGAAACTTCGCCAGCGGAATAGCGGCAATGCCCAGGAGGATGCGGAAACCCGCGAGCCAAAGTAAAAACGTTCGAAGGCGCGTGGACTTTTTCACAAGTTAGCATTCTCCTTAAGGTGAAAAAGAGCAACCCTACAATGCTATGGGCATATTCGATCGGGGCGGGCATCGCGGTTCTGTCAGGTGTCGGCGTCGCTGTGGGATTCTTACTCAAGCGGTCGTCCTGGGGCATAGACGCATCGATAGTTCGCTCTCTGCATGAGAGATTGAGTTGCGACAACCCCTTCATCGTCGCCGCGAAGTTCATCGTGTACCTGGGCTTGCCTCCTTGGTTCTACCTGCTCATTGGGGGTACTTGTATTTACCTGGCTATCCGCAAACGCTGGGGTGAAATCGCCTACCTGTTGATCTCTTCTGTAGGGGGCGGACTTATCGACACAATCGTTAAGCGTGTCGTCGATCGTCCTCGTCCGAACGTGGGACGGCCCTGCAACTTCCAAACATTCAGTGGTGAAGGATGGAGCTTCCCATCGGGTCATTCAATGACGTCCGTGATCGTGTACGGGGCTCTGATGGTGATCTTTCTCCCACGACTAGCCCCACGCTGGCGCATCCCGGGAATCATTCTTGCAGTCCTACTCCCACTTGCGATCGGGTTTTCCCGGCTTTCTCTAGGGGTTCACTGGGTGAGCGACATCATCGGAGGATGGCTATTGGGGGTAGCTTGGCTTGCAGTTTCGACATTCAGTTTCAAAAGGTGGGGAGAAACGCACCCTTTCGAAACAACGGCATCACCAACCCCTGGAGACTGACGAGGTCTAGAACCCTGGTCTCAATTTCGCGTGCCTTTAAACGGAATACCACTTTCACCACGGAGGGTCAGCCCTGCGGGTGTGTTAAAGTAGCTCTCGATCTGCTCAACCTTTAAGACTGGTCCTGAGAGGCCGGAAAGGGAGCCACATGAACACGCGCAACGCCGGATGCTCGGGCTCCGGCGTTTTTTCATTCGGGACCAATCTTTGATGGGCTCCCCTCGACCGGTCGGCAACTCCAAGGTGGTGCTCGAGGTCGATGACATTACCAGGGCGATAAGGCGCATGGCCCATGAGATCATCGAGCGCAACAAGGGCTCGTTAGATCTTGCCCTCGTTGGGATTCGCAAACGTGGCGTTCCCCTCGCTCACCGCCTAGCAGCCGAAATTGAAGGCATAGAGGGTTCGACGGTTCCTACAGGGGACCTCGACGTATCGTTCTACCGCGACGATGTCGGCATCCGCAGGCCGCAGGAAATTTTCAGCACCAACGTAAAGTTCGATCTCAACAACATGACCGTCGTCCTGGTTGATGATGTTCTCTACACGGGCAGGACGGTGAGGGCGGCCATCGATGCCGTCGTCGACTTCGGCCGACCTCGCTATATTCAATTGGCAGTCCTTGTAGATAGGGGCCACCGCGAGCTTCCGATCCGGGCGGACTTCATCGGAAAGAACCTTCCTACCGCGCCCGGCCAGGAAGTGAATGTCCACCTTCAAGAGACCGACGGGGAGGATGCGGTGATAGTGGTTACGCCATGATCAAACATCTTCTATCGATTGACCAACTTGTGGTGGAACAAATCGAGCGCGTAATGACCACTGCAGATTCCTTTCTTGAGGTCGGCGGCCGAACCATCAAGAAAGTCCCGGTTCTGCGAGGTCGGACGATTTGCAATCTATTTTACGAACCATCAACGCGCACTCGCATCTCATTCGAGCTCGCGGCGAAACGCTTGTCGGCGGACGTCGTCAACTTCACCGCGGACGCTAAGACGTCCGTGACAAAGGGAGAATCCTTCAAGGACACGGCGTTGACGCTTCAAGCGATGGGGCTCGATGCGATCGTTGTCAGGCATTCATCGGCCGGGGCCCCCTTAAGACTGTCGCAATGGGTTGAGGCCAGCGTGATCAACGCCGGCGACGGGGCCCACGAGCACCCTACGCAAGCCCTGCTGGATGTTTACAGCATCCGAGAAAGATTCAAGACCCTCGACGGATTGCGGATTGCACTGGTCGGCGACGTAGTTCACTCGCGCGTTGCGCGCTCGAATATTAAGGCGATGACAAAGATGGGAGCGCACGTAACTCTCGTTGGCCCCCCGACACTCATCCCGGCATCGGCCGAAACCTGGGGCGTGGACATTTTGTCGGACATTGACCAAGTCTTGCCCAAGATTGATGTCGTCTATTTGCTCAGAGTTCAAAAGGAGCGGCAGAACGAGCAGTTGTTCCCGTCGGTTAGAGAGTATGCGGCTCTTTGGGGGCTCGACGGGCGCCGGGTTGACTTGATGAAGCCCGAAGCTCTAATCATGCACCCAGGCCCCATGAATCGTGGCGTCGAGATCTCCTCGGACGTCGCAGACATGGACCGTTCCATCATCACGGATCAGGTGACCAATGGGATCGCAGTACGCGCTGCCATCCTGTATCTGATGTTGGGGCAAGATTGATGAGTAGCGTTGTCTTCAAGGGTGGGCGATTGATCGACCCAGCCTCTGGATTCGATGGGCTTGCCGACGTGGCCGTCACCGATGGTCTCGTCTCGGAGGTCGGAGTCGGCATTTCTTCCGGCAGCGCGGACGCGATTGATATTTCGGGTTCAGTGATCTGTCCCGGTTTCGTCGACTTGCACGTTCACCTTCGGGAGCCGGGACGTGAGGACGAGGAAACGATTGCTTCCGGATCTGCTGCGGCGGCCCTCGGGGGCTTTACGGGGATCTGCTCTATGCCCAACACCGACCCTGTCTGCGACAACACCTCGGTGGCCGAAATGATTTCCTCGCAGGCAGCCCGAGTCGGCTTGATCAAGATCGTTCCCGCAGCTTCGATCACCAAGGGGCTCGAGGGCAAGACACTCTCGCCCATAGGTGAGCTGGTTCGCGCCGGAGTTCGCATGTTCACCGACGATGGACACGGTGTTCAAGATGCCTCATTAATGCGGCGGGCCATGGAATACATCAAGGGATTCGACGCTTTGTGCGCCGAGCACTGCGAAGACGACCCCTTATCCGAAGGTGGGCAGATGCACGAAGGCGAAGTATCGGACGCCCTCGGCCTAAAGGGTATCCCCGCCGCGGCAGAGGAGGTTGCACTCGCCCGAGACCTGATGCTGGCGCAACTTACAGGGGTCCGCTTTCATGCTCTCCATGTGTCGACCGCCGGATCGGTCGATCTCATTCGCAAAGCGAAGGAGCGCGGCATTCGGGTAACGGCCGAGGTAACGCCCCACCATCTTGCTCTTACGGATGCCGAAGTCGGCTCATACGACCCGAACTTCAAGGTCAATCCACCTCTGCGCGCGAGCCAAGACGTCGAGGCTCTTCGCGCTGGTCTGGCCGACGGGACCATCGATGCGATCGCGACCGACCACGCCCCCCACTCCGCTGAGGAGAAGGAATCGGAGTTTGAGTTGGCGCCCCCGGGGATGCTCGGGCTGGAGACCGCTCTCGCCGTGATCCTCACAGAGGTCGTCGGCAAAGGGGTGATCGATCTTCCTGCGGCCCTGCGGCTGCTCTCCACTTCGCCGGCTCGCATTTTGGGCCTCGAAGGGCATGGGGGCCCCGTGTCTGTCGGAGTTCCGGCGAATCTCACGGTCTTCGATCCAAAAGCTGAGTGGCTCGTCGAGCCTTCCCAATTCGCATCGCTCAGCAGAAACTCGCCCTGGAGCGGACGAACCCTGAAGGGAAGGGTGCTCCACACGATCTTTGAGGGGCGTCTGGTGGTGCGTGACGGGATGCTACTTGAAGCGGTGAAGACTTGAGGCCCGCCGTCCTGGTACTCGAAGACGGAGAAACCTTTTTCGGCGAGGCGTTTGGGGCGGAACGAGAGGCCTTCGGCGAAGTCGTATTCAACACCTCGATGACCGGATATCAAGAGGTCCTCACGGACCCGTCCTACGAAGGCCAAATAGTGGCGATGACCTACCCGCACATCGGTAACTATGGCGTCAACGACGAGGACGGCGAGAGTTCCGCCGTGCGGGTGAATGGATTCGTGGTCAGAGATGTTGCGGCGGCTTGGTCCTCGTGGCGAGGGCGCACGAGCCTTAACGAGTACCTCAAGGACCAGGGGATCGCGGGCATCGCCGAGGTCGACACTCGCCGGCTGACCCGGCACATTCGCGACAAGGGCGCAATGCGCGGCGCAATCTCAACGGCCTCAGATGTGGCCCAACTGAAGTCTCGCGTGACCGAGTCGCAGCAAATGCTGGGCGCCGATTATGTAAAGGCGGTTACGACGTCGGCGCCGTACGAATGGCCGACGACGGGGGAGGCCCGATATCGCGTGGCTGCATATGACTTCGGAATCAAGCACAACATCCTTCGGCTGCTCGCCGCATCGGGATGCGCTGTTACGGTTTATCCGGCAACGACGCCCGCAAGCGAAGTTCTTGCCGCCGATCCCAACGGTGTCTTCTTGTCGAATGGCCCCGGCGATCCTGAAGCCGTCTCCTACGGGGTAAGAGCCATCGACCAGCTCCTCGGCCGCGTTCCGATTTTCGGTATATGCCTCGGCCATCAGTTGATGGGGCTGGCGCTGGGTCTGCAGACATTCAAGCTACCCTTCGGACATCGGGGAGCGAACCATCCAGTCGCCAGGCTCGACGACGGGGCCATCGAAATCACCACTCAAAACCACGGCTTCGCGGTTTCGGGAAGTCATTTCCTGTTGGAAGCCGCGAAACCGGGGGCTGGTATGCCCGAGGCCACTATCGTCCAAACGCCTCGGGGCGGAGTGCAACTAACTCACGTCAATTTGAACGACTACACGGTGGAGGGGTTCCGCATGCTCGACGAGCCGGCGTTCTGTGTGCAGTACCACCCGGAAGCGGGCCCCGGCCCCCACGATTCGCGTTACCTGTTCGAACAATTCAACCTATTAATGGGGGGGCTCGGGGGGGCGCTGAAACGGGGAGGCGCGACCCCAATGCGTGAAACGGCCCGGAGGACGGGGTCGCGCAGGTCCGAGCACGAATTCGCGACAACGAAAGGACTTGAATCAACACGAGAGGAAGGGGGTGAATCATTTGGGTAGAGGAGATAGAGGCAAAGTTAGTTGGGCATCGAAGCGACAGACCGCTAAGAAGACCGCCGTTAAAAAGAAAGCCGCTGCAAAAGGAGTAGCTAGAAAGGCCGCCAAGTAATTGCCTAAGAGAAGTGACATTCAATCGATATTGATCATCGGGTCGGGTCCGATCGTCATCGGACAGGCCTGTGAGTTTGACTACTCCGGCACACAGGCATGCAAGGTGCTTCGTGAGGAGGGGATCCGCGTGATCCTTCTAAATTCAAACCCCGCGACGATCATGACCGATCCGGAGTTGACCGACCGAACCTACATCGAACCGATTACGCCCGGTGTAATCGAACAGATAATCGCTGTGGAGCGCCCGAGCGCTTGCCTACCGACCTTGGGAGGACAGACTGCCCTGAATGCCGCCATCGCGGCGAGCGAGGCGGGGATCTTCGAGGCATACGGGGTTGAATTGATCGGCGCCGGGCCCGCCTCCATCCGCATGGCGGAAGATCGAAAGCTCTTTCGTGAGGCGATGATCGACATCGGGCTCGACCTCCCACGCTCCGGGTTCGCGTATTCATTGGAGGAGGCAAGGAAGGTCGCCGACGAGGTTGGCCTCCCCGCCGTCGTCAGGGCTTCATTCACACTGGGAGGCTCAGGGTCAGGCATTGCCCGCACCGGTCAGGAATTCGAGGCCGTAGTAGCAGAGGGTCTTGAACTTTCTCCGATTTCCGAGGTATTGATCGAGGAATCTATCGAGGGTTGGAAAGAGTTCGAACTCGAGGTGATGCGGGACTACAAGGACAATTTCGTTGTCGTTTGTTCGATCGAAAACTTCGACGCTATGGGAGTCCACACGGGCGACTCGATAACCGTGGCTCCGGCGCAAACCTTGACCGATCGCGAGTACCAGTTGATGCGGGATGCTGCCGGAAAAGTGATTCGCAAGATAGGTGTCGACACCGGTGGGTCGAATATCCAGTTCGCCGTCGAACCGACGACCGGTCGGATGGTTGTGATCGAGATGAACCCCAGGGTGTCGCGCTCCTCCGCGCTTGCCTCGAAAGCAACAGGTTTTCCGATTGCGAAAATAGCTGCAAAACTTGCCATCGGCTACACGCTCGACGAAATAGCCAACGACATCACTTTGAAAACCCCGGCTTCATTTGAACCGTCTATCGACTACGTGGTGGTGAAAATTCCCCGGTGGGCGTTTGAAAAGTTTCCGGAGGCCGAGCCGCTGCTCACCACGAAAATGAAATCGGTCGGCGAGGTCATGTCGATCGGACGGACCTTCCCTGAGGCCCTTCAAAAGGCACTCCGTTCACTGGAAATTGACAGGTTCGGGTTAGGGGCCGGCGGCCGCGGGGGGTTCGGGGGGGTAACTGATGACGAATTGCTGCAGCGCCTCAAATCCCCTCGGGAAGACAGGCTGTTTCTGATCGACGAGGCTTTGGGAAGAGGAATCGGCGTAGATCGAGTGGCTCAGGCGACATCGGTTGATCCGTGGTTCATCGATCAAATGCAATTAATCGCATCCGCAAAGGAAGAACTGCGAGCCGCTCCCGAGTTAGACCACCATGCGATGCGCAAGGCGAAGAGGATGGGCTTCTCGGACCATCAAATCGGGTGGTTAAGGGGCTCCGACGAACAGCAGATTCGGCGAGACAGGATTGCGATGGGCCTGACTCCGACTTTCAAGACCGTTGACACATGCGCGGCCGAGTTCGACGCTTACACCCCGTACTACTACTCAACGTACGAGGATGAGGACGAAACATTCACAACCGAGCGGCAAAGTGTAGTCATACTCGGTTCCGGCCCGAACCGCATCGGGCAGGGACTCGAATTCGACTACTGCTGCGTGCACGCTGCCCTTGCGGTGCGAGCCGCAGGCTACGACGCCATCATGATCAACTGCAATCCGGAGACGGTCTCTACTGACTACGACATATCAACGCGCCTCTACTTCGAGCCGCTGACATTTGAAGACGTCATGAACATCGTCGAGCGCGAGAAGCCCTTGGGAGTGATTGTGTCACTCGGCGGCCAGACTCCCCTAAAACTTGCCGTTCCACTCGAGCGGGCCGGAGTGAAGATTCTCGGAACTTCGCCGGACTCGATCGATGCAGCCGAAGATCGGGGACGGTTTACCGAACTTCTTTCTGCTCTTGAAATCGCTCAGGCCCCTGGACGCGTTGCGTCGTCAGCTGAAGAGGCCTTGCAGATAACTGGCGAGATCGGGTATCCGGTACTCGTGCGCCCCTCATACGTGCTGGGGGGGCGTGCCATGGAAATCGTCTACAACGACGAAATGCTCGCCCTCTATATCGAAAATGCAGTTCAGGTATCACCCGATCATCCGGTGCTCATCGATCGATTCTTGGAGGGCGCGATTGAGGTCGACGTGGATGCGGTATCCGACGGAGTCGACGTTTATATCGGCGGGATAATGGAGCACATCGAGGAGGCGGGTATCCACTCCGGTGATTCGGCCTGCGTGCTGCCGCCGTTTTCGATCGGTATTGGAAAACTTCGAAGAATCGCCGAAGCCACCGAGCGTCTGGCGAAAGCCCTCGCAGTCGTCGGTCTGATCAACGTACAGTTTGCAATCAAGGAGGAGGAGATCTACTGCCTGGAAGTCAATCCCCGTGCTTCACGAACGGTGCCTTTCGTCGGCAAGGTGACCGGGATTCCTCTGGCGAAAGTAGCGGTTAGCGCGATTTTGGGCCAAAAGTTGGTCGACATGGCCCCAATTGATTCCGGGGGGTTCGCAGCTTCTGGCGCGCCGGAGTCGGTGACTGGGACCGCTGCTACCCCCCCGAGCCCCCCCATCTTGCCACCCAAGCCCGCCTCGGGTCCGTGGTGGTCAATCGACAAGCTGAATCACGTGGGAGTGAAAGAGGCGGTGCTTCCATTCGCGCGGTTTCCTGGCGTCGACATAATCTTGGGGCCGGAAATGAAGTCCACGGGAGAGGTGATGGGCATAGATCGGGAATTGGGCGCCGCGTTCGCCAAGGCCCAATCCGGAGGAGGTTTTGCGTTGCCAGGCAAGGGGACGGTCTTCATTTCGGTCGCCGACAAAGACAAACGCGCTATCGTCTTTCCCGCGAAACGCCTGTCGGATTTGGGTTTTGAGATCCTCGCTACCGAAGGGACCGCCGATGTTCTGCGGAAATCCGGCGTGCCGGTTGCGTCCGTGCGCAAACATTCAGAAGGATCACCCAACATCGTCGAAGCGATAACCGCAGGCGAAGTGGATCTTGTGGTCAATACACCGTTCGGCCGGGGGGCGCGCTCTGACGGGTACTACATTAGGACGGCCGCTCTCGCAAAAGACATTCCATGTATCACCACGCTTGCAGGCATACAGGCGGCCGTGCAGGGGATCGAGGCGCAGCGCGGAGGCCTGAGCGTTCGCTGCTTGCAGGAGTACCTCGCTTGATCCAGCAACTCGGCGAAGTGTTTTCGTACAAGAAACTTGGCGACGAGTATCACGTACTCTCAATCGTCGCGCCGGAGATCGCTGAGGCCGCGAAGCCCGGTCAGTTCGTAAACCTGCGCCCCAACCCGGGCCGCGACTTCATCTTAAGAAGGCCGTTCTCGATATACCGCGTGAACAGAAGAGGAGATTGGGCGGCCACGATCGAAATTTTGTTCGACATACGTGGGCCGGGCTCCGATGCATTGGCTCGTCTGCGACAGCACGATGCCATCGACCTCATCGGCCCGATCGGGCGGGGCTTTACAATCCCACGCAAGCAGCGGTCATGTCTGTTGGTGGGCGGAGGAGTAGGCGCCGTTCCGTTGTTTTTTCTTGCTGAGGAGCTGAGAGCTGCCGAGAAACGAGTTGACGTTCTTTGGGGGGCGGCTCACGCTGGCCGTTTGGTCAATCCCATCGACGCGAAGAGGTTGGGGGCATCATCGGCGTTTTGCACCGACGACGGAAGCGAAGGCCATCACGGCCTCGTCACCGATCTATTGCCCGAGATGATCGAGAAATGCGGGACGGAAGTGGTCTATGCATGCGGCCCCGACAGGATGCTCGCCGCAGTCAGCCGGATCGCCACCAAACTGCGCGTGCCGGTGCAAGTTGCAACCGAGGCTCTTATGGGCTGTGGCATTGGGATTTGTATGACTTGCGTACAGCCAATATGGAACCGCGAAGGGACCGACATCATGCACGTACGGACGTGCGTCGACGGGCCGGTGTTCAACGGCGCGCGCATTGCCTGGGACGCGCATGCGCCCAAGGCTTCTGCCCAAGTCGCGCCGCCAGGGAACTGACAATGAGTGCTGACATCTCTGTAGACTTGGCCGGAGTCCGGCTTCGAAGCCCCGTCGTGACCGCATCGGGCTGTTTTGCTTCAGGACGCGAAGTGTCGGAGTTTATTGATCTGCGAAAGATCGGCGCAGTTGTGGTTAAGTCGATGACGATCGAGCCCTGGCCTGGCAAGCCGACTCCGCGTATGGCCGAGACGCCGTCGGGAATGCTGAACGCGATCGGTCTTCAGAACAAGGGAGTGCAGCATTTCCTGGCGGAGGACCTTCCGTGGCTAAATAAAATGAAGGTTCCGGTGATCGCCTCGATCGCTGGCAACACGGTCCAGGAGTTTATACAAGTGGCGGAATGGTTGCGACAGGCACCTGGTGTGATTGCGATTGAAATCAACATCTCATGCCCGAACCTGGCCGACCGCAACAACATGTTTGCCCATGATCCCAGTGCCACGGCGTCCGTTGTGGGCGCAGTCAGAAGGGTTAGCGGTGTTCCGGTATTTGCAAAACTCTCCCCGAACGTCACGAGCATCACCGAGATCGCAGGCGCGGCCCTCGATGCAGGAGCCGACGGACTGAGTCTTATCAATACACTTCTCGGAATGGCGATCGACATAGAAAAGGCTCGGCCAAAACTCGCGGGGGTGATGGGCGGCCTGTCGGGACCGGCCATCCGTCCGGTCGCGGTAAGAGCAGTGTTCGAAGTCCACCGGGCGTTCCCGGATGTTCCGATTATCGGAATGGGAGGCATCATGGATCACCGCGACGCCATCGAGTTCATCATGGCAGGCGCAACAGCGGTGGCGATCGGTACGGCCAACTTCATCGACCCCGGCGTTACGGTTGCTGTCTCAGAGGGGATCGGCCGTTTCTTGGAAACTAAAGGCGTGCGAAATCTAGAGGCGCTCCGAGGGCAGGTGAAGGTGGAATGAGGACGACCGGACTGATCGTCGCGCTGGACGATCCTGATCTTCCCAAAGCCGAGGCCCTCGCGCGCAAACTGTCGGGACGCGTAGCGGCCTTCAAAGTGGGCCCGATTCTCTTCAACTCTTACGGCCCCGAGGCGATCATGGAGATCGGACAGCACGGCCCCATCTTTTGCGATCTCAAGCTCCACGACATTCCGAACACTGTTGGGGCAGCAGCATTGGAGCTGACCCGGCAGGGAGTGTGGATGTTCACGGTCCATGCGTCCGGTGGGGCCCCGATGATCGCAGTAGCGGTGGACGCCGCCGCAACTCGTTCGCCCTCGCCGCTGATAGCTGCGGTAACGGTGTTGACGAGTCTTTCGGAAACCGATCTGGAGGCCGTGGGGCAGCACGGGCCACCGCAAGATCAGGTGATGCGACTGGCGCGCCTTTCGGTGACGGCTGGCGCCACCGCGCTGGTGTGCTCCGCCAAAGAGGCTGCGATGTTACGCGAGACACTCGGCTCTGAGATTGTTTTGGTGACCCCCGGAGTCCGGCCGTCAGGTGTGGATTCGGGGGATCAGGCGCGCGTCGGAACTCCCGCTAAGGCCCGAGACGCTGGAGCCGACTACGTCGTCGTAGGGCGGCCGATAACTGCAGACCCGGATCCGGCCCGCGCCGTCGAACGAGTTCTTGCGGAGTTGTCCTTATGACGTCGGATGAAGTGATTGCGCTGTTGACGGAAATCGGCGCCATCTCAATGGGGCATTTCGTGCTTAGTTCGGGGCGGCATTCCGACTTTTACGTCGAGAAGTTCAGGGCCTTCGAGAGGCCCCAAGCTGCGATGCGTCTTGGGGACGCCATTGCGGAAAAGTTTCAAGACGACAACATCGACGTCGTCCTGGCGCCTGCGGTCGGGGGCATAATCCTCGGATTCGCAACCGCTCACGCCCTAGGTGCCCGGTCGATCTTTGCTGAGCGCGAAGGCGGAGTAGTGACTCTGCGACGGGGGTTTCTCATCTATCCGGACGAGAAGGTACTTGTGGTCGAGGACATCATTACGACGGGAAAATCCTTACGAGAGATTTTGCCGCTAGCCGCACCCGGGGACCTCGCAGGGATCGGCGCTTTGTTAGACCGATCCATCGGAGGCGAAGAGTGGCCCGTCCGGTTTGAAAGTCTTAGTACTCTAGATGTCGTCTCTTGGCCAGCCGACGATTGCCCGCTGTGCGCGAAGGGAGTGCCAACAGCGGCCCCCGGTAGCCGGCATTTGTAGCCCGCCCATCACGATGACAAGATTTTAGAGCGGTGAGCACTACAGGAAAAACAAGAGGGATTCGACATTTCCGGAGATACGTCGCGCTCGCGCTTTTGGCCGTGGCTGCGGCGCTGGCAGTTCTTCTTCCGTCCGCTCTCACCGGCCCGCAATCCGAAAAAGCACCCGAGCAAACAAGTGCACCAAAGCAAAACCCGCCCTCTCACAAGCTATGTGTCGGGAGCCCTCCACTTCAAACAGAAGATCCGCTATCGCCGCCCTGCGTTGCCTTCTTCGATGGTGACAATTTTGGCGCCACAACTAAGGGCGTAACCAGGGGCGAAGTCACCGTGGTCTTGTTCAGCGTCAACGGGCCGGAGGGTCAGTTCATAGACTGCGCGCTCGACCCCGATCTTAAGGACAGCGCGATAGACCTTGGGTGCAAGGCCTACATGCGGTACTTCAACGAGCGCTACCAGACTTATGGGCGCAAAGTCCACATGTGGCAGTTCTACGCTTCAAGGACTTCTACTGCCAAAGCAAAGGCCGCAGCCATCGAGATGGACAGCAAGAAGAATCCTTTCGCGGAGGTCGGGGACGGCAGGAATGCGACTAGTGCACTTGATGAGGAAAACGCGAGTCGGAAAATCCTAACCACAGTATTCCCCGGAGTCCTTCGAAAACGTCAACAGGAGTCCGCCCCTTTCCTCATTACTTTCAAACCGGACTACGAGGACCAATCCAGCATCGTAGCGAGCTACGTCTGTTTGAAGCTTGCGGGGCAGGCGGCAAGGTATGCGGGCCCGGGCACCAACCAGACCGACCCTCGCCGATTCGCCTTCTATGGGCTCGATAAGGACTTCCAAGAGCGCTTGAATGCTCAACTGCAGAATCAATGCGATCTCAAGGTCACCATCTCCGAAGACCTTTCATTGGTCGGACCTGCGCCTGCGACGCGGATGCGGGGGGCGGGGGTGACGACCGCCATCGTGTTCGGGGGAGGCAGCGACAACATAAGCCAGGCGACGACCGGTGCGACTGAAGCAGGCTGGTTTCCAGAGTGGTTCATCGCTGGAAGCAACTTCACATACTCGACGGACTCAGACTCCGCGGCCCGCAACTTCGAACCGACCCAATGGTCGCATGCATTCGGTGTCAGCTTTGACTATCGGCGCAAGGGGTTCGTCGAGCAGCCTTGGTATCAAGCTTATCGAGAGGCCTGCCCCAGCTGCCCCGAGCCCGATCGCGAGGCTTCGGCCGTCTACGACTCGCTCGCCATGCTCTTTTACGGTATTCAGGCAGCCGGTCCCCGTCTCACCGCTGAGAATCTGGACAAGGGGATGCATGCGATTCCGCCCAATGGGAGTTCGACACCGTACAAGCCGGCTGCCTACTTCTCGCCGGGAAATTTCTCCTACGTAAAGGACGGCATGGAGATCTGGTGGGATGCGAGCGCCCAGGCGCCAGGTGAGGCCGGGCTCGGCTGCTATCGACTGACCAACGGGGGTCAGAGGTTTAGATTAGGAGAGTGGCTTTCGGGCGACCATAACTTGAAGCAACCCGACTCCCCGTGCCAGGGGTCCACCGCGGCGGGCCCGCGCTAGGGGATGCTCCTGCCTCCCGTATAATCGACCCCCCAATGCCACTGCCCCCGCAACTTACCGACCAGCAGCGCCGCGATGCGCTTGCTAAGGCCGCCGAGGCCCGCCGCAAGCGGGCAGCAATCAAGGAGGATCTGCGTGCGGGCCGAACAAACCTTGCATCTTTGGTAGAGCGATCTGACGACGAGTTCGTAGGCAAACTCAAAGTCTCCTCAGTCCTTGAAGCGTTGCCCGGTGTTGGTAAGATCCGCGCCCGCAAAATCATGGAGAGGCTTGAGATTTCGGAATCGCGGCGCATCCGTGGTCTCGGCAGTAAGCAGAAAAAGGCCCTACTAGCGGAGTTTGGTGCAAGATAGCCCGCCCTCGACTTTTCATCATTTCAGGTCCCTCCGGCGCCGGTAAAGGCACCGTCATCCAGGGGGTCCTCGCTCTACGGCCAGATATCAAACTTTCAGTTTCAGCTACAACCCGTCCGGCGCGCTCGATGGAGATACACGGCGTGCATTACGACTTTGTATCTAATCGAGACTTTGCGCTGATGCGCGAGAGGGGAGAGTTTCTGGAGTGGGCGGAGGTCCACGGCAATTTTTACGGGACCCCTCGGGCGGAAGTGGAGCGTCAACTCGCCGGCGGCCAGGATGTCATTTTGGAGATCGACGTTCAAGGGGCCGTCCAGGCCAAAGCGGCCATTCCAGACGCGTTCTTGATATTTGTTGAGCCTCCCTCGATGCAGATCCTCCGCCAACGGCTCCGGGACCGAAAAACCGAGTCGCAGGAGGCGATGGACCGCCGGGTATCCGACGCTCACGAGGAACTCAGGCGTAAGAATCTCTACGACGGAGTGGTCGTGAACTTAGATGTCGGTCGGGCGGTCGAAGAGATGTTAAGTTTGATGGACCAACTGAAAGAGAGAGACGGTTGATATATCCAAAGATTGAAGACTTCACCGACAAGGTGGATAGCCGCTACACATTGGTTGTGCTCGCCGCAAAGCGAGCCCGGCAGATCAATGCCTACTACGCTCAGCTCGGCCAGGGGGTAAGGGAGTTTGTGCCGCCCCAGGTTTCGAGTCTCGCCGAGAACGCCAAGGCGCTTTCGATCGCGCTGGAAGAGATCGGCGCCGGCAAGTTTTCCTGGGACCGTCCGCCGGAGGTTGAGACCCGGGTCAAGTAGTGCTTGCCAACGTCGCCGGCAAACGTATCGCCCTCGGAGTTTGCGGGGGCATCGCGGCATACAAAGTAGTCGAGGTGGCGCGGGAACTGACGCAAGCGGGGGCGGATGTTTGCGTCGTTATGTCGCCATCCGCAACCAACTTCGTCGGTGCTATCACTTTTTCAACCTTGACCGCGAATCCGGTCCGTACGGATCTTTTTCCGGACGAAGCCCCATCCCAGATTCCCCACACCGACCTTGGCCGCACATCCGACCTGGTTGTGATCGCTCCGGCCACGGCGAAAACGATGGCCAAATTCGCGCAAGGAATCTCAGACGACTTGATGTCGGCTCTGCTGCTTTCCGCCGCATGTCCAATTTTGATGGCGCCGGCGATGCACACCGAGATGTGGGAGAATGAGGCTACGCAGTCCAACATCGATACGCTGCGTGCGCGGGGAGTGACGTTCGTCGGCCCCGAGTCGGGGGCGCTTGCCGGGCCTGATGTGGGCGTCGGCAGGCTCGCCGAGCCCACCACGATTCTGCAGGCGATCGACGATGAGCTTCGCAAACGCGAGGAGTTGTCGGGAGTGAATGTGATCGTCACCGCTGGGGGCACGCAAGAGCCCATCGATGCGGTGCGGTTTATCGGCAATCGCTCGTCCGGGCTGATGGGATACGAAATTGCCCGAAGTGCAATAAGAAGGGGAGCAAAGGTAACGCTCATCACCGGGCCGAGTCATCTGACCCCGCCGGCAGCTGCGGAGGTGATCGCGATCAGCACCGCAGCCGAGATGCGCGACGCCGTCGCCGGGGTAGCCGATCGCGCCGAGGTCCTCATCATGGCCGCGGCGGTTTCCGATTGGGCACCTGTTGCACCGGCGGGCGGCAAGTTGAAGAAGGCCGAAGGCCCCCCACCGGTTGCCCTTGAGGCGACTGTCGACGTCCTGGCAGAGGTGGGCCAGATGCGGGCGGAGGGCCGCCTCCCAGGCCTGCGGGCGCTCGTGGGCTTCTGCGCAGAAACCTCGGACCTCCCCGCCCATGCCAAAGCGAAGCTCGCGTCCAAGCAAGCCGATTTGATGATTGCGAACTTAGTTGGCCAACCCGACTCTGGATTCGACGCGCCCACCAACCAGGCAGTGATCTCCGATGCATTGGGCGCCGAAGAACTGCCGATGATGCCAAAGCGGTTGCTCGCCGATTTGATTCTCGACCGAGTGGCCCGGTTGCTCCAGGCAGGCACCCCTTCAGATTCCAGGTGAAAGAGTCGATTATCCAAGAGGGGCCTTGGTTCTCCGGTAGGCTAAAGGTTCTACTTGGGGGATTGGAATAGTCAGAATCGACTATTCCAAGTATCTCTTTTGCGGCCGCATTATGTACTAAGGATTTGGATATGGCGTCAGGGACGCCGAAAGGGGACAGAAATGGATTTGATCGAGCGAGTGGTGCTCGCGGTGTGCGGATTTGGTACCCATTTGAGACAGCGTCTCGCCGCCGAAGAAGGTGCGACGGCAGTTGAGTATGGGCTCTTGGTAGCGCTGATAGCAGCCGTAATCATCGCGACTGTTGGTTTTTTGGGTACGGAAATAAATGATGCGTTCCAGACGATCCTAACCGAGTTGACTAACTGACCTTTGCTACCACCTAGATTGGCAAAGTTGTTCTGAGAGGACGATCGTGGCCACGACCCGGCGGCCGAAGCTCGGACGAACGTATTCGAAAGTGTGACAGCAAGGATGGGCACACCGCGCAGACATAAGTTGTTCTACAGCAGCCGCCTCGGCCGGGAAGAGGGCGCGACTGCCATCTTGATCGCGTTGTTGGCGCTCTTCGTGTTGCTGCCTTTGGCGGGCCTGAGTACTTCGTCATTCATACGATCCGGCACCCAAGCCGAATTGAACCTCGCCGCAGACGCGGGAGCCCTCGCGGGCGCAGCCAATATCCCGATGGGAGACCTTGCGTTCGTCGTCACGTATGTGAACAGCTTTGCTCAGGTTCGGGCGTGTCCCCCGCTCCCCTGTGACCAAGTGCCCCCCAACGACGCCATCGACCCGAACAACCCGAACGATGCAATCAATGAGCAGATTGAGATGATCCTCCCGGGCAAGCCAAATCCAATCACGATCGCTTGCGATCAGGCTGAGGCCGCTCTGGAAAGAAATGGCCGTCTCGGCGACGCATTTGGAACGGAGGCTCCATTTTGTTCGGCGAATTATATCGTCGATCCCGATTTTCTGACGGCGTTCGGGGCCTGTGTCAATGTCATTGGAACCAATCCGGTGGGCCCTGCATTGAAAGGCCTAGCAGACTCGCTCCCAGCTTTGCTGAAACCCGGGATTAGCGTGACATTCACCCGTCGCGTGGACCCCCCTCTGGAATCGTTGATCGGTGAGACCGATGTCCAACACCGGGTCACCTCCCATGCGCGACGCCGATTCAAAAATGCTGTCGTGGTGCCCGTGCTCCCTAGCATTCCCCCCACGTCCACAGTTATCGACTTAGACCCTTTCGTCACCCAAACCGTCACGGTCGACGTTCCCGGACAAGATCCTAACGTGATTCCCTTGAACGAGGTGGTCGGCCAAAGGCGTGAAGACGTGCTTGACCGAATTGACGCAATCGAGGACGCGATTGATGGCTACAACGACATGGTAGGTCCGCTCGGCACCCCGTTGCCTGATTTTCCTTCAGCCTGCCGCGGGGTTCTGCCCGCGCTTCGCGACGACTTCGTTGACGTGGCCAACCCACCCGAAGGGGAACCCTCCCCCCTGGAGATAGTGGCACCATCACCCGCCACAGACCCCAACGCGTTGGTACTTCGACTCTTTGTGGGAACACCGTTCTTCGACTTTGTACCAGTCTGCGTGGCGGGATCGGGC
Source organism: uncultured Actinomycetes bacterium (assembly GCA_964501265.1). Lineage (GTDB taxonomy): Bacteria > Actinomycetota > CADDZG01 > JAHWKV01 > JAHWKV01 > CAZCSK01. Next base: position 48,391 of record CAZCSK010000008.1, read on the forward strand.
GGTAATCTGGCTGGCCTTGCAGGGCCTACTGGCGCTGGCTGCACCGCTAACGCCCCTGGAGCATTCCGCGCGACTCTTGTGCGGCCCGATTCATGAGGATTCGCCACTCCGAAAGAGGTACTGTTGCCCTGGAATTTGCCCTCCTCCTACCGGTGATCTTGCTCTTTATCGGGGCGCTGATGATCGCAGGGATGAGAGGTGTCTACTCGGCCCTCGCTCAGCACGAAGCACGCGTTGGGGCGCGTGAGGCCAGCATCAGGCTGGGCCAAGCATCCTCCGATCCTTATCCAACGCAATTCCAGATCTGCGACTCTCCTAACCGTCTTCTGGCCTTTCCGGGTAGCGATTTCATCCAAGCCGAGTGCACGGTCTCGAACAGCTCCGCACCGACTGCCAGGGGGTTGGGTACGGGAGACATAGTCACGGTGACTCTTGTCTATCGACTCCCCGCAATCACCGCCCTGAGTGATTTTGTGGAAAACGCATTCAACGCCGGAGCCCTTGCCGTGGTGTCTCAGTCAGCATCGGTCATGCGGGAATGACTCGGGCTCGACGGGAAGAAGATTCGGGCCTTGCGGCATTGGAGTTCCTCTTTGTTTATCTTCTGGTTTTCTCGCTCCTAGCCCTAAGCGTCCCCCTGGTTATCGCCATGCAAGAGCGCGTTCGCCTCGAACGGACGGCCGGGCACACAGCACGATTTGCTACGGCGGCACCCGACCGTCCCCGTTTTGGTTCGGCTACAAGAAGGCCTTCAGTTGAAGATGTGGAGGCCGAGGCCTTTCGGGCGTATAGTCTGATCGGCGCCTCGGATCCTGGGGCCAACTTTGATGTAGTTGTGGGCAATGATCCCAGAACGGCCCTTCCGGGCGATCAGATCACGATCACAATCATTAAGACAGTCGACCTGGGGCTCATCGGAGCGCTGATGAATGTGATAGGCGTAACGCAGAGTTCAGATATTGAGATGACCGTCACCGCTGTGGGACGGCAGGAATAGGGGAGAAATGAGAAAACTCAGCGTCACCGTAGCGGTTGGTTTGATTGTTGCATTGGTCGGAGGTGGGTTGGTATTCGCATACGGCCGGAGTGTGGATCAAAGGATCGCGGACGGAAAGAAGACTGTGGATGTGCTTGTTGCGCTGAAAGCCCTGGCCGCCGGCACCCCCTCGATCGCGCTCGACAAAGACACCCAACTAAGAAAGATTCCGCAGGCCTATCTTCCTGAGGGCTTCATCAAGGATCTTAACGAGGTCGCCGGCCAGGTTCTTGTGGGGCCACTTCCTGCAGGCGCGAGTCTCAACCGTACGCATTTCGGATCCCCGGCAACAGTCGGCGCCGTGGAGCCGACGGAGGGGAACGTGGCCTTGGCTGTGCAGGTCGGCATCTCGCCTGGCGTCGCGCGTTATGTACGCGTTGGCAGTTTCGTCGATGTCTTCGTAACGTACTCGGGAACGGGAGGCGGGGTGGGGCTGGGTCAGCAGGGCAAGCCTTCTCAATCGGAGAACCGCACCAAGCTGTTCGTGACCGGGGTCAAGGTGCTTGCGGTCTCGATAGCCGAACCTAGGGTTGAAGAGCAGACCGAAGGGGGCTCCGGCAACCAAAACCGCCAGGCTCAAAGCCGGGAATCGGGATCAAGCCAAGTGATTGCCATCTTGGATGTTGACCCTATTACGGCTGAAAGAATAGTCAACGCCGTTTCGATCGGAGAACTGTATCTTGCGCTGTCCAAGCAGAACGCCGGCCACAAGACGCCAACCGGAGTGGTGCCGGACGATGTTGTTACCTCCAACAGGTGATATCGCTTGGCGTCGTTGACCGCACGGGAGTCTTGCTTTCCGTAGCGGAGTCAGCTGCAAAGTCGGTTAGTCCAGAGATGCAAGTTCGATCTATGGGAGAGCCCACGGAATTGGGGCCTTCTTCGGGCCCCGCCGACATCCTTTTGCTGGGACCCGAAGAACTCACGCCCGCCGGAATACGGCGCTCCCAGTCGTGGCGCGCTCAGCATCCTGCCAGTCTTTTGATCGCAGTCGTCCCGAGAGGATCTCTAACCACAGCCGAGCTGGGGGGCCTCGGCGTCAATCACGTCATCCAAGGCAAATTCAGCGAGGCCAAGGCCGTCAAGACCCTCCTGCATGCGGTCGAACAACTCGATCGCCTCGCCCAGGAGGCAAGCGAGTGGCGATCTCTTGAGCAAGTCGAGGTGGAGGAGGTTGATGTTTCCGAATCCATCATCGAGGACGCTAAACAGCCCCGCGAGCCAGTCTTGGTTTCCATTGCCTCCCCTACCGGCGGCAGCGGCAAGACTTTCTACGCATGCAACCTGGCCGGGGCTTTGGCGGCGGTGGGCCTCAAGGTTTTAATCGTCGACCTCGATCTTCAATTTGGCGAGGTTGCCGTTGGTCTTCGTCTGCAACACCCGTATTCCATCTATGACGGACTCTACGACAGCAGGGGAACTCCGCTCCCGGTAGAGGCCCTGGCCGAGCATGTCGATGAACTCGTGTGCCACCACGAATTGGGTTTCGATGTTCTCACCGCTCCCAAGAATCCAGAACTCGCCGATTACATCGGCGCTGCAGATGCGGCCCGCGTTTTAGACGTTGTTGTTCCGCGGTATGAGGTCATCATTGCTGATACACCCCCTTCGCTGAATGAGGTAGTTCTGACCGTCCTGGACCGGAGCGACCTTGTGGTTGTCCTTGCAACCCCAGATGTTCCTAGTCTTAAGAACCTGGGCGTGTTTCTCGACACACTTCACCGGCTCCAGGTCGTGGATAGCCACATCCAACTGATCCTAAACAAGGTGGAAAGTGACATTGGCCTGGACGTCAAGGAAATTCAGGGCGCTTTCTCAGATCGATTCGTGGGTTTCATTCCCCAATCCCGAATAGTGTCGCGGGCACTAAATACCGGAAAGCCGATAGTAGCTTTCGCGCCCCGCTCAGATGTTGGCGTCGAATTAATGAAGAGCTTCGCCGCCGTATTTCCGTCCGAGGCGCTTCGCATGAAGGCACCCAAGATCGCAGGGAAGAAAAAGTCTTGGAACCCATTCGCCAGATGGCGGCGTAAGATCGGAACGAAAGGAGTGCTATGAAACTTTCTGAGAGACTGACTCGCGAGAAGGAAAAGGAAGCCAAACCCAAGAAGAACTCCGGTCTCAAGCAAAAGGATGCTATTAAACTGACCCCGGCTGCCGGTCAGGCCTCTCCCATGACTGGACGGCGTTCGGCTGATTCGGGGGATATGGATGGCCTGAAGGCCCGGCTTAGAACCGCTGTGGTGGCCGAGTTGGGCCCACGTCTTTCGCGGGGCGCCGTTGATGAGTCGACGCTCCGGCAGCGTGTCACGGTCCACCTCGACGATCTCATTCGTCAGTCGCGCGTCACCATTGGTCCGCAAGAGCGACATTCCTTCATGGAATCGCTGTTGGCGGACATGTTGGGCTGGGGTCCCCTCGAGACGCTCATGGCCGACCCCGACGTAACGGAAGTGATGTGTAATTCCTACGACGAGGTGTGGATCGAGCGCAACGGGAGAATCGAACCGACGGAAGTCAAGTTTCCCAACCCCGGCGCGTATCGTCAGGTGATCGATCGCATGCTTGCAAGCGTCGGACGCCGCATCGACGAGGCATCGCCTATGGCCGATGGTCGTCTTCCCGACGGCAGTCGCATCAACGCGATCATTCCTCCGCTCGCGACGCGGGCCCCCGTCCTAACGGTGCGAAGGTTTCGCGAGGTGCCGTACACGGTTGCAGACATGATCACCATGGAGTCGATCTCCGCTGATGCAGCGGTATTCATAGAGGCCGCCGTTCGCTCCAAAATCAACATGCTGATCAGCGGCGGATCGGGTTCGGGGAAAACGACGCTTCTAAACGTTGTTTCATCTTTTATTCCCGACACCGAGCGCGTCGTTACAATCGAAGATGCCGCGGAGTTGCGACTTGGGCAGCCACACGTGGTTGCGCTCGAGGCTCGCCCACCCAATATCGAAGGCGCGGGCCAGGTGACAATTCGAGATCTTGTTCGCAACTCCCTGCGGATGAGGCCGGACCGAATCATCGTGGGAGAGGTTCGTGGGGCGGAGGCCCTGGACATGCTCCAAGCGATGAACACGGGTCACGAGGGTTCGATAACCACCGTCCATGCCAACTCCCCTCGCGACGCCTTGGCCCGTGTCGAAACGATGACTCTCATGGCGGGGATTGAACTGCCGCTCCGGGCCGTGAGAGATCAGGTCGCCAGCGCTCTGGAACTTCTTTTGCACCTCGAGCGTCTGCCGACGGGCCAAAGAGTCCTTTCCAGCATTACCGAGATTCAAGGCCGTGAGGGCGAGACCATCACTTTGCAGGAGGTATTTACACGACGAGGCAAACTCCTGGAGGCAACGGGTCTGCGGCCGAAAGTCGCCGAGAAAATCGCTGAGCGCGGCGGTACGTTGCCGAGCACGATCTTTCGGGGCAGAGCCTCATCCGCGGTTGCAAGAAGGGCCAGATAGAAAACGATGAGCGCGCTCGCTGGGGTTCTGGTCACGGCCGGCCTATTCGGAATGTGGCTGGCGCAGGGCCTGAAGCAGCGCCGCCGCGTGTCCAACCTGAAGGTTCTTCTCGAATCTGCCTATATGGAACAGGCCGGCACCGCCGAGCATCAGTCCGCAGACATCCAAAAGCTCCTTGCAAGGACCGGCCTTGCCGCCGAGTATCTTTTTGCGAGGGCGAGTTTTTTCCAAAAGTTGAAGTCCAAGATCGAGAGAAGCAATTGGACCGTCACTGCCGGTGAGTTTTTGGCGGTCTCGGCGCTGCTCGGGGCCGTAGGCGCTTTTATAGGATTCCTCGGGACGTCGTCGCCGTTGGCGGTACTGCTTGCGGTCGTTGGGGCTGCGTCTCCTTACATATTCGTAAGCCGCGCGATCGCAAGCCGCAGGTCAAGATTCGAAGGTCAGTTGCCAGAGGTTCTGGACCTCATGGCCGCGAGTCTGGAATCGGGGGCGGGAGTACCTCAGGCCCTGGAACTGGTGGTGGCCGAAGCAGACAACCCGTCGGCTGAGGAGTTCGCAAGGGTGCTGTCGGCCACGCGCCTCGGCAATCCCATTGTCGAGGCACTGAAAGTCATGTCCGAAAGGCTTGAATCGCGCGATCTGAACTGGACCATTCAGGCGATCATCGTGCAGCAACGCACCGGCGGCAAACTTGCCGACGTCCTTCGCATCGTTGCCGGTTTCATGCGGGGAAGAGAGGAAGTCAAACGCGAACTGGCAGCGCTCACAGCAGAAGGGAAGCTTTCGGCGTTCATCCTGGGTGGTCTTCCTTTCGGTCTCGCGATATTCCTTTTGATCGTAAATCCGGATTATCTAACTCCGCTTTTTACAACGGCGATCGGAATTGCAATGCTTGTGATCACCGGAACTCTCATGCTCATCGGCTTCTTCATCATGTCAAGGATCATCAAGATTGATGTCTGAAATTGTAATTCTGTCGGGACTGCTTTTCGGCGCTGGGGCCGGTCTTGTGGGATTCGTCTTGGCGCGTACCCGACAGGTCGTCACGGCCGCTCCGACGCATATCGAACTGGCTCTCGGGGAACGGGCGATCCAGGAAGAGACTCCGCAAGTTGGCTTTGCGTACCGCATTGTGGAACCCCTCCTGAAGGTCGCTGCCCGGATAGTGAGACGGCTTTCTCCAGTCAAAAGAATCGATTTGATTCGCCGGCGACTCACATACGCCGGCATGGAGGCGACAATGTCGGTCGAAGGGATACTCGCGTACAAGGCCGCAAGCGCGGTCGCTGGCTTCCTCTTCGGTTTCGTCTTTAATCCGGGCCGAATTCCGGCCCTGGCCTGGGGGATCATCCTCGCCTTTCTAGCCTCCTTTGTGCCCGACATCATCCTTGACTCAAGGGCGAAGGCCCGGCAGGGCGAGATTGCGCGGGACCTTCCCGAAGCCCTCGACCTGGTCGCTATCACGGTCGAAGCTGGACTTGGATTGGAACAAGCTCTGGAGATTGTCACAGAGAACATGAAAGGCCCGTTCGCGCAAGAACTGTCGCGCCTTCTGCGAGAGATCGAGCTTGGCGTCCCGCGCCGGGTCGCGCTAAACGGGCTTCGGGACCGTACCGACGTGTCCGAGCTGTCCGCCTTCATCGTGGCCCTGATCCAGGCCGACATCATGGGGATGGCGATCGCTCAGGTACTAAAAATCCAGGCTGAGCAAGTCCGCCTTAAGAGACGACAAAGGGCCCGCGAGCAGGCCGCGAAGACTCCCGTCAAGATCTTGTTTCCCCTGATCTTCGGTATCTTCCCAGCTATCTTCACCGTCACCATCGGCCCCGGAATAATCAACATCATCGACGCCCTGTTCTAATCGCTGAACATGCATGAGCGCCCGCCTATAATCGGGCAACCTCCCATCTAGGCCAAGGAGCCCGTAATGAAACGCCGCTATCTGTTCACGTCTGAGTCCGTCACGGAGGGTCACCCCGACAAACTGGCTGACCGGATTTCCGACGCGATCCTCGATGCGTTGATCACGCAAGACCCGAACTCACGTGTGGCTTGCGAAACGCTTGTTACAACTGGGCAGGCGATCGTCGCCGGCGAGATCTCTACAGAGACCTACATCGACATAAGAAGTGTAGTGCGCGAGGCGATCAAGGAAGTGGGATACACGGACGCCAAGAGCGGATTCGACGGCGACACTTGCGGTGTACTCGTCGCCATTCAGGAGCAGTCTCCCGACATCGCCATGGGCGTGGAGCATGCACTCGAGGAGCGGGAGGGCGGATCCGACGAACTCGATCGCCTCGGCGCGGGTGACCAGGGCATGATGTTCGGCTACGCCTCACGCGAGGGCGGGCTCGAGACCGAACTGATGCCCGCCCCCATCTGGCTCGCGCATCGCCTGGCCCAACGGCTTGCCGAGGAACGGCGCAACGGCGAGATGCCCTACCTTCGGCCCGACGGCAAGACCCAGGTGACTGTCGTCTACGAGGACGACGTGCCCGTCGGCATCGATACGATCGTGATATCCGCACAGCATCAGCCCGAAGTAGACATCGAATCGCTCTTATCCCCGGATTTGATGGAACACGTCGTGAAGCCCGTCGTTCCCGAGGAGCTTTGGTCCGACAAGATCCGCTTTCTGGTCAACCCCACCGGCCGCTTTGAGATCGGTGGGCCGACGGGCGACACGGGCCTAACGGGCCGAAAGATCATCGTCGACTCTTACGGTGGTATGTGCAGTCAGGGAGGCGGCTGCTTCTCAGGCAAGGACCCAACGAAGGTGGATCGATCGGGTGCATACATGGCGCGCTACGTCGCCAAGAACCTCGTTGCCTCGGGCCTTGTCGAACGATGCGAAGTGCGAATCGCGTACGCCATCGGCGTGGCTCATCCCGTTTCGGTGAATATCGATGATCGCGGCACCGCCAAGGTAGATCCCGAGAAGTTGGAGGCTCTGGTTGCCGAACAATTTGACTTCCGCCCCGCGGCGATAATCAGACAGCTCGACCTTCTTCGTCCAATCTACAAAGAGTTGAGCGCTTATGGCCACTTCGGCCGAATCGACAAAGAGCGCTTCACCTGGGAGCGCACCGACCGGGCCGAAGAACTGGCCAAACTGGCCCGGGACCTATAACCGGTATAGTCGGCCCGCTCACTGCCGAGGTAATAGTCGACGTCTCCGCGTGGGGGCTCGATCGTACGCTGACATATGAGATCCCTGAAAAACTCATCGGCAAACTGGTCATCGGGTCCATAGTCCGGGTTCCGCTGCGCGGCCGTCGAACACGAGGGTGGGTCGTCGCGCTCGACGCGAGTCAGAGTCTGTCGGAGGATCTGTCACCGATTGCGTCGGTGAGTGGGCGCGGTCCGGTGTTCGATGAGGCGCTGCTTGCGATGGCACGCCGACTTGCGCGTCGCTACGTCCATCCCTTATCGACCTTTCTTTCCCTGTTCACTCCGCCGCGTCTGCAGCGCGGAGCGTTTGACGCTCCTGCGCCGCAGTTACACACCGGACCGCTACACGTTACAGTGATGCGCCCGAGCCTTCGTGGTGACATCGTCGAACGCTACTCTGCCGAGATCTCCGCCGGCCTGGACAAGGGCAAGGGGACGATCGTAGCGGTTCCCGAAGTGCGAGAGGGCTCGCGGGTTCTTGAATCACTCGCCGCGAAGTTCCCGAACGACATTGCAATAGTTCACAGCGGCCTCGACGATGCCGAACGCTCACGCAACATTTGGAATGTGGCTACCGGGAAGGCAAAGGTGGTGCTGGGTGGACGGGCCTCACTTTTCGTTCCGCCGCTGCACCTCGGCAATATCATCATTCACGATGAGGACGATAGATCTTTCAAGGATCAACGAACCCCCTACTACGACGCGCGCGAAGTAGCGATCGAAAGGGCCAGGTTCACGGGTGCTTCCGTGCTGCTGGTGAGTCGCACTCCTTCATTGACAAGCATGCACGAATCAAGCTGGGAGTTGGAGGAACCCGATCGCACGACCGAGCGCGCCGCCTGGCCAATCGTCGAGGTTGTGAGGCCACCGAGAACCGGAATGGCTCGCCGCGCAATTGCCGCAATAATCGAAACCCGAAGGCGCGGGCAGCAATCCCTGGTGCTTTTGCCTCGCGCTCACAGCACGAAAGCGGGCCTTGGGCCGGAGGCCGTGGTGGCATTTCTCGAACGCGTCGTCCCTGGAGCCCGAATAAGCAGGGCCGATCGCCCCGCCCTGGGCCAGCGTCCCGGAGCCCTTGTGGAGGCACTGAAGGCAGATGTCATCGTTGCAACTGAGGCTGCGCTTGCCGAGGTGCAGCGGCCGCCCGTCTCTCTAGCGGTCGCCCTGGGGGTTGACACTTATTTTCAACGTCCGAGCCTTGGCGCGGCGGAGGACACGTTCAGCATTCTTTACAGCCTCGCGACGCTGGTCGCCGGCATTCAGCCCAAAGGACGGCTTGTCGTGGAAACTGAAAGCTCAGACCACCATGTCATCCAGGCACTGGTACGCGGCGACTATCGATACTTCGCCTCCCACGAACTGGAAGTTCGTAAGGAGTCTTCAAATCCGCCGTTTGTCTCGCTGGTCCGCTTGCGGACTAACTCAGCACTAGTCGACCTCGGGGGGGTAGCAGCTTCTAGCGCGCGGGGGTCCGTACGTAAGGGGGCTGCTACCCCCCCGAACCCCCCACTTGATTTCGGGGGGTTCGCAGCTTCTGGCGCGCGCGGTTCCGCACGTAGGGGGGCTGCTACCCCCCCGAACCCCCCTACCTTGGAAGGTAAGGATTTGATGGAACAGTTGCGCGGTCTGCCGGGCGTAGAAGTGCTCGGCCCCATTGAGGGCGAAGGGGGAGGGGCCGAGATTCTGCTCAAGGTTACTGACCTCGAACCGATCCTCGACCAATTGGGTAGCATCGTATCGCTCCACAAGGGCGACATCCACGTAGAGATGGATCCAAGGCAATGGTGAGATGACGACGTTTACGATTCGACTCTTCGGCGACCCCGTCTTACGCCAGCGCGCTGCCGAGGTCGCGGAGGTCGACGATTCTGTCCGCAAGTTAATACGCGACTTAACCGACACAATGCCGGCTTCGGGCCTCGGTCTTGCCGCGCCCCAGATTGGCATTACGCGCAGGGTCTTCGTTTGGAAAAACGAAGACGACACCGGAGCTCTCGCCAACCCGCGCTTGCTGGAATCGTCAGGTGAAGTCGAATCCGACGAAGGGTGCCTATCACTGCCGGGCTTAAGTTTTCCAGTTCGAAGAGCGCAGTGGGTTCGTGTCGAGGGGCTCAACGAGTCTGACCAAAGGGTCGTTCTAGAGGCAACCGACTTGACTGCGCGCATCTTTCAGCACGAAATCGATCACCTCGATGGCGTGCTATTCATCGACCATCTGCCCAGAGACCTGCAACGCGAGGCACGACGGATGTTGCGCGAACAAATGCTGAGTGGGATGGCGCAAACCACGAGTCCCGGCGGACTCTAAACGCTATCCAGGGGCGGGGCGTGAGAATCGTGTTCTTCGGGACGCCCGAAGCAGCCGTTCCCATACTTGAGTCGCTCACCGCTCATCATGAAGTGGTTGCCGTCGTAACCGCTCCCGACCGGCCACGAGGACGCGGCCTTGAGGTTGCAGGATCTCCGATCAAGCAAGCAGCGATGGAGGCCGGAATCGATGTCTTTCAGCCGCCAACGCTACGACGTGGGCAGCTACCGGCTTGGCCCGAAGCCGATATCTTCGTGGTGGCGGCCTATGGGTTGATTCTTCCCCTCCATGTCCTTTTGCTACCGCCGCGGGGCTGCCTTAACGTTCATTTCTCCTTGCTTCCCAAACTCAGAGGCGCAGCGCCCGTTCAATGGGCCCTGATCCAGGGGTTGGAACATTCCGGAGTCACGATCATGCAAATGGACGAAGGACTCGACACTGGTCCGATCCTCGCGCAGGTCAAAGAGGCGATCACAACGGATGACACCGCGGGGAGTTTGGAGATGCGCCTCGCGCACACCGGGGCCAACCTGCTCATGGAGACCTTGCAGTCGGTGGAGGCCGGGACCTCGACGCCGGTGCCGCAGAATCACTCCCAGGCGACTCTAGCCCCCAGCCTCAAACCATCCGATGCCCGCATCGCCTGGGCGCAAACGGCTAACGAAATCTCTAACCGTGTCCGAGCCTTCAACCCAAAACCCGGGGCCTGGACCATGTTGGGGAACAGGCGTGTGAAAATTTATCGGGCCACGGGGCGTCAATCCGCGACGCCGGGCAAGCCGGGTGAGATTTTCGTTCCACCGAAAGGTGATCATCCACCGAAAGGTGATCATGGGGCCGATGAGATGCTTGTCGTCTGCGGAAGTGGGGGAGTTCTCGTGATCAGCGAGTTACAACTTGAGGGGAAGGACCGACTACCAGCGAGCCAATTTTTAAGAGGAGTCCGAATCGAAAGCGGTGAGTGTTTCGAATGAACCTTGAGATTGCTCCATCAATCCTGTCGGCCGACTTCTCGCGCCTCGGGGATGAAATCAAAGCGGTGGAACCTCATGCTTCACGGATACACGTCGACGTCATGGACGGACACTTCGTTCCGAACTTGACCATGGGCCCAGTCGTCGTGCAATCTATTCGACCGGCTACTCGATTGCCTATCGAAGTTCATCTCATGGTGACCGGCCCTGCTCTCTTCATCGGACCATTCATCGAAGCCGGCGCCGACCGCATCATCTTCCACGTCGAGACAGTGAATGACCCACTCGCTTTGTGCCGCTTGATAAACGCCGCCGGGGCGTCGGCCGGTGTGGCTCTCAGTCCCGAAACCGATTGGACGGATGGGGCCGATTGGCTGGAGGCCGCTGATCTAGCGCTCATCATGACTGTGCGACCGGGGTTCGGGGGCCAAACGTTCTTACACGAGATGCTCGGAAAAGTCCAAGCGGCACGAAACGGCGCACCCGCTTCGATGGACGTTGAAGTTGACGGGGGCATAGATTCCGCGACTGCTCCCCTAGCCCGTGATGCCGGTGCAAACGTCTTTGTGGCCGGAAATTCCATCTTCAAAGCGGCCGATCCAGCCAACGCCGCGAAGAGCCTTAGAATCGCAATTCAAGAGAGGGGCTCGTGAAGCAGACCATCCTTGTTGCCGACGACGACGAGCAGGTACGTCAGTTCGTCGAGTTGACTCTAAAACTCGAAGGGTTCGAGCTAATTACGGCGCGAGATGGGGAAGAAGCACTGAAACTTGCGATTGAAGAAATACCGGACCTCATACTCCTCGACATCCGGATGCCGGGCCCGGATGGATTTGAGATCTTGCGTCGTTTGAGAGCAGACTCCGCGACCGAGACGATACCCGTAATCTTGCTAACCGCAAAAAACCTATCCTCAGAGAAAGTCGTGGGGCTAGCGGCGGGAGCAGACGACTACATACTCAAGCCGTTTGACCCGATGGAACTCACGGCGCGCGTGCAATCGACATTGAAACGATCGAAGGGAATGCGTGAGGCCAACCCGCTGACTGGCTTTCCCGGCAACTTTGCTATCGTGTCGGAACTGGAAGCCCGGGTGTCGTCGGGGGAACCTTTCGCGCTGATGCACATCGATCTCGACAACTTCAAAGCGTTCAACGATCGGTACGGGTTTGGGCACGGGGACCAGGCGATTAAACTGCTGGCGAGGCTTCTGCGGAAGTTAGGCCTGGAGAACGATCAAGGACGTTTCTTCCTCGGACACATCGGCGGTGACGATTTTGCGGTGATTTGCGGCGCCTCCGAGATTGAGCAGGTCGCAAAGAGAATAATTGCAGACTTCGAAGAAGGGGTTCTAGAACTCTACGACCCGGATGATGTCGCTCATGGATACGTCCTGGTTAAAGACCGTCGCGGGGACATGCAACAGTTTCCCACTATGACAGTCTCGATAGGCATCGTTACCAACGTCACGCACACCTTCACGTCCTACCTCGAAGCCAGCGAGATCGCGGGAGAGATGAAGCAGTTCGCCAAACAAAAGCCAACGAGTTGGTACTCGATCGACCGACGAACCGATTGACGCTCATGGTGCATACTCTTTGTAAGAAGTCTTCGGGGCACGGTGAAATTCCGGACCGGCGGTCATAGCCCGCGAACCTCTCGATAACGAGGGGCCGACCCGGCTTTATTCCGGGGCCGACAGTTACAGACTGGATGGGAGAAGACTTTTGGCGGCGCCGCGCGCCGCCTAAGTTCGCATGCCCCGGCGACCAAGAGGACCGGGAGAGCGAGTGTCGAAAGCGGAAGACGAATCGTTGATGAAGCGGGCTCTTCGCCTTGCCGCGAAAGGCGCTGGCATGACGAGTCCGAATCCAATGGTCGGCGCCATCGTCGTTCAGGGGCATCGAATCGTGGGGTCCGGATGGCACCGCTCGGCCGGGAGTGCGCACGCGGAAACCCTGGCGCTCGACCAAGCGGGAGAGTCGGCCCGCGGCGCCACGTGTTACGTCAATCTCGAACCATGCGCGCATGTTGGAAACACTCCGCCGTGCTCCGATGCCCTTATCCAAGCCGGAATCGAACGGGTGGTCGTTGCGATGACCGACCCAGATCCGAGAGTCTCGGGAACCGGAATCGACGCTTTGCGCCGAGCCGGGATAACGGTGGACACGGGGATTCTCGAGGCGTCGGCTCGCGAACTCAACGACGCCTACACAGTTCATCGCACCATGGGCCGGCCGTTCGTGACGTATAAGGCCGGCGCGTCATTGGACGGTAGAACTTCCGCCACCGATGGAAGTTCCATGTGGATCACCGGCGAAGCGGCCCGGCGCGATGTTCACCGTTTGCGTGCCAAGTCAGACGCCATTTGCGTCGGTATCGGAACCGTGTTGGCAGACAACCCTTCATTGACCTTCAGGGATGTTCGTTCCCACCGGCCGCCGCTCCGAGTAGTGATCGACTCGCAGGGGCGACTACCTGCGACCGCGAGCGTACTCTCGCCGGGAGCGCCAACACTGGTCATCACGGCCGACGCGCCAGAGTCTTTCGCGGCCAGCGTTGACGGCCGCGCCGAGGTCGAATACGCGCCGGGCGATGATGGAAGAGTGTCGATCGAAGCGGCACTGAAACTGCTGGGGGCCAGGGGAGTGGTCTCGTTGCTACTCGAAGGCGGCCCCGTGCTCGCCGGCGCTTTCCAGCGCGCGGAGTTGATCGACCGATACGTGATCTACGTTGCCCCGAAGCTGCTGGGAAGCGCAGGCGGAAACGGCATCCTCGAAGGTTGGGCGGCTCCGACGATTGAAGATGCGCCTTCGCTTGTGATCCGTTCGATGCGAAAGATAGGCGGCGATGTGCGCATCATCGCGGAACCAGTGAGGAACTAGATGTTTACGGGAATTATTGAAAGCATCGGAGTGATCGATGTGATCTCGGCCCGTGCACTCACAGTCAAAACAGACCTCGAGCCGCTCAATCCGGGTGAGTCGATCGCGGTCGAGGGAGTCTGCCTCACGGTGACCTCCTGGGAATCCAGCGGGTTCACCGTCGAACTCTCAGAAGAAACGATGCGCCGGACAACTCTTGGCGAATTGATCGCGGGCCGGACTGTTAATCTCGAACGCCCATTGGCCGCCTCAGCCCGATTTGGCGGCCACATAGTCCAGGGCCATGTCGACGGCGTTGGGAGGATTGTCGAGATTATCGGATTCGAAGGATCTCAGGAAGTGTCGATCGAAGTCCCTGCGAATCTCCTTCGTTATCTGGTGGTCAAGGGTTCGGTCGCGGTCGATGGAGTGAGCTTGACTATCTCTGGATTGGACGGCGCTATCTTCAAGGTGGCCCTGATTCCTCACACAATGCTCGCTTCGACCTTCGGCGGTAAGGCGCAGGGCGATCCCGTCAATATCGAGGTCGACATTATTGCTAAGTATGTTGAGCGCCTCTTGGGCGCTCGAAAGGAGGATCAAGCATGACTTTTGCTACCGTCGAAGAAGCCGTCGAAGAACTTCGTCTTGGCCGAATGATCATCGTAGTCGACGATGAGAGCCGCGAGAACGAAGGCGATTTCGTCATGGCGGCTGAGACTGTCACGCCCGAGACGATCAACTTCATGGCCCGCGAGGCGGGTGTTCCGATCTGTGTGCCCATGACTAAGTCCAGGCTTGACGAATTGGGCCTGCCCATGATGGTGTCGGAGAACACATCGCCGCACGGCACGGCCTTCACGGTGTCCGTTGACATTAAGATTGCAGGCCACACAGGATCCAGCGCCTTCGACCGGGCCGCAACGATTCGCGCTCTTGCCGATCCCGCCAGTCTCGCATCAGACTTCGTCCGCCCTGGACATGTCTTCCCGCTGCGCGTGGCGCAAGGTGGAGTATTAAAGAGGTGGGGCCACACCGAAGCCGCCGCCGATCTCGCCACGCTCGCCGGCTTCGCGCCCGTAGGAGTTGTCGCTGAGATCATGGATTCGAATGGCGAAATGGCGCGCCTTCAACAGCTCCAAGAGCTCGCCAATCGCCACGGATTGAAGGTACTAATGATCAAGGACTTGATTGCCTACAGAAGTCACCGAGAGAAATTGATCGAGCGAGTTGCATCGGCCACAATGCCCACCGGGTTCGGCGACTTCACGTGTATCGCCTACCAGTCCAAGATCGATGGACAGGAGTATGTTGCCTTCGTCAAGGGCGAGGTCGCGGGGCAGAAGGATGTTCTGGTGCGGGTGCACTCACAATGTCTCACTGGAGATGTTTTTCAGTCCGCCCGGTGCGACTGCGGCTATCAGTTGCGCGAGGCGATGCGGCTGATCGATGCAGAAGGGCAGGGAGTTGTCCTCTACATCATGGCGCACGAGGGTCGCGGTATCGGACTCATGCACAAGATTCGGGCTTACAAACTTCAGGAGGAGGGCCTCGATACGGTGGAAGCAAACGAGCAGTTGGGCTTTGCTGCCGATCAGCGCGATTACGGGATTGGGGCGCAGGTGCTTGCCGATTTGGGAATCACATCCATGCGTCTTCTCACTAACAGCCCCCAGAAGTACGCCGGGGTCGAGGGCTATGGCTTGTCGATCACAGAGCGCGTTCCACTTCAAAGCACGGCCACGGAGCAGAACATTGCGTATCTTCGGACCAAGCGCGACCGCCTCGGGCACTTCCTCGAAGGCTTGGATGAGACAGCTGCGGACGACCTCTCGGGGGGGTTCGGGGGGGTAGCAGCGGCCAACGGAGACGACTTGAGCGCGCCAGAAACTGCGAACCCCCCGAAGTCAACTTGAAGGAATTACGCGGTAGCCACGACGGCCGGGGCCTTCGAATAGGCGTCGTCGTAAGCAGATTCAATGAACGCATCACAAGCGGCCTTCTGGAAGGGGCGCTGAAAGCCCTCAAGGAAGCTGACGTCACCGATGACAACGTCGTAGTGATTTCGGTCCCTGGGGCCTTCGAGATTCCGGGGGCCGCACAAAAGCTGGCTTTAACCAGAACGATCGACGCCGTCGTCTGTCTCGGTGCCGTGATTCGGGGAGAGACAGAACACTGGACATACATATCCAAAGCCGCCCAAGAGGGGATAGTGAGCGCGTCGCTGGCCACCGGCGTTCCCATGACCTTCGGCGTTCTGACGACCGACGATTTTGATCAAGCTTTGGATCGGATTGGCGGCGCCCACGGACACAAGGGCCAAGAAACCGCGCTCGACGCGGTGGAGATGGCGAACCTATTCCGCCTAATCCGATAGAGCCGTCGAAGCGCAGCTTCTCTAAGGATCCTTAGACCGGGCGAACCCCCAACAACCTCTTCTCCTGTAGACGCAGATCGAGCCGAGAGTATCCCGGCTCGATCTGCGCTATGCCTCGTACCGTCAGCCGGGCCTTGCGATGCATCTCGACTGGCGGGGCGAGGAACTCTCAGGCTATCCAGAAGACTGACCGGGGTCAGGTGTCTTACGGCCCTAAATCGAGGGGCCATTGGACCCTTGGGCATCCTCCTTCTTGCCTACGAGCGCGCTCTTCGAATTAGGGCCGTTTGGGCCCTGTAAGAGGGGTCCTTCGGAACTAGGCCAGACTAGCCGGCGGGCCGACACTTGTGTCAGGACAGGAGATTCGAATGAACGGCTCGATCGAGACAGCAGACACATTGGTGATGGATTCGTCCGAACCCCCGAAGCGGCCACCGGCGCGGGTTCTGATAGTCGAACCCGATCTTGAAACCGCCATGCAGATGGTGCAACTTTGTTTGGCAGAAGGTCTGGAACCAAAACTGTGCCTGGGGCCGACCTATTACGACGACTGTCCCGGCCGGTTCGAGGGCCACTGCCCGCGTCCCGATGGGGCCGAGGTCGTATTCGTTTCAGTGGACGAGAACTGGCAGCCACGGATCGTCCCCTCATGCGTGGGCAACGCTAAGGCCATCATCTCCTGTTCGCGAGAGCTCTCGCGGTCGATGCGAGAGCTCTTCCAGCCCGCAGTCCCCATGCTCGAGCGCCCGTACGACGCGGTCAAAGCGGTGGAAGCGATCGAGTCGCTGCTTTCAACGCAGGATCGAGCGTG
>CAZCSK010000009.1:0-63426 GCA_964501265.1 uncultured Actinomycetes bacterium
ACGCAAAATCTGAATCAAAGCGGGGGGCTTTGGCGGTTCCGATGTTGTCGTAGATGCGAAGCTTGCCTTCTCCAAACTGACCTACTAAGAGCTTGGGTTTGCCGCTTGCGTCGAAATCGGCGAGGAAGGGGGCGGCATGGCCGACTTCAACATCAATTGGCTTCCCATCAGCTTTGATTGCAACCGGGGAGCCAAGCTTGGGAGCCTTCAAAACCGCAGCGCCGTTCTTGCTGACGGCGCCGTTCTTGCTCACGGCTCGTGAGGAAAGCTTCTTTGCTGCTGCTCCGTTTCGCGCCAGATCAATCTTGCGCCCTTTGGCGATCGTTCTTGTTGCGCTCATCCCATGACTCCTTCCGACCGTGAGGTCTTAAACGCTTACTAAAGGTCTACGCTTACGAAACCTTGCACTTGACTGATCTTCCACTCACCGGCATGTAACACATCATGGGGTCGCAGGCTTGGTATCCGACAAGAACCTCCAAGTCGCCGGCCTTCCCAGTGATGGGAATCTCGACCTTTACTGTTCCGTAAAGACGACCGTCGGCGGAGTCCGGAAATACCGGCGAGCCCTTTAGCCGAAATCCGTCGGCTTTCGGCAACTCCACGGTGAGGGGAATCCCGTCCGCTGTATTCGGTGAGTAGATGTGAAAACCGGGCCCAACTTGAACCTCGAGAACAGCATTGACGGTTCCGCCCTTACGGCTCGCGGCCAGGCTCAACTCAACGGGATCGCCCAACATTGCCGCCATTAGCTTGTTTTCTCCTCACAGGTCAAGAAAGTTTCTTGGATGGTCACCAGCATGATAAAAATAGGGAACGGACACAAGCAGGTGGCCGGCCTATTATCGACACGGCGCGGCACGATCGAAGAACCGCGGTTCGCCTCCGGGCCATCCTCCTGGTCCGAAGCGTGCGCCACGGTCTACATAGCAAAATGCGCCCTTGTACGCGGGCCCGCTTGCCGTCTCGAAGTTGTCCGCCGACGTGTCCCACCAAACCATCGCCAAGTCCGACACCATTGTGTGGTCGCTTGGGCCGAATCCGACGCGGGCCTGATAGTAGGGGGAGCCCCCCGAGCCCGGGTTCGGAAACTTGGCATTGAGCAGACCCTGTTCGAAAGTCTGGGGAGTCAAGTTCGGACCCGCCATTTGGATGCCGGAGGACAGGAGCAGGAGCACCCGATACGTGAACTCAAAGGAGGATTCTACCCAAACTGTGTCCGGAAATTTGTAGTTGGTGTCAGCATCTTTGAGCGCCCAGGACCAGGGAGTATCCGCCAGATCGTTGACTTTGTTTCGTGAGAACAGTCCGAAGGAGTGTTCACGGGACGTCTTGTCTGCGAACGCATCCCCAAGGAGATCCTGGCCGCCCATGGGAACCATGATCCACTCAGGAAAATAGCCGCCAGTCGCCGCTTCCTGAGCAAGTGAGTCCTTCTCTCTCCAACCGCAGAAGCACATGACGCTTGTCACTCCGGCCGCTCGCAAACTGAACACAGCAGCCTGTCGCCGTTCGGCGGTATCTGCCGATGACGTCTCAACCTTGTTGGACACCTTGCTTCCGCACCCTGCCAAGGACTCGTCGAGCGCCGACGTGTCAGGAACGCCTGCGGCATCCTTGGTTGCTAGGAGCCCGAACGCTCGCGTTTGTGACACCACATCCGGCCCTCCGTAGACTGCCCTCCTACCGACGAGGCTCTGACACATCCACTGACCTATGTTTACCTGCAGCTCATCGAGCGCTGGCATGACGTTCCATTGGAAGGGGCGGAACTTACTAAAGTTATTTCGCTCAGTTGCAAAACTCGGAACCGATGCAACACCAACGATCTTACGGCGCGCCAATTCGTCAAGGAATGGCGCGTCATTCGTGTTGGCTGCCCCGACAAAAAGCCATGAGAACGAAGCGAACGCACGAACCTCTTCGTCAACCGCAGCCGCGAGGGCGCGTTGGACCTCTGGCTCCGCAAGGTTCCCTTTGCCCTTGCCCTGCAGTAGCCGCAGCTTACGACCGTAGAACTCGAATCGCCGATTGAAGAAGTTCACGAGAAGGTTTCTTTCCTTCTCTGGGGCTCCCCCAGAGAAGAAAGCGATTCGAATCTCGTCGCGAGTTATGCCCTTGTACGTCGCTCCCCCGTTGTCGCCTTCCCAGTAATTGACGCAGGGTGGTGATTGCGGATCCTCGATCTGCCGTGGAGGATCGCCCACGCAGCGACGGACCCGCGCCTTCTCGAGCACCTTCCTTGGCGCGAGGATCACTCCGTCATCTGGCCTCCCTCCCTCGCAGACTTGGCCAGCAGCACACGCGCCGCCGCCTGATCCGAACTGACTCGATTGTTGATCTGGAGCCTGGGCAATCTGATCTACAGCTTGCGGAGCAAACTCGGCGACGCTCGGAGGTGATGGTGGGACCACAACAAGCGCGATCACAGCAACTACGAGTAGAACAACCGCAACAATGGCCGCGTAGGCGATGGTGACACTCTTGGACTGGCGCTTACGAGGATTTATCGACATCGTTTGAGCCCGGCCGAAGATCCCAGGGTCCGGCGTGGGCCATTACCCAAGCCCGTGTCGGGTTGCCTTCCCGACTTAGCACCAAGAGCCAGACTGAGTGGAATCTCCGTAGCTGGGTACCGCGACATCGTTCCACCAAAGCGTTGCAAAGTCCTGAAACATGCCGTGATCGCCCGGCCGGAATCCCACCGTGGCCCGATAGTTCGGGACCCATAAGTGACAGTGATCGCCTTGGACTGCCTTTGGCTTCGCACTCGTGAGATTGGCTTCGTCACCCCCTTATCCGATCTGGCACCTTTTCGGTTGCCGCGGAGCCACGGACGGGAACTCCGTGAAGCCCCTTCCCGTAGGTACAACCAGACGTGGGTATTCTTGCAGATATATCAAACAAACGCAAGGCGCTCAAATGTTTTGCGCTAGGCCCTGACATGGGTGACCCGCGGTCGGGTCGAAGTCGGTATCGCCCTCAAGCCATTCTCCAGATCTGAACCGGCGCCCATCGTTGGGGAGGCGGTGGCAGCCCGGGCGCTGGGAGCCGGGAGGAAGCCCGGACGGGTCCCACCACATCTCCTTTGCATCCTTGATCCAGGAGTAGTTTCCGGGTGAGAAGTAGGAGGCAGGAACAAAGGGACTGATGCTTGGCCGGGGAGGCACTGCGTGAAGACCTTTGTTGATGGCAGCTGCAGTCAGACGCGGCCCGGCCGCTTGGATGCCGTAGGCCATCATCGCTAGGGTGTCGTAGGCAAGCGGCGGATCGATCGTGATGGGAACCGCGCACGACGGGCAGCTCTCTAGGTACGCCCGGTACCAGGATTGATCATCAAAGTTCCCTCGACGGTAATCGTAGCTAACTCCAAATATGTGACTGGACTGAGTTGCGGGAAACGTTCGAAAAGAGTTCGTGTTATCGGGTCCGTTGCAGATTTGTTTTATTTGAAACCACTCGGGCTGCCACCCCTGGGCCTGCGCATAGGCCAGGGTGATTGACGTGTCATTGCATGCCGGCGCCCAAAGCACGGTTGTGACGCCCGCGAGCCGAAGTGCTGCAATGGAGTTCGGGTAATTGTCCTGAACCGCTTCCCCCTTTTCTTCCGCAACGACAACCCCGCACTGGCCTGCCAACTCGTCCTTCAAGAGCCGGGCGAGGGCGGGATAAGTTGGTTCCGCCGATCGGTTGGTGTAGAGAAGCCCGAAGACCCTGTTTGCGACAAGGTCAGAGGGGTTGCCCGAATGAGCAGCGACGCGGCCTTCCAACTTCTTGCAAATGTAGCTCGCCGCGACGCTGGCGCTATCTTCGAGGTCGGGTGAGTAGCTGAAGATATGAGGGGCGGCCCTTTCGTACGTGACTCTCGGAAAAGCCTGGTAGGTTACCGCTACGATTCCCTTGCGGGCCGACTCGTCCGCTACTACGGTTGGATCTCCGAGGATGGGGTTGACCACCGCAAACGGCCTGAGTTCACGATCAATGCGGGCCATGTCGGCTCTAGTAACAGATTCATCGCCGGCCCTTCCCGAAAATCCATAGAAATGAACGTAACGATTGTAGGTCTGATACCGAGCGTTGAAGTACTTGGCGTAAGCCTTGCCGAGAAGTTTTCGTCCGCCCGGGTCTTCGGAGTTCTCGTTGCCTGTGACCGGTGCCCCGTAGTCGACGAAGGGACTCTCCTTGGTGTCAAAACCCTTGCCCCAGTGAATGAGGACGGTAATCTCATCCCGGGTTACGCCCCTAGCGGTCGCCCCTCCGTTGTCTCCTTCGAAAAAACCAACACATGGAGGAGACAGGAGATCTTCGGTTTGTCGTGGCGGATTGCCAACGCATCTCTTCAATTGGTTCCGCTTCTGCTGTGGCGTCCTTGCGTCTATCCCATGAGGAGCCTGGGCGGAGATTCCACTCGATGATCCACCGCCTGGGAAAGTGCCTCCGAGCTCAGACAAGTCGCCAATTCCCTGCCCGGTTCCTGGCACTGGTGCGAATTCGGCCAGAGCCGTGGGTCCAGTGGTAGCTACGTTCAGGGCACTTGGCAACAGCAGGGCGAGGAGACCAGCGACAGCCATGAGCAGCAAACCGGGGTATCTCCTGTAGAACGTCGCAAGGGGCCTCGCGACAGTAGCTTTCGACCCGACCCGCCCGGAACTCATATCGACATGGTAGCCGCCGCGGACGTCCTCCAATGTCGACTACAACCCAGTGCTGACTTTCGGCTCCTGCGGCTGCTGAACTTCGCGGCACATTTGGACGATCGACTCCGCGACCTTCCTCGCCTGGACTGGAGTTTGAAGACGGGCTCCGTGGAGCCACGCGGAAATCACACCGTCTTCGCGACCGGGCTGATGAATCGGAATTCCTGCCGTCTCTTTGATTGTCATTATCGACTTCGAGACCGCGATCCTGCTCTCGACGAGTTGGATGAGTGCGACGTCGAGCGCATCGATCAGCGCCCGACTTTCCTCCAACGAGTCGGGGCGATGGGTTGAATGCGCCCAGTACCAATCGCGCCGCGAGCAGACGCGGGCCAAGTCATCCATGGCAATCGTCTGCGCGGCATCACTGAGCGCCTCATCGGGAGAAGTGTGCGCCTCAACTTCGATTCCATCCGCCCCTATCGCCAATCCAGCTTCTACGAGAGGCGGAACCAGATTCCGGTTGCCGGAGGCGTGGCTCGGATCGACGATGATTGGGTAATCGCAGACCGTCCGAAGGTACGGAACAGCCGCAAGGTCCAGCGTGTTGCGGGTTCGAGTTTCGAAGGTTCGAATCCCTCGCTCACACAGAATTATTTGGCTGTTGCCACCGACTTCAATGTACTCAGTCGCGGAAAGCCACTCGTCGTATGTGGACGCCAACCCGCGTTTTAGAATGACAGGGATCTCGATCTCGCCGACAGCGCGCAGAAGTTCGACGTTCTGCATTCCTCGTGACCCGATCTGAAGAGCGTCCGCCACTTCAGCGAGTTCTTCAACATGTTTCGTGGAAAGAGGCTCAATAAGGACCGGTAAACCTGTCCGCGCTTTGGCTTCTCGAACGAGCTTGATCCCCTCGTTTCCCATCCCTTGAAACGAGTGTGGCGAGGTTCTGTGCTTGTAGACGAACGCTCGAAGAATGTCGGCGCCGGCCGAAGCGGTTCGCTCGGCAACGTTTACGTAACCCGGCTCGACAGAACAGGGGCCGGCGATAATCACCGCCCTGCCGCTTCCTATGAGAACGTTCCCGACTTTTACTTGCCTGACCATCTCGCACCTCCCTAGAAAAGAAAAAAGGAGCAGCTATTGCTGCTCCTCGGCTCCGAACTTAGTCGTCTTAGTGGGTGGGTGCCCTCAATGCGACTCCGCTCGGAGCCAGGTTAAAACGATACCAACTAAGGCGCACTGTCATTTGAAAAACGAGAGTATCACGTTAGCTGACGACTGGGCGAGAGCGGCCTTTATCGGGCTAGAGATTGCTAGCGCCCGCAGGAACCGATTGTGCCGGTGTTTCCGGAAACCATGCGTAGTTCTGGTGGCGCATCGAGGTCCGCCATCTCGAAGATCGAGGGAACCGACGGCCACCCGGAACGAGGAGAAAAAGATCCGCTCACCGCATCTTGTTGGTATTCATCGCTGAGGTCGCCCCGCAGAATCGCCCCGGCCGCTTCCAACAGCACGTCAACTTCTTCGAAGGTGTTGTATGGAGCAAAACTCGCTCTCAAAGCTCCGGGCACTACCGCGTGAGTACCGTTCAGGATGGCGGTACGGGCAGAGGCGATCGCTCCCTCGTCGAGTCCAAGAAGATACAGTAGATAGGGGTGCGCACAAAAACATCCCGATCGAACTCCTATCCCCCACTCCCAGCTCAGGGCAGTTGCGACGAACTGATGGTGCTTGTCGCCGAGGTTGAAGGTCAAGATTCCAAGACGGTCCCCCAAATCCTCTCTATCGGCGACACCGTAGATTGACACCCCGCCCAGCGAGGTCAAACCGTCAAACAGGTGGCGGGTAAGCGCGCGCTCGTGCTCAACGATCGTCTCGAGTCCCCAACTCTGAAGTGTTCCGATCGCGACGGCCAGAGCCACGGCTCCCATCACATTGGGAGATCCTGCCTCTTCGCGGTCGGGGGCCGAGTTCCAGACCGTCTCCGACTCGGTGACCATGCTGACGGCCCCGCCGCCCACCACATCGGGCTCTCCCTGCTCGAAAAATTCTCGAGGGCCCACCAGAGCCCCCGACCCATACGGCGCGTACATCTTGTGGGCGGAGAACGCCACAAAGTCGAGGTGACCCGGATCATCGTGTGGCCTGATGTCGATCGGATAGTGAGGAGCGAGCTGGGCTGCGTCAACAAAGATGCGCGCCCCGTGTCGATGAGCGATCTCGGCAACGGAATGAATCGGTGGCATATAGCCGGTGACGTTGGACGCTCCGGTTACTGCTACAAGGGCGATACGCCCGGCCTCTTCCCGCAAAGCCCTCTCGAGCGCTTCGAGGTCGAGCCGGCCATCGTCCCCGACCCCTGTCAGCACAGCAACATTGCGGTGACGCCATGGCAGGAGGTTAGAGTGATGCTCCAGCAGTGTCGTGAGTATCGGGCGTCCGTCGATCAGCGCGAGCTTGCGGGCAACTTTGTTGGCTGCTTCGGTCGTGTTCTTGACGAAGATGACGGTCTGGTGCGACTCATCGGCGCCAACAAATGATGCAACCACGCGCCTGGCCTCTTCGTATGCTTCGGTCGACAACCGGGATTTGTAGCCGCTCCCTCTATGGACGCTCGAATACCAACTCCCGAAATCCGCAAGGACCTTCTGCACACTGCGAAGAGGGGGTGTGCTGGCGGCGTTGTCGAAGTTGATGTACGGCACTTCGCGACCCCCGAAAATTGGGACCTTTACGTCGACGCCTACAAAGGGGTCACGAAGGACGGGTTCCGAACCCAACGCCTGGGTTCTAGAAGAAGCAATCGTCACTTTACCTGCAGCGTGCTTGCGGCCATTGCCGACGGTTCGCTGATGAGGGCCTCGATGACCCTTTTGCGCGAAACCATTATCTGCTCTCGCATGATCTTCTCTGATAGCTGTGAGTCCCCCGCGACCAAGGCGTCAACAAGATCGTGATGCTCGTGGACCATCTCGCCGCTCGAATCGCGCACGTCGAGACCCAGATGGAAGAAGCGCTCCATCTCCTCGAGAAGCCTCTCGACCACCTCTGCGAGGCGCTGATTACCGGACGCCTTCGCCACTGCCGTATGAAAATCTCGGTTTGCGGCAAGGAATCGTGGGTAGCTCTGTCTGTCGCCGTGGACGTACTTGATCTCGGAGAGTTTGCGAAGTTGCCTCAGCTGCGGTTCGTCGATCCTCTCGGCGGCGAGAGCGGCGGCGGGTGGCTCGACCATTAGACGCAACTGGAAGACATCCTGCACATCTTTGAGGCTTATCGGCCATACGAGATAACCGCGGCGCGCCTGGGCTTGGACGTACCCCTCGTGCCTGAGCATATTGAGTGCCTCACGGACAGGAGTCTTGCTCACCTTGTACTTCTCGGCCAGAGTGTTCTCATGGAGCGACTCCCCCGGCTTGAACAAGCACTCGATAATGTCTCGCTTGAGTGCCTTATAAACGCCCAGGGTTAGCGAAGGTTCTAGATGTGGTATTCGCGACATAATGCAACCTTATGATATTTCAATCAGAGTGTCAAGCAATAGCCTCTCCTGGGCATTTCCGAGTTTCCGTTAATCTCAACTTGGCGGTTTGACCGCATCACGAAGTAAACAGTATGCTGATAGATATATCAATTGGCCCAACCTGTCGGCCCTTTGGCATCACTTCTAGGAGGGAACTCGCATGAAAAACAGCACATCAAGTTATGAGGTTGGACAGACACTCGGCGGCTATGCGGTTGTTCGCAAAGAGTCTCTCGAACATCTCGACGGTACCTACTACGAACTCACGCACCAGAAAACGGGGGCCCGGCACATTCATATAGCCGCGCCCGATGACAACAACACCTTCGTGGTTCTCCTTCCGACTGTGCCACAGGACTCCACCGGAGTTGCCCACATCTTGGAGCACGTGGCGCTCAGCGGATCGGAGAGGTTCAACTTGAGAGACCCGTTTTTCTCGATGCTTCCACGATCTCTGAAGACGTTCATGAATGCCATGACCTCGAGTTCCTCCACCTTCTATCCATTTTCTACACGCAACACCAAAGACTTCTTCAACCTTTTGTCCGTGTACCTCGACGCGGTGTTCTTCCCTCGGATCGACGAGGAAGCATTCAATCAAGAGGGGCATCGTCTCGAATTCGAGATCCCAGACGATCCTGATTCCGGCCTTCGCTTCAAGGGAGTTGTTTTCAATGAGATGAAGGGGGCGATGGCCTCTGCAGGATCAATCATGGGCAAGGCTATCGGCCAAGCGCTATTCCCCGGCTTGACTTACGAGAATAACTCTGGGGGCGACCCTCAGGCAATTCCCGATCTCACTTGGGAACAACTAAAGAATTTCCATGCCAAGCACTATCACCCCAGCAACGCCTATTTCTTCACATACGGAAATCTCCCGCTGGAATCGGTTCTCGAAGAGATCGAGCGCAGGGCACTCTCACGGTTCGAAAAAACCAGCGTGGATGTCGACATTCCCGATGTCAGGCGTTTCAGTGCCCCCGTAGAGTTCCAAACCGTTTACCCGCTTTCGCAGAAGGAGGACCCGACAAAGAAAAGTCAGGTCCTGACCGCTTGGGTGACATCTCATATCGGCGACTCCTTCGAGGTTCTTTCGCTTGAAGTGCTCAGTCAAGTGCTGCTAAGCAATTCCTCATCTCCACTTCGCAACGCCCTGATCACCTCGGGACTCGGAGATGCCCTTGCTGATGGAACCGGCTTTTCAAAGAGCACCCGTGAAGCAGTCTTTGGTGCCGGCTTGAAGGGAATCAATCCGGAGGACGCAGACAAGGTCGAACAGCTTGTGTTCCAAACTCTGCAAAAGCTCGTCGACGATGGTCTGGATCAAGAGCAAGTGGATGCCGCCATCCATCAGCTGGAAATCTCGGATCGGGAAGTCTCCAACGCGGGCTGGCCCTATTCTCTGCGAACCTTCTTCGCTATTTCCGGCGCCTATGTCTTTGGAGGCGACCCCTATAGCTCGCTTCAGTTCGACAAGGACATTGCTCGCCTTCAAAAGGAACGTGAGTCGGGCGGGTATTTTGAGAATCTCATTCTCAAGCATCTTTTGAACAACAACCACAGAGCGCGAATCCTGCTGACGCCCGATCAGGACAAAGACGAAAAGGATAAGCAGGTCGAACTAGAACGGCTCGCCCAAATTGAGAAGGCTTTGACCGATGAGGACAAGAAAAGGATCGTCACTCGGGCAGAATCCTTGAAGCAGAGGCAGGAGAGAAAGCAAGACTTGTCGGTGTTGCCGACGCTGGAACTCGCCGACGTACCGATGGAGTTCGAGGACGTTCCCCACACGATAGAACAGCTTGGCGGAGCCACCATTGGCTGGTTTCCTCAGCCCACTAACGGGCTTACTTACGTGAACTTCGCGGCAGACTTCAGCGGGCTCGATGAAAGACTGAAAGACTTGCTTCCCTTGTTTTCCTTCGCTTTGACTCGCGTCGGCGCGGCTGCGGACGACTATATGAAAGTTGCAAAACGAATGGCCTCGTATACGGGCGGAATAGGTGCCCACCCTAGCGTAAGAGCGCTCGCCGGCGAACACGACGCCTTCAACTCCGCGTTCTCGATCGGCGGAAAGGCTCTGGCGAGGAATCATGCTCCCTTCCTGGGCCTATTGAAAGACATCATTTCGGACGCAAAGTTCGAACCGCAGAGTTTGAAGGAACTGATTGCCCAGCAAAAGGCCCAACGGGAGGCGAGTATCGCTCATGCGGGGATGACCTATGCGGGCCTGATTGCAGCTTCAAAGCTCAAGGCGGTGTCAAAGATTCAAGAGAGACTTTCAGGGATCCCTCAGATAGTCCTCATGCGAGAGCTTGGGATACTAGCGGCGGAAGATCTCGACGCGCTGATTGCCGATTTCAACTTGATCCGCGGTCAAATCTTCAGGGCCAGCAAACTTAAAATCTGCGTGACGAGCGAAGAAAAGAACTTTTCTGAAATCAAATCGCTGCTCGAAGATGTCCTGGGGGCCCTAGATCCCGCGCTGGCTCCCCAAGCCAAACCCCAGACACCCGAGCTCACGTTCAAGCACGAGGCGAGAACCACGTCGACGCCCGTTAACTACAACGTGAAAGTTCACCCTGCCGTAACGTTCACCCACCCCGATGCGCCGGCCCTTAAGGTGTTGGGACACCTGATGAAGTCGACTTACCTCCACCGGGAGATTCGCGAGAAAGGTGGCGCCTACGGTTCGAATTCCTCTTTGAGCTCGGAGACGGGACTCTTCACCTTCTCGTCCTACCGCGATCCGCATATCGCGAGGACGTTTGGGACATTCGAATCAGCGGCCAAAGATGCCCTGGCAGGAACAATCGACCCTGAAAACCTCAAGGAGGCGATCCTTACTTCTTGCGGCGAGATCGATCCGCTGGAATCCCCCGACACAAAGGGCTACCGCCGCTTCTTCGATGACCTTGCCGGCTATACCATCGGGCTCAAGTCCAAGTTCAAACAAGGCATCCTCGAGGTAACCGATGCGGACATCCGACGCGTGGCCGAGACTTACATCAACAAGGACGGAGCGGTCCTCGCCGTTGTAGGAAATCCCGAGCAGGTCGAAGAAGCCAACAAACAGATGGGCGGAATCTTCGAGGTATCTGCGATCTGAAGAGTAAGTCCGTTCTCGTTTTCCAACAGCTTCAAGGGGAGGTGAACTGATGACGAACCGCTGAGCCGACACCCTTTCCGCTCGGTCCGAGCGGCATATCAGACATCGGTTTACCCGAAAGGAAGCTGTCATATGGAACTCCCCAACTTGCTCAAATCGATTAAAGCCGTGTCAGAAGGCGTCATTTTCGAGGACGCGGCCCGCGTAGATCGCACCCGCTCTTTCCCCAAATCTGGACTGACAGCGCTCGCCGAAGTCGGCGCCCTGCAACTCGCAGCTCCCATATCCGCCGGGGGCGCCGGCGGCGGTCTTGTTGCCGTCGCAGACGCTTGCGAAACGCTCGGACGCGCTTGCGCCTCGACGGGGATGGTCTTTCTCATGCACACCGTCACCACTGCAACCGTCGCGGCGGGAGGCGGCTCGCGGGCTGGCGAGATTCTTGGGCGAGTGGTCTCGGAGTCGGCGCTGGGTACCCTCGCTTTCAGCGAAGTAGGCACTGGCGCGCACTTCTACTCACCCGAACTAAGAGTCCATCATCACGGCGACGCAACCCGGATCACCGGGCGCAAAAGCTTTGTCACGTCGGGAGGTCAAGCCGACTTCTATTTGATCCTGGTCGGTTCAAACGAGGAGGGGGCCGACATGTATCTGATCGAGAAAAATGCTCCCGGCGTCTCATTCGAAGGTGAATGGAGAGGCCTTGGCATGGCCGGAAACACGAGCATAGAGATGGTGCTCGAAGAAGTCGAAGTCACCGAAGCCGACCGCATCGGCGCCCCGGGAAAGGCAGCCGATCTTGTGTTCGGAGCTGTCGCTCCTTTCTTTCTTGTGGGCCTCGCCGCAGTAAACGTTGGTATCGCGGCCTCGGCGGGAGCGGTCGCCACGGAGCACGCTAGCAATCGCCGTTACCCGGACGGAACTTCTCTTGCCGAGATCCAGTACATCCAGCATCGCCTCGCCGACATCGACATTCGCACTCGGGCAGCCAGGCTACTGGTGGCGGAAGCGGCTCGCTTGGGGGACTCCGGCGACGAGGGGGCTCTGGTGCCGATCATGGAGTCGAAGATCGTCGCAACGGAGGCAGCGGCGGCTTCAACCGATGTGGCGCTCGAGATAACGGGAGGGCGGGGCTATACGCCTTCGCTGCCGGTGGAACGTCTCCTTCGCGACGCGCGCGCCGGCGCGGTGATGGCTCCCACCAATGCGGTCCTTCGCAATTGGATAGGCAAGGCCCTCACGGGCCTGCCGGTGCCGTGATGAGTGACCCAGCCCCGCTCATCGTCGGCGCCGTCGCGTATCACGAGCGGGTCGTCCCCATCTGGGAGACTTTTCGTGAGTACTTTGCGTCAAGGGGCACTCCTACCGACTACGTCTTGTTCTCGAATTACGAAAGCCTGATAGATGGCCTTCTCGCAGAATCGATCGACGTGGCCTGGAACACCAACACCGCCTACGTACGCACTCAGCATCTCGTCGCAGGAAAGGCTCGCATGCTGGGGATGCGGGATGTTGATGCCGACTATTCCTCGGTCATCGCTACCCGGCGCGGGGAAGGCTTCGATGATGTCCCGTCGTTCGCAGGTAAGCGGCTGGCGCTGGGGAGCCGCGATTCCGGTCACGCGGCGATACTGCCTTTGCATTACTTGAAGGAGCAGGGCCTGGACGCAGAGCGCGACTGTGAACTCGTACGATTCGACACCGATCTCGGTAAGCATGGTGATACCGGAGATTCGGAGATCCGTGTCCTGCGGGCGGTCGCTGATGGGGTTGCAGATGCGGGCGCCCTCGGCGGACCGACCTGGGCTCGCCTGCGCGCCGAAGGCGTCCCGGCCACACATGGACTGGAAATCGCGTGGCGGAGCCCCTCTTACTGTCATTGCAATTTCACCGCATTGCCTCGCCTCGAAGAAGATCGCGGGAGGGTATGGCAGGAGTCGCTCTTCGCGATGGACTACGACGATCCTTCAGTGCGTCAAGCTATGGATCTGGAAGGAGTGCGGCGCTGGGTGAAAGGTGAAGAAGGGGGTTATGCCCCGCTATTTCAGGCGATGAGCGAGCAGGGTTATTTGGAATGACGGTTCGGCAAGTCGACGCAGGCCACCTGGAGTTCGGTGGAGGCCTCGAGGTCCTGCTGGGCGCGATTCTAGACAGCACCGCCGCGGGAGAAGTTATCGAGGTGGGCACGCCGTCCAAGGCGGTCGCTCTCGAGATCCCGCTGTGGTCCTCGGCATCTGGCAACGAAGTTCTCGACGAGTCGAAACAGTCGAGTGAGGAGGGTGGGCGCTTCGTCGTTCGGATCAAACGCGGCTCGTTAGCCACGATCCTTGCACCTGCCTTACCTCCGAGGAGGCCAGGCCTTCCGCTTCGCCCAGGTGGCGCCCTGCATACATCCGATCTTCTGGCCTCGGTTTCGGAGGCCCCCGCCGAAGCCGACCCGTCCCGCGGGTTAGTGCCCCTGGGGGCCATCCCCGAGGCAGGGGGACCTCGGTGGGACTGGCGTCTCAACTCCCGCGATCGCATTTGGGCCGAAGAACTGGCCGACCTCACCGAGAGGGCGACTGCCTCGCAGTGGGACGCAACTGTCGACATCCCCTGGGCACAGGCCGCGGGACTGTCCGACGAGGTGGAATCGGCGGTTGCTCAAGTAATGACTTTCGTGGCGCAGAACGAGTATGTGGCCCTTTATGTCCCTGCTCGCTTCCTTCCAACCGTGAACCCCGCTTATACCGACGTTCTTCTTTGGCTAGCCAGCCATATCCTCGACGAGGCGCGTCATATCGAGGTGTTCACGAAACGAGCGCTCGTGGGAGGGGGGCATGGTTACGCGCTGGCATCAACACAACTGTCCTTGCACACTTTGATGGAGGAAAGTGATTTCACCAACGCGGCCCTCCTCCTAAACGTCCTTGGCGAGGGCACCTTCCTCGACCTTCTAAGTTTCATCGAGCGTCACGGTCCCGACCCGGCCACAACGACCGCCGCTCGACTTGCCCACCGTGACGAACAAAGACACGTCCATTTCGGCATAACCCACATCCGCAGGGTGCTGAAGTCAAACCCCGAGGCCAAAGACGAATTGGTCGCATCGGTTGAAGCGCGAGCGGCAAAACTCGTAGACCTGAACGGCATGAGTTCTATGTTGACGTCTGCGCTAACAGTCATGGCGTCCGGGTCCCTCGAAGCGGACTCGGTGCGTGCCGGAGCCAAGGCAGTTCGCGATCTTCAATCGACGATGGAAAACAATCGCGTTAGGAGGCTTCGGGCCGCGGGCTTCGATCCGAAGACCGCGCAAAGACTCTCCGAACTCCACACACCGAATCTGATGTAGGGAGGCGGTCTTCGGCAATACGTCATGCGCGGCCTTCAGCAGATAACCCGGTCAGGCGGGGGCTACGCCCTTCGGCCCAGGTCTGACTCTGAGGCCGCACCTTGACAAACGCCTACCACTCACATCTTCTTACGACCCGGAGCGCCACAAAATATGGCCTCTGACCAGGTCTTTTGCATCGTGGGCGCTACTGGATTCGAACCAGTTGACCCCTGCCTTGTAAGGGCTACCTTGCCAAGCCTCTGACCTGCGGTTTTCTGTAAATGTCCAGGTCATTATCGAAATTCGCCTAGCGGCGATTCGCGCTGTTAGTCGCTCTTTCGTGTGGTTTCCGGAGCGCATGCTGACTTTTTGCTGACCAATTCAATCCGACATCGCTTGCGTAGAGGCTTATTCAGGAAAGGGAACCCCGTGACCCCTGCTGCGCCTAGGCAGTTCCCCGCAGCCAGGCCCCATGTCGCGGGTTCAGTCACTTAGCCAGCGCGACCCTGAGGGTTTTGCGACGCCGCCCGTGCTATCTCACCCGGCTGTTGCGAAGCACCCACTCAGCCGCTGCGGAGTTGTCTATCATGATTACATTCGGATTTGAGGCCCAAGAAGAACCCTGCGACTCAGGGAGTTAGGAAACCGTGATCGAAGACCCCTTCGGGGCGTTCGCCGAGAAGTGGGATGCAGAGCTCGTCGAGCTCCAAAAGACGACCCAATCGATGATAGATTTGCTGCCCTCGCTCGAGGAGATCACGGTCGAGCAGATGCGCCAGGGCATAGTGAGCAACCCTAACAACCCGATAGTCAAACTCGAGATGGCCCAGGAACGAGTCATCCCGGGTCCTGCGGGCAAAATCCCAATAAGAGTATTCGTGCCCAATGAGGTGAACGGCATCTACTTTCACATCCACGGTGGAGGTTGGATGGCTGGGGCGCAGGACATGGAGGATTCCCATCTTTGGTCCAGAGCCCAGGAAGCCTCGGTTGCGGTCGTCAGCGTCGGGTACCGTCTCGCACCCGAGAACCCTTATCCGGCTGGGCCCGACGACTGCGAGGCTGCGGCCCTCTGGCTAATAGAAAGCGCTCGGAAGGAATTTGGTACCGACGACATCGTCATCGGAGGGGAATCGGCGGGCGCCCACCTGTCCGCGGTGACTATTCTGCGCCTTCGCGACCGGCATCAGTTCACAGGGTTTCGCGGCGCGGAGCTTCGCTACGGGCTATACGACCTGAGATTGACTCCAAGTGTCCGGCTTGCACCGAAGGGGATGCTGACGGCTAAAGGCGTTGAATGGTTGCGGAACCATTTCGCGACCGCGGAAGTCCATGAGAACCCTGACGTCTCGCCGATGTTCGCAGACCTTCACTCGATGCCACCGGCGCTTTTCATCGTGGGGTCGATGGATTCGCTCGTCGACGACTCGCTCTTCATGTGGGCGCGCTGGCGCGCCGCAGGGAACCCGGCCGAGTTACGCATCTACCCGGGCGCGCCGCATGGGTTTGATTTGATGGCGCTAAAGGTTGCCGATGCGGCAAAGGGAGACATCGCGACATTCATCAAGAAGTGCCTGAAGTCGTAATGACCGTGCACGCATTGAAAGGAGTCTCTCTTCGGCGCAGACCGGCATCATCCCCTAAATTCGCGGACTGGCAAACCCTTCACCCGAGGCCGGCAGCGAAACAGCCCTCCGGCGTAGGGCTGACTGTGGAGTTGCTCGTCAGACAGGTTGAGACGGGCTGTCGTGATGTATAGATCCGAAAGATCGGGTCCTCCGAACGCGCAGCTCGTCACGTTTGTGGCCGGAAGCTTGACAACCGCGGCCAATTCACCTTTGGGGGTATATCTGAGAAGGGTTCCGCTGCCCCATACCGCGACCCAGAGATGGTCTTCGGCATCCAAAGTCATCCCATCGGGAAGGCCTTGACTTTCCGGAATGTCTACGAGTCTGCGCCGGTTTGAAAGGGCGGGCTTTTCGGGATCGAAGTCGAAGACGTCGATCCCGTGAGCCATGGAGTCGATGTAGATCATGCGTCGGCCGCCCATCGGCCAGTCAAGGCCGTTCGAGATGGTGATGTCGCTCAACACCCTAGTCACGCTGAGGTCGGTTTTCAAACAGTAGAGAGAACCTCCGGGAGTCATGTCGCTCGACATGGTGCCGGCCCAAAAGCGTCCCGATGGGTCGCATTTGCCATCGTTCATTCGTGTCAGAGGCTGATCGGTCTCAACCCAAGCGACCATCTCCACGGCCCCCGAATCAAGGTCGAGAAAGCCAAAACCATCCCCCAGAGCCAGGATCAGCCCTCCCCGCGCCCTCGGGGCCGCCGCCCCAACGGGTTGGCCGACATCAAATACCTCATCTTCTCCGCTCGCTGGATCGAACCGGTGGACCTCTCCCGCCTCGATGCTCACCCAGTAAAGCGCCGCTTCACGAGGATGCCAGAACGGTCCCTCAGCGAGATTCGCTTTTGCATCCAGAATCACCTCGACTTCGTATTTCTCGATCATTGTCCGATGAACTCGTTCGCCGCTATCCGGCGAGGATTCCTCCGTCGATCACAAGAGCAGTTCCGGTCATAAACTCGGCATCATCTGAAGCAAGGTACAGCGCGGCCTTCGCGATCTCGACGGGCTGTCCAAGGCGACCCAATGGTTGCCGCGCAATGAGAGCCTCGCGCGCGGCCGCAGGATCCTCGGCCTTTTCAAGCAGTCCGGCAACCCAGGGAGAGTCCACCGTTCCGGGGCAGATGCAGTTGCACCTAACCCCGGTGTTCGCATACTGAATTGCCACCTGCTTGGTGAAGGTGATAACCGCGCCCTTCGTGGCGCAATAAGGAGCTCGGTCTTTGAGGCCGATGAGGCCCGCCGCTGACGCGGTGTTGACGATCGCCCCTTTGCGTTGCTCCAACATGTGTGAGAGCGCGTATTTGGTGCCGAGGAAAACGCCCCGAACATTGACTGCGAACATTCGGTCCCATTCCTCGACGGTGCATGAGAGGGCGTCGGCCGTGGAACCGATCCCGGCGTTGTTGCAGAGGACATCGACACGCCCTGTGCGGCTAACGGCGACGCCGATCATCGAGCGCACCTGCTGCTCGTCGGAGACGTCCGTTTCAACTGCGATCGTTCCCGCAGGCACGCCGTCCGGGTTGATGTCGGCGGCAACTACAACAGCTCCCTCCTCGAGGAAGAGTCGCGCCATCTCGAAGCCGATTCCCGACCCCGCGCCGGTGATCACCGCCGTCCGGCCCTCAAATCTGCCCATCTACTCCTTGCCTCGCCTCCTCGTGATTCGCCAATCAGTCCCCTCTATCAGTTACCGGATTCTCGAGAATGCCGATGCCGTCGATCTCGATCCTAACGATGTCGCCGGGTTGAAGCCAGATCGGAGGCCTCCTCGCAAAACCGACCCCCGGCGGCGTACCGGTCGCGATGATGTCTCCGGGCTCGAGTGTAATCCCTTGAGAGATGAACGAGACGAGCTCGGCGACGCCGAATACCATCTGCGCGGTTGACGAATCCTGAAGGACCGCGCCGTTGACGACGCAACGGATGCCCAGGGTCTGCGGGTCGGTGATCTCGTCTACGGTTACGATCCACGGTCCGATCGGACAGAAGGTGTCCAGAGTCTTTCCTCGCACCCATTGACCGTCTGGGAACTGAAGGTCGCGAGCCGAAACATCGTTTACGCACGTATAGCCCAGCACATAATCGAGCGCTTCATCCACCTTCACCGCTCTCGCGGTCTTGCCGATCACGACTCCAAGCTCGGCCTCATAGTCGACCTGCTCGGTGATCGGAGGGATCTGAATCGCTGCTCCCGGTCCAACGATCGCGTTCGGAAACTTGGCAAAGAGGATCGGTGTCTTGGGTATCTCCTGCCCCGACTCTGCAGCATGATCCCGGTAGTTGAGCCCGACGCAGACGATCTTCTCCGGCTTTGGCACCGGCGCCATCAAAGTGATATTCGAGAGCGGGCCGATAACGTCGCCTGGCACTGGGTGGAAGATCGAGCCCGCTTCAAAGACCAGATCGTTATCGATGATGCCAGCGCGTGGCTCGCCTGCTTGATCGTAAGTCACTAGCTTCATGCGCGCTCCCCCCTCAAGTTATGGGGCTCACCCGTCGAAGAACCTCGCCGCCTGCGAAGGAGGCTCGATCCCCGAGGTCCTTCTCGATACGAAGGAGTCGATTCCACTTTGCGGTTCGTTCCGATCTTGTCAACGATCCCACCTTGATCTGTCCGGCTCGCCATCCTACGGCGAGGTCCGCGAGCCATGCATCTTCGGTCTCTCCAGACCGTGCGGAAAGAACCGTCGCATATCCCGCACCCCGAGCCCTTTCAAGGACCATTCGTGTTCCGGAGAGAGTACCGTTTTGATTTGGTTTGACGAGGATCGCGTTCGCCACTCCAGTTTTGATCCCGCGCTCAAGGCGTTCGAAATTCGTCGCAAAAAGATCGTCGCCGATTAGTTGCAAGCTCTCTCCGAAGCGCTGCGTGGCCGTCGACCACCCGGTCCAATCTTCCTCGCCGAGCGGATCTTCGATAGACACGATCGGAAATTCTTTGCTCCAGCCTTCGATCTCCTCGATGAGGGCGAGGGCACTAAGCGTGCGCTCCTCTGAGGCGAGTCGATAGTCGCCATTTGCAAACAACTGCGATGCGGCCACGTCGATTGCGATAGCGACTTGGTCGCCAGCTGCCAGCCCGGAGCCTTCGATGCCCTCGAGCAGGAGCTCGAGGGCGGCTCGATTCGAGGACATTGGGGGCCCGAGCCCGCCCTCGTCGGCGACGAGGGCGGAGTTAAGCCCTCGTGCGGCAGCAACTTGCGCGGTGGCGCGACGAACCCGCCATGCCCACTCGATCGACTCTTCGAAGCTCGACGCTCCGACCGGAACCGCCAGCAAGTCCTGGACGTCGACGGCCCCGCCGGCATGCGCCCCTCCAGAAATGATGTTCACCATCGGCATCGGCAGGAGCGGATCTTCACCGGAAGCAACGTACATATATAAGGGGCGATCCGTAGCATCCGCTGCGGCCACGGCCGAGGCGACCGATAGCGCAAGAACCGCGTTTGCCCCCAAACGCTCCAAGTTGGCCGTGCCGTCCGCAGAGACAAGCACCTCGTCAATCACTTCTTGTTCAGAGGCGTCGAGGCCCGCTACAGCCCGACCCAGGACTTCATTCACGTTGCGCACAGCAGTTCGAACTCCGAGGCCCGCATATCTGTCGCCCCCGTCGCGCAACTCAACAGCCTCGTGGGCACCGGTCGACGCACCCGAGGGAACGGTTGCCGCCCCGTGCGCACCCGAGGAAAGCCGGACTTCGCACGAGACCGTGGGATTGCCTCGGGAGTCGAGCGCCTCCCAGGCTGTTACCTGCGTTATCGCCGTCGCCTTCAAAGGGGGAGTCTTTCCTGCAGGTTAGTCCAAGCTGCCTCAATTCCGGAAGGAGGTTCAGCGAGCCAGGAGATTGCTATCTTTCGGGCGGTGGAGCGCTCGTTTTCCGACAGATACTCCGCCGGGGACTTGCCGTCGACTCGAGCAGCCATCAGGCACGCGAGATGTCCGAGGACATAACTCTCGGAGCCGGCGAATCCCTCACCAACTTCTGCGACGTAAGCGTTCCAGAAAGAAAGACCGCACGACCGGTACCCATCGAATCGGTCTGGCTTGTGGATCGCCTTCAGGCAGAGGTGGTTGAGCATGAAGGCAACATCGAAAGCAGGGTCGCCGAAGTGGGCGACTTCGAAGTCGAGAGTCCACATCGCTTTCTCACCAATCAGTACGTTCTTGGGTGAATAATCGCCGTGCACGAGGCAGAGCCGTCTCTTCGCCATCTCATCCACGAATTCGCCAACCATCGCGGCGATTTCGGGCCTGCGCTTCATCACCGTGCGGTAGTAGGGATCAACGCGCAACTGTTCAAAGGCCTCGCTGTCATTGAATCGGCTTTCGATGTCCGGCAAGCCGTTTGTGCTCGATTGCCAGGCAGCCAGCACTCGGCCGAGTTCCGATGCAACATATGCGTCCGCCTCGCCGGACAAGAGGACGGTTTTCCAGTTCCGCCAGGTTTCCGGCGCCTTGGCAAGGGTGACCACGAACGATGCCGCATCGCAATCGAGAACTTCGGGAACGGCGCCCGGAGTAATCTGCCCGGCAAGCCGGAGCGCTTCGGCCTCGGTGACCACTCGCTCTCTCTTCGCTGGCCAATCGTCCTTTACGCGCAGACGAGGAAGAGATTGTTTGACGACGAACCGCGCGTTGCCGGCTTTCACAGCCATAACGACATTTGATATTCCCCCGCCCAACTCGACCGATTCGACCTTGGCCCCCGGTTCGATCAGGCCCCGCTCGACAAGATAAGAGCCAACCGAATCTGTGGTCAGAAGATCTTCCACTAATCCTTATTCGAAGAATGGCTCGTCGCGGAGCGCGTAACGACGACAAGCCTCGAGGTCGAGTTCTACCCCGATGCCCGGTGAGTCGGGCACCGAGATGTAACCGTTCTTGATGATGGGCTTTTCGATACCCGTCACAAGATCGTCGAAAAACGGGACCTCGGCTGCGTGCCACTCGAGCGCAAGGAAGTTTGGGATCGACGCGCAGACGTGAACCGACGCGAGCGTTCCCACAGGGCCGGCAATGTTGTGCGGGGCCATGGGCAGGTAGCGCGCGTCGGCCACTGCGGCGATCATGCGAGCCTCCGTCAGGCCCCCAACCTTCTGGAAGTCGGGCGCGACTACATCGAGGCCACCGGAACCGATAAGCGGCAGAAAGCCGGAAAGCAGGTAGTGGTTCTCTCCAGTAGCAATCCTCGTTGAGGTTCGCGAGGTCACCGACACGAGCGCGTCCAGGTCTTCGGGGGGAGTTGGGTCCTCGAGCCAAAGAACGGGGAGGTCCTCGAGCGCCCGCGCAAGTTTCAAAGCGTCGGCGGGCGCGTAGCGCCAATGGCAATCAAAGGCAACGTCAACGTCCGGTGCGACCGCCTCGCATGCCGCCCTTACCAGATCCACCTGCCGGGAGAGCTGCTTGGGTGCGATGCTGCGCGCGTATAGGTCTTCTCCGGGCAGAAGCGGCAGGTCCAGATCGAACTTGAGCGCGGTGAATCCACGATCGGCCATCTGCCGGGCTCGCGTCGCGAAAGCTTCGGGCGTATAGACCCCTTCTCGCTCGGCTGGCGCCCAGTGAAACTCGACTCCTTCGGTGTCATGTTCGGACCAGCCGGGCCGCCGCGATACGAGGACCGACGAGTAACTCTCCAAACCCTCTCCCGCGTGGCAGTCGGCGTAGATGCGCACCGACTCCCTGAACTTCCCGCCGAGCAGACGCCACAGAGGAACACCGAGCGCCCGGGCGTTAAGATCCCACAGCGCTGCCTCCAATCCCGAGATGGCGTGGTGAACAGATCCGCCCCCCGACGCCGCGTGAGCGGTAGCCAAGCGAAGCCTCCGCGTCAATTTGTCGATGTCGCGCGGGTCCTCTCCTTCGAGCAGAAGCGAAAGGGCACGGATGGTAGCCGTCAGGCCCGGTGTGCAAAAACATTCCCCCAAGCCGTGGGTCCCATCATCGGCCTCGATCTGAATGATGGTCCAATCGTAGTTGGCCTCGATAACCGCGGTCTTGACTCGGGTGATCTTCATTGGGGCGAGAGCGCCTTCAATTCTGAAAGATCACGCGGTAGTACGTCTCGGAGGATTGAAGCGCAAGGAGCACCGCCCCGCGGGCTTCGGCGTCTTGCCCCAGCTGGGAAGTCCTTACCGATAACCGCTCCGCGGCCTGCGGCAAAGCGAGGTCGAGGGCGGTCTTGATGAGGGGCTCGATCAGCCCTTTTCCCGCGCCCACAAGACCGCCTCCGATCACCAAGACCTGGGGGTTGAAAAGATTGATCAGCCAAGACGCGGCGGTCCCGAGCGCCCTGCCCGCGTCGGCCAGAACTTCGAGTGCAAGCCCGTCCCCCAGATCTGCCGCCGCCGACACGAGCTCAGGAGAAATGATTCCTTCGTCGATAGATGCGAGGCTCGACTCTCGACCCGCGGCAATCGCCGCCGCCGCCGACCGCGCTATCGCCGGACCGGACCCGACAGTTTCGAGACATCCAATCTTTCCGCAGTTACACTGCTCGTTCGCTCCCGGGATGCGGCAATGCCCGATCTCACCGGCGAATCCGTCGGCCCCGTGAAAGAGGCGGCCCTCGCTGATTACTCCCGCGCCTACGCCGGTGCCTGCATACAGGAACACAAAACCGCTGGCGCCGGTGCCCGCGCCCTCGAGGTTCTCCGCAACGGCGGAAGCTTGCGTCGTGTTGTGTACGAACACCGGCACTCCGAGAGCATCCTTCAGAATTTCGGCAACCGGCACCGCCGTCCATCCAAGGTTGGGAGCAAGAAGGCAGGTCCCGGTGTGAAGATCGACTAGTCCCGGAACGCACACACCGACCGCGGCCAGCGCTTTCATCGAGGCTCCGGCGCCTGCAATCGCGCTCCTTATGGTCGTTGCGATCCGGGCCAGCGCTTCGGCAGCTTCGAAGCGTGAGGTCTGCTCCTGAACTCTTCCTATCTCTGAGCCTCGTGCATCGGCAACCACGATGGTGGTCTGACTCACACCTATATGTACCCCGACAAGGTAGTGAGAATGCGCGTTGAATTCGAGCAGGATGGGAGGTCGCCCCCCCTCAGAAGTGGGTTTCCCGGTGCCAATCTCCCGGACCAGACCCTCCTTGAGTAGTTCGTCGATGATCGTTGACACTGTAGGTTTCGCCAGCGTCGAAATGCGGGCGATAGAAGCGCGGGAAGCCGGGCTCTCTTGCTTGACGAGATCGAGAACGAGAGAGCGGTTCAACTCTCGCATCAGACTGTGATCCGCTCCGGAGGTCTTGGGCCAGCTTCTCATTCATTGCTCCTAGTGGACCAAGAGACCACATAGTTATGGTTCCTAACCAAGGGAATCGTATGCGGAGTCGAAGGGGCAGTCAACATCGAGTAATGCCGGCAGGATCAAAGCGGATCCGAGAAGGCAACAACCTGTTTGATTGCGTCGCCCGTCGGCCAAATCGCTTCGGCAAAATTTTCGGGAGGAACAACTGCGGTGATCATCTCAGAAAACCGAGGGCGCTCTGCAAGAAGAGCGAGGTCGCTTACCGCCTGTTCGAAGTGAACCCGGGCGGAATTTATGGTCGCGACCACCGCCTGGTGCCCGAGGACTGCTCGCAGGACGGACGATCCAGCATCGATGGCAGCCCTGCACTTGGGATCGCCGACACCTATCCACACAAGTACTCCGCCGGGCCTGAGCGTTCGTAGCAATTCGAATGCAAGGACCGGGTCGCCGGTTGCCTCGATCACGAGTTGCGCGGGCCTGCGCTCGGCGGCGGCCAGATCTGGCCGATCCCTTCTGACCTGCGCGTAGGTTGCTCCCGCAGCGGCGACGAGCGAAGGGGCAAGGCCGTCGGGCGGGCGAACATCGATCACCTCCACCTCGAAACCTTGCTGCGTCAGCAGATAAGTGGAGAGAAGCCCGATAGGGCCCGCCCCGGCTACGAGCGCGGAGTGACCCGTTCCCCATAACGGTTCGTCGCCCAGCAGACCGGGAATTCTCATGAGTACATAACGCGCCTGCTCGAGAGCCTTCTCGACGATCGACAGAGGTTCGGCGAGGACCGCCATCGTGACCAATGAGTCCTCGACAGGGACCACCATATGTGCCGGAAGAGCGATGGCGGGCCTGGCAAACCCGTCGAGGCGCGTGATCCCGTATTCGAGATACTCGCCGGTGAGGCAGAAGTCGCTCCGCCCCCGATCGCACGGCGCGCATTTTCCGCAAGGCCGGCGAACGGTGGGCACGACCAGCTGACCGGGGACGACACCCGCGGCTTCGGCGCCCACTGAAACCACCTGCGCAACCATCTCGTGGCCGAGCACGAGCGATTCTGCCCCTTCGGGGAGGACGGCGATGTGCCCCTGGATGATTTCCCGGTCGGTGCCGCAAAAACCCACCCGGATCGTTCGGACCATAACCTCGTCGGGGGCCGGATCTCCGGGATCGTCCGCAGGAAGCAACTTGGCGTCGCCGGCAGACGGGACATATGCGATCTGGTGCATGTCTAGTAGGGTCTGCCTTTCGCCTGTATCAGCGGCACGTCAAGTCGATCTCGAACGTTGATGCGCCTCGCGACCGATAATTTTAGTTTGACAATAACTCTCACAAAGCTTAGCCTGCCGCAGTCGGATCTCCTAATAGATAGGCAGCATTCCCAATGAGCGCTGCAGATACCATCTCCGCCCCACGGTTTCACGCTCGGGCACCCGGCGCCTTCCTGGGAGGCCTCTCACTGATCATCGTCATATTGATGCTGGCCGCCCTCAGTCCCGCCCAGCCCCCTCCGCCCCCCACCGCTGAGTACGCCCCCGAAGCCGTGCGATCTCTGAGGGAAGCTCCCCCCGAGCAGACGAGTCTTTCCGGGACGGGAGCGGAAGGCACGGGGGCCGGAGGAACCGGTCAGACAGCAGCACCACCTCCCTCGGCGCCGGGCCAGACGCAGGTCGACTCCAAACGTGTCCGGCGCTGCGTCGGCAACCCACCTCGTCAGATCGAGGATCCTCAATCGCCGCCGTGCATCGCCTACTGGGAGGGGGACAACGGTGGAGCTACCTCGCCCAAGGGAGTGACCGCCAATGAGGTGCGAGTAGCCGTCCCCGCCGAGTACGGCGCCGGAGGCGGAGTCACCATTAAGCTGTTCGAGAAATTCTTCAACTCCCGGTTCATCTTCTACGACCGCAGTCTCGTCTTGGTTCAGAGTGACTGCGGATCACCAACCCCTGGGGGCGCCAAGGACTGCGCAAAGTCTATCGACAGCAGGAACGTCTTCGCTTCGCTCTCGTATCGCGATATTGGAGGAAACGAGTACTTCTATTACGACGAGCTGGCGCGGCGCGGTGTGGTGAGCATCAATACGAGACCGGAGACTCGTACCGACGCGCACTTCGCCGAGTTTGCGCCCTACGAGTGGGGTTACCTGCCTTCACTCGACCAGATGTCGCGGCACATCGCGGAGCTGATTTGTAAGGAGCTTGCGGCCAAACCCGCGACGCACGCCGGTCAAAGGTACACGTCCCAAACTCGAAAATTCGGTCTCGTTTCCAACTACTATACGAACGCCCCCTCACCCGACATGACCATCCTGAAGGGTTCGCTCGCAAGTTGCGGAGTCTCCATCCCTCCCGAACAGCAATTCGAGGTCCAGTACGAGCAGGAGGGGATCAGCTTCCAACAGGTCAGTGAGACTTCCGCGCAGCAGTCGGCGAACGCTATGGCCCAGATGTCCTCTCGAGACGTCACAACTGTAATCTGTATGTGCCACACCACCACCACGAAGCAGGTGGCCCCAGCTGCCGACAGCATCGGCTACCAGCCTGAATGGATCATCTCCAGCTTTCTGTATCAGGACGAGAACCTTTTCGGAGCGGGACAGCCACAGAGTCAGTGGACCCACGCGTTCGGCCTCAGCTTCTGGAATAAAGCCGTCGAAGCGCAGAACCAACCCTGGTATTGGGCGACCCAAGAAATCGATCCCAACTACGATTACGAGAAGAACCGCTTCGTCTACTTCGGTGCCCGCTACCTGTATCACCAGATCTTGCAGATGGCATCGGGCATCCAGATGGCAGGGCCTCGGCTCACCGCTCAGACATTTCAGGATGGTCTCTGGAACACCAGATTCCCCAACCCTGACAGTCCATACTTCGCAGGAAAGGTGGGCTTTGCCAATCGCGACCACACCTTCATCGACGACGCTGCGATCATCTGGTGGGACCCCGCGAGCCGCGACCCCTGGCTCGGAGGTCAGGGAGCTTTCTGCTACGTAAGGAAAGGGGAGCGAAACGCTCTCGGGAAGTACCCCCGGGTAGATGAACCTTTTCCTTCACCTCCGATCTGCGCAGGCTGATATGGGGAAAAGGTCCGTCGAAGTCACATCGAAGGGACTGCTGATCGACGGACGAGAGCAGATGCTTTTGTCGGGCGAGATCCACTCATGGCGCCTGGATCCCGAGCGTTGGGAAACTATTCTCGACCGGGTGGTGGAACTCGGATTCGGCTTTATTTCTACATATGTGCCCTGGTCGGTGTACGAATTGTCTGCGGGAGAGTTCGATTTCACCTCAAGCCGCGACATCGAGCGATTCCTCCGATTGGCTTCCGAACGCGGGCTGAAGGCCATTGTCCGAATCGGGCCGAATGCGGGGGCGGAGTTGCCCGACTCGGGCTGGCCTCGGCGCATCCTCGACGATCCGCGGTGCCAGGCGCGCCGCTCAAACGGACTTCCCTACTTACTCGCCACCGCTACCGGCCATTCGTTTCCCCCTTCTTATGCATCTTCGGTGGTCTTGGAAGAAATCGCAGGCTGGTACGACGAAGTAATCGGAAAACTTTCGCCCCTTCAGCACCCCGACGGACCGATCGTCGCATGTCAGGTCGATAACGAGATGAGTTTTCATTTTCAGGGACATTCATTCGCACTCGACTATCACCCCGACGCCATCGATCAGTATCGAGAGTTTCTGTCAAGACGTTACGACTTGGCGTCGCTAAACGA
This sequence comes from uncultured Actinomycetes bacterium, assembly GCA_964501265.1. GTDB lineage: Bacteria > Actinomycetota > CADDZG01 > JAHWKV01 > JAHWKV01 > CAZCSK01. Next base: position 27,182 of record CAZCSK010000009.1, read on the forward strand.
TGCCTATGGGGGGTCGTATAGATCATTCGACGAGGTGGAACCACCTAAAGACGCAAGCGATCTCCCAGAGTTGCGCCGAGTCGAGTGGATCGAGTGGCGAGAGGAGCACCTTCGCACGACGATTGCGACCCTGGCCCGGATGGCGCGCGAACGCGGCATGGATCGCGTCCCGATCTTTCACAACGATTACCCTCGCACTACAACTCCCATCGATACCGGCGCGCTCGAAGTCGAGGGCGCAGTGGACTTCGCCGCAGGTGACATCTACTCCACGAAGGAAGGAGGGCGATTCGTTTGCGACTTCGCCCGGCATCTCTCCGGTTCGACCCGGCTCCCGTTCATCGTCGAATTGGGAAGCGGCTGGCTGGCGTTGCCCTGGCTTCTGCCTATGGAGGTGACGCCCCAAGACGAGAAGGTCGTGGCTTTTCAAGCGCTTTTTGGAGGAGTGCGCGCATTCAACTTCTACATGTTGGTTGAGAGAGACCGATGGTACGGAAGCCCGATCGGCGCCGACGGAGCCCTTCGTGAGCCCAGGGCGTCATTTATCCGGGATCTGATCAAACTCCTTACCGAACTCGATTGGATGTCGCTCAAGCGGCAGGTGCCGGTCCTTCTTCTCGAAAACCGAACCGAGTCACGTCGAGTCGCTGCTCGCGAGACGCTGGGCGAGATCGTTCCTTGCTTCAGCCAGGTAATGCCCATCGACTTGGCCATGACGCAGCCCGACGACGCGCAAGCAAAGGAGCTTCGCAGGTGGGAGGCGGGCCTAACGGATGTCTTGCGAAGATCCGGCATCGATTACGACCGCGCCTCTTCGTCATCGATGCCGGATCTGGAAAAGTACGAGACCGTGCTCATCCCTACCCTCAACTCTATCGACGAGTCCGTGTGGGACCGTTTGCATGCAGCCGCTGGACGCGGAACGCAGGTAGGTGTCGGCCCTCGAGTCCCGACGTTCAACGAACGCCTGCGACCCTCCGATTTTGACCTTGGCTTGATCGTCATCCTGACCGAGCCCGAAGACGCGGAAGCGCTGATTCCGACACCGCCGTTTCACACCACGGACTCCTCCCTCGATCTGCATCTTTTTACGGGCAACGGGCGAGAGGTGCTCGCCGCGGCCAATCTCGGGGAAAGCCGCGTGGAATCAAAAGTGGTCTTCAACGGTGGCGCTCGACTGGAAGGGCGCCTGCGCTCGGAGTCCCTCGTCGGGGACGGATCGGTCGACGTCTCCCTTGATCCGTGGGAGATCCAGATTTGGGAGGTGTCGCGTTGATCGCTCCGGACATCGCGATAGTGGGACTGGAGCCTCTAGGATTCGCCCATCTATGCGGAGTGGTATCGCGCCGCGAAAGGGCTCGAGGTTCCGAGGTCCAGGTACTTCATGAACGCGGCGACGTGCTGAGGGTCGTTCACTCCGAAAAAGGATCGATCAATGAATTCCACGAGTCGTTCGACGAGCCGAGTCGGCGTGCGACGGAGATCCTCCAGTCGTCCGAAGTCGCCCGGGTTGTGATGCTTGACCGAGAGGGCCTCGGTGATCTGAGCGCGCGCTTGGTCGAACTCGCAAAGGCATCGGCAACGCAGACCGAGCTGTTGTGGAAGAGTTCCGAAGTCTTTTGGAGTCATCCCGCGATCGCAACCGCACCCGATCGGCCTCGCTCATTGTGGAACGAGATCTCGAAACGACTTTCCTCGCTGGGAGATGACTTCTGGGTCCTGCTCGCGGCTTGGCGGAGCGACTCTCTCTTCCTCACCCTTGCAGCCCACCTCGAGAACGGAAACATCACGACACTCACCTCAGTGGACGGTCTCGGAGGGCCGCGCCCCTCGAGAGGCGACGCCCCAGAACTTCTGGAATGGGCGGAAACTCTCGGCAACCTTCCGATTGTTCTGTTCTGCGACCTCGGCGACCTGGACTCGGTATTGATGGCCGCCGACGTGACACTTGCTCTCGCGACACTGGTAGATGAGGGCCGGACCATTGAAGAGAAAGGGATTCGCGAATTATGCGCCCAACCAGCCTGACCTCCCGACAACTCGAGGCCTACCAGCGCGACGGTTTCGTCTTGCTGCCGGCATCGTTTGACGAAGCCGAGGTCGCCGAGTGGCACCGAGAGGCCGATCGGCTCGTCGAACTGACGATCAATGCCTCTCTCGCGCTTGGAGAAGTCAGCCCCCGCCTCGATCTACAGCGGCGAGGGGACGACGTGATACTGCGAAAAATCCAGCCGGTGAACGACATCTCCGAGCTGTTCACTCGCGTCTCTAACGACGAACGTATCCTTCAGCCGATGCGCGACATACTCGGAGCCGATCCTGTGCTCATGGAGGAGAAGCTCAACTACAAGCAGATCCTGGAAGGTCCGCTCGATCTCGAAGCGGGCACCGACGGGGATTCGTTCCCATTCCACACCGACCTCCACTACTTCTACCTGGACGGATATCCGAGGGAGACAATCTCCTCAGCCCTGTCCATCGACGAGACAACCAGCGACAATGGCCCGATGCGCTTGCTGCCGGGATCGCATCTAGAGGACTGGCCGCTCAAGGGCGGATGGCCGCCAGTCCTCGAGGAGGAAGCCATTCCCAAAGATCAATTGATTGACATAACCGGCCCCCCTGGAAGCCTTCTGATCTTCCACTCGGCGCTTGTGCATGCTTCGAGCGAGAACCGCACCCGCGGGGCCCGCCGGATCATGATCTACAGCCACTACCCGTCGACGCACGAGGTCGAGCCGGACAAGCGAAACCGTCACTTGCGCGAGGCGGGCCATGCTCACGAGGAACGCGCGCGCCAGCTCTTCCAGAACACAAACTCCAGGCCGGGATTTAAGTTGCGGAACTCGTGAACGAGAAGAGGTCCTTCCGCGATCTCCGCCGCCATCCGCTCGCGGCCTCGGTGGTGATCGTGACGGCGCTGTTGCTCTCCGTCCTGCTCTTCCCGCGAGGGATGCCCTTCGGCCTGTACCTCACCGGCACGATCTACGGTGCAACCTTGGCGCTTGCCGTTGTTGGTGTGCTTCTCGTCTACCGGAGCAACCGAATAATCAACTTTGCTCACGTACAGATGGGGGCAGCCGGCGCTGTTCTCTTCTACGAACTGGTCGCGCATAGATCCCTGATTCGGGGAGCCGCGGCCTTCTGCACAGGATGCTTGCCGAAAGACCCCCGGCTGGCTCCGGCTTGGCTTCAATGGACGAACTTCCTTCTCGCTCTTGCGGCCGGTCTTTTGGTTTCCCTGATCCTGGGACTCGCCTTGTACCTGCTGGTGATTCGTCGCTTCCGCAACTCCCCGCCACTGGTGCCGACGGTCGCGACTCTTGGCGTGGCGGCAGTCCTCAGTTATGGGACGGGACAGCTTCCAAGAATCTTCGGAGACAAGGAGGGAATCTCCGGTATTGCCCGTCCTCCGCTAGACATAGCTCTTCGTCTCTTCTCCCGCCGTGAGTTCGTCCTCCACATCGGCGAGCTTCTTGCGCTGGCTGTGATCCCGTTGGTACTGATCGGACTTGCTCTGTTTCTTCGAAAATCAAAGGCCGGTGTCGCGGTGCGCGCAACGGCGGAAAATGCCGACCGCGCTGCTACCCTCGGCATGAACGCGACCGTCACCGGCGCGATCGTCTGGACGATCTCCGGTGGGATCGCCGGTATCGGCGGGATTCTCGCGGTAATGACGACCGGTGTCACCGGGGTCGGCGGAGGAAGCCCTCAATTGCTGCTTCGCATCCTGAGTGCTGCCGTTCTGGCAGGGATGACGAGCTTTCCAATGGCGGTGTTTTCGGGGGTCGGGATCGCAGTTTTCGATCAGGGTTTTCTTTGGTCGTTCGGCAATGGGATCTTGGTCGATGCAGTTCTTCTGATCGCGATCGTCACCGCCCTTTTGATCCGGCGCACCGGAACCAGTGCGCGCATCGACCCTGAAGCCACATCCTGGCGCGCGGCCCAGGAGGTACGCCCCATCCCTAAAGAGCTCCGCGGGCTCCCGGTCGTTGCGCGCTGGATACGCGCTGGTTCCGCCATCGTGAGTCTGGCATTGCTCGCTTTCCCCTGGGTGATGTCCCCGAGCGATACGAGCGTTGGGTCGGTGATGCTGATATTTGGGATCGTCGGTCTCTCTTTGCTGATTCTCACCGGGTGGGCCGGGCAGATCAGTCTCGGCCAGTTCGCTTTTGCCGCGGTGGGCGGGTTTGTGGTGGCTGTGCTCGCAGGCCGCTTTGGATGGCCGATTTTGGTTTCGGTTCCGATTGCCGCGGTCGCTGGGGGTTTGGTGGCGGTATTGATCGGACTGCCCGCGCTTCGCATTCGTGGTCTATACCTCGCGGTAACCACTTTGGGGTTCGCGGTCGTGGTCACGAATGTACTGCTGAGTGAGCGTTACGGTGGCGCCCTTCTGCCGAGCGTTCTCGATCGTCCGGTCCTGCTCGGCCTCGACACCAACGATGAACGGGTCTTCTACTACCTGACGCTCTTGATCCTCGCTGGATGCGTCATCGCGGTCGTCGGCATGCGCCGAAGCCGCACCGGTCGTGCCCTGATCGCTTGCCGAGACAACGACCGCGCTGCTCAGTCGTTTGGAATCGGAATCGTCCGCGCCCGCCTCGAGGCTTTCGCCGTCTCGGGCTTCCTGGCCTCCCTTGCGGGAGCGCTCTACGCCTACCATCAACAGGGCGTCCACGTTGGGAACTACTCGCCCAATGCAAGCCTTACCATGTTCTTGATGGCGGTGATAGGCGGCCTGGGTTCGGTGGCGGGGCCGTTGCTGGGGGCCCTTTTCGTGGGAGGGCTCACGATCTTTCTTGGTGAGGGAGTGAATGTTGCTACCGCCGCCGTCGCACTCCTTCTATTGATGTTTGTGCCGGGAGGAGTCAGTAACGTCATCTACTCGGCGCGGGATGGGATTCTCCGCCGAGTTGCCGACCGGTATCGCATTTCAGTTCCGAGTCTAGCCGGCGCCCGAAGACCCGGCGATGCCGACGGCCATCGCATCTCTATCGCGCCAAAGCTCCTTCCGACGGGGGCCACCGCTTTCGTTCCGACGAGATACCGGCTAGGCCTCCACCGCCCCCGGGTTGAAATCTCCCCTGCAAGGCAGGACCGATGAGCCCACGGGACGACGACGAGTCTGTGGAGCCCAACGGCGCGCCTGTAGACGGGACGGCTAACGGCCACGCGCTTCGCGAGGAACTCTGGCGAGCCGCCCATGAGGAGCGGGGAGTGGCATCGGCATTCGTGGCCGAACCCTTTGCCCGCAGGCGCATGGCGCCATCCGAACGCGAAGTCGAGCTGGGGACGGACTTTTCCAAAGAAGAGATCGACTTTTCCGACGATGTCGCGGTGCGCGAGGAGCCCCGACCCACTCGGAAACCGTGGGTCGAGCGCCTCCGGGATTTCTTGCGCGAGTACCGTCCATCCCGAGTTACGGGAGGGCTCAATGCGTTTCCTCTCCTCCTAATTGGAGGAGTGAGCTTCGTCGAAGCTGTACATGCCTCGGGGCTCGGGATCCTCATCTTCTTCATGAAGCGCGAACTCGGCTTCAGCCTTGCCTTCCTGGTCTCGCTCAGCGGAATCGTGGGTGTCATTCAGACCATACTTGCTCCGCTGGTCGGGTTCCTAGCGGACAGACTCAATCGAACCCGCATGGCGTTTGTAGGCGCGACCGGATTCGGGCTGGCTTCTTTCCTCACCGGCTTCGCGTCGAGCCCATTCCAACTCGGCATGCTCAGAGCCTTCGGAGGGATCGTCGGCTCGGCAAACCTTCCGACCCATCAGCCGCTTCTTGCGGACTATTACCCTCCCGAATCGCGAGGGCGAGTCTTTGCCTTCGGCCCCCTCTTGGGTTTGATGGGGGGAACCATCGGGCCATTGATCGGCGGAGGGATCGCTCAGTTATGGGGATGGCGAACCGCGTTTTACATCCTCGGAGCCCTGGGAACGCTAGCAGGCGGAGCTTTCCTTTTCCTGAAAGAACCAGTTAGGGGCCGGCTCGACCGCCTCTCCGCCGGCGCCGACGAGGAGACCGCCAGCATTGCCCCCCCACCCCCGCCCGGGATCGTTGAGTCATGGCGAGCATGCGCCAGCATCGTCACTGTACGACGCTTGTGGTACGCCGAACCGTTTCTAGCGATCGGCGGGATTGGACTGTTCATCATCCTTATCGCCTATCAGATCCAACGTTTCGATCTCCAGCCCGCCCAAATCGGCTTGTTTGCTGCCCTCAACACCGCGATGGGTTTCATTGGGCTCCTAATCGGCGGGCCGCTCGTCGACCGGCTTCTCGCCTACAAGCCGGGGCGCGTCATGTCGGGTGTGGGGGTCCTTCTGATAGTGGACGTTTTCGTTTTTGTCGCTCTATCGTTTGTCCCGTTTCTGCCACTGGTGCTGGTGCTCTCCCTGAGTCTGCCCCTCATCAACTCGGTTCTCCAGCCAGCGCGAACCACTCTGATGTCGATGGTGATCCCGGCTCGGATTCGCGCCTTTGGGTTGCAGTCGAAGGCGCCCTGGACCCTAATCGGAAATGGCTTCTTGCTATTTGGTGGAAACCTCATAAGCGGTCGAAGTCTTCAGGCCGGGCTGCTGATGTTCGTTCCAATCTTCTTAGTGGGGGCGATCCTTCATTTCGCAGCGGCCGCTGGAGTAGAGCGCGACATCCGCGCCGCCCGCGCCGCCACAGTTGCCGACACCGCGACCCGTGAGTCGAGAGCGACGGGCCGATCCAAGCTTCTGGTCTGCAGGGACGTCGACGTTCATTACGACGGAGTGCAGATCCTTTTCGGGGTCGACTTCGATGTCGAAGACGGAGAGATCGTCGCCCTGCTCGGGACCAACGGGGCCGGCAAGTCCACACTGCTTCGAGCCGTGTCTGGGCTGACCGAGGCCTCGAATGGCGCGATCTTCCTCGATGGACGCGATATCACTCACGTTCCTCCCTATGAGATCGCCGCGCGCCGCGTGATTCAAATGCCCGGGGGCAGAGGTGTCTTTCCGACTCTTACAGTGGAAGACAACCTCCGCGCCGCAACCTGGCTTTCCGAAGAAGAACCGGAGGCGCTCGAGCCGCTGATAAAGCGCGTGACCGAGGAATTCTTCCCGGTACTGCGGGAACGTTTAAGCCAGCCCGCGGGCACCCTCTCCGGCGGAGAGCAACAGATGCTCGCCCTCGGCCAAGCCTTTCTAATGCGTCCGCGTCTTCTCATGATCGACGAGCTATCGCTGGGGCTCGCGCCTGCGGTCGTACAGCAACTGCTGAAAATTTTGCGGGAGATCCGCGAGGCCGGAAGTACGATCATCCTCGTCGAGCAGTCGGTGAATCTCGCGCTTACCATCGCCGACCGCGCCGTGTTCATGGAGAAAGGCGAGGTTCGGTTCTCTGGCCCGACCGCCGAGTTGCTTCAGCGGCCAGACATCCTTCGTTCGGTCTTCCTTCGATCGGGAAGAAGCCAGCTCAGCGCAGCGCAACCCACCCGCCGCGAGCAGGAGGGATCGGAAGTACGAAGCATCGCGTTGTCCGCGCGCGATATTGCAATCAGTTTCGGCGGTATCGCGGCTCTGCGCGGAGTCTCGATCGAGGTAGCGTCGGGAGAAATCCTCGGGATCATAGGCCCCAACGGAGCCGGCAAGACCACATTGTTCGACGTGATCTCTGGTTTCGTCGCGCCAGACGAAGGAGCGGTCGTTTTGGGGGCCCGCGATGTGACCTCATTACCGGTAGACCAAAGGGCGCGCCTCGGGCTCGGCCGATCATTTCAGGATGCACGGCTCTTTCCCTCGATGACCGTGATCGACAACATCCTCGTGGCGATGGAGCGCCACTTGGAAGTTCGCAATGCCCCTTCCGCCGCGTTCTGGTTGCCGAAGGTCCGCCGATCAGAGCGCCGCGCTCTGCGCCGTGTTGGGGCAGTGTTGGAGTTGCTGGGTTTGGAAGATTTCAGCGAGAAACTCGTGATGGAGCTTTCGACTGGAACTCGAAGGCTCGTGGATCTTGCATGCATGATGGCTGAAGATCCTGAGGTCCTTCTTTTGGACGAACCGTCCTCGGGAATCGCGCAGGCCGAAGCCGAAGAGCTTGGCCCGGCCCTCGAACGTATTCGACGCGACCGAGGATGCAGCCTCATCGTTATCGAGCACGATATGAAACTGATCACGAGCCTCGCCGACCGGCTGGTGGCTCTGCATCTGGGTCAAGTGTTAGCGGAGGGATCGCCGGCGCAGGTGATAGGCGACCCGCGCGTAGTCGATGCCTATCTAGGAGATTCCGAGGAAGAACTTGTCAAAACACCTGTAGGGAACCGTCAAAAAGGAGGAAAGGATGGCCATGGCACTGAAACGGGCTGAGAAGCCGAGAGCAAAGCGAACAAAAGTCGATGGGGCGCGGGCAACCTCGCGCATAGATCGTCGGCGTTTTGCTGAGATGTTTGAAGGCGCGGTGACCAACATCGAAAAAGTGATCAAAGGCAAAACCGACGTGATCCGCCTGGCGCTGGTCGCGCTCTTCTCGGAAGGCCACATGCTCTTCGAGGACGTACCAGGTGTGGGGAAATCGATGCTTGCCCGCGCTATTGGTAAGACCATCAACGCCGAGGCCAGCAGAGTGCAGTGCACACCGGACATGCTTCCCGGCGACATAATCGGATCCTCTATCCTTAATCAGACCGACTACACTTTTAGCTTCCGTCAGGGTCCAATCTTCGCCAACATTCTTCTCGTCGATGAGATAAATCGCGCTACACCGAAAACTCAGTCGGCCCTTCTGGAAGGCATGGCCGAGCGATCGGTGACGGTCGACGGAACCACCTACAAACTCCCCCGACCCTTCTTGGTCATGGCCACGCAAAACCCGATCGAACTTGCCGGCACATTTCCACTCCCGGAGGCGCAGCTCGACCGATTCCTTTTCAAGTTGGCTATGGGCTATCCATCGGATGAAGCGGAAACCGAAATCCTCGAAAGTCACCGGCGCACTCTCCCCATCGACACGCTCGAACCGGTGTTGACGGGCACGGAAGTTCTCGCCATGATCGAGTGGGCGACCGGCGTCACGGTTTCGCCGGAGGTGATGCGTTACATCATCACTCTCGCGCAAGCCACTCGAAAGGAACCTTCCTTCCAGCTCGGCGCGAGTCCCCGCGCTTCGCTCGCGTTGATGTGGGCCTCACGCGTGCTCGCGGCTTCTCAGGGCAGAGAAGACGTATACCCAGACGATGTGAAGTCGGTTGTCCCCGCAGTGATGGTCCACCGCGTATTACTGACTCCCGATGCGGTCTTGAGGGGCGAAACCGTAGAGGGTGTTCTAGAGCGCTTACTAGGCCGCGTGAAGCCACCCTTAGTTTCGGGCAGCGTGGAGTAGCGTTGAAGTTACTCACGCGACGACCACAAGCAGGAGGCGGACTCACCGTCTCGCCGCTGGAACGCGTGGTATCGATCACCGGTTTAACCCGGACGGGCCTCATCGTTCTTGGCCTTTCTTTGCCCATATGGGGAGCAGCTCGACTGATCGGCGGCCGCACAATCTATCTGTTCGTCTACGGAACGATTCTGGTGCTGGTGATCTCGCGCTGGTTGGGTCGCCGTCGTCCGGCTCTCGAGGCTCGCCGCTCCGAGATCCCGACCAGAGTGCGGCAGGGCCAGCGCGTGGAGGTGGAAGTCGAAGTGACCGCCCGCCGTCGGGTGGGGACTTTCCTGCTCGAGGAAAAACTGCATCCTCACCTCGGCCGCCACAAGCGGATCCCGCTTTCTCAGGCTCGCCGCGGTGAGCCCGTCCGCCATCGTTACGCTATAACCGCGCGGCTCAGGGGAGTGTATGAGGTCGGACCTCTGACCGCAGTATGGACGGATCCTTTCGGGCTCACGGAGCGGCAGGCCGAGTTGGTTCCCGCATACGAACTGATCGTCCATCCCACCACCGAAATGGTGCACGACCGGCCGCTTACCCGGCAGTGGGAAGATCCTCCGATCCGACCCCCGGTCTCCAAACCCTGGCCTACCGGCTTCGAGTTCTACGGGATGAGGCATTACGCCCCCGGCGACGATCTCCGCCGAATCGTTTGGCGCGCGGTCGCCCGTACCGGTCAGGTCATGGTGCGCGAGTCGGAACAGGGAATCACCGATCGTGTGACCATAGTGCTTGACACCGACGGCCGGTTTCACTCGCCCGGCTACCCCAGCGATACATTCGAAGCCGCGGTCAAGACCGCCGCCTCCCTCGGCGTTCGCCATCTGAAGGACGGTTTCGAAGTCACCGTCGAGTCGAACGGCGCCAAGCTCGGGAGCGGATGGCGCGGCTCCTCTGCTCAGGTCCGCCTTCTCGATGAGCTCGCGCGGCTGCAGCCAGATGAGCATTCCCTCTCCAGTGCGATCGATCGCATGGTGGCCGAGCCGCGCCGCGACGTGCACACTTTAGTCATCACTCCTCACGTCGACGACGCTGCGGCCGCCCGCATCAGGCTCCTAATGGATCGAGGAGCAAGTGTGGTTCTGGTAGTGGTCGTATGGGAAGAGAGCGATCCTCGCACGTTGTCCGCGGCAGCGTCGCTGGGATGCCAGGTTGTCCAGCTTCGTCCACAAACCCCGCTCGAAGCAGTATTTGCGCGAGGAGTGGGAGCGGGAAAGAGATGAACGTCACGACCGCGCCCAAGCCCACACAACAACACGTCGAGCCGCTCGAGCCGCAGACAACAGCCCCGGGCCAACCTCCCCCCGGGGGGGCCGGGGGGGTAGCAGCCCCCCGAGGCCCCGATCCCGGCGCGCCAGAAGCTGCGAACCCCCCGAATCAAACGCGGATCGACATCGACGAGGGACCTATTCAGATCCCCACTTCCCGGGTGATGCTCGCCTCTGCGCTCGCTGCATCCTCGGGCGCGTGGATGCTCGGTGGAATCTTCGAAGGCGCGCTTCCCCGCGTAACGGCCCTGGTGGCCGCAGCTACTGGAATCGGCTGGCTCGCATTCACCGCCCGCTTCCCCGCCCGCGCGGGGTTGCAGTATTTGCTAGCCCCCATCGCCTTCGTCGTGGCGGTGCTTGCCGCCCTCGTCCTGCCGAATCCAACCGGAGTAACGGGAACCATTCCAGAATTGGTGATAAGGGCCATTCGCAATGGCGGCCTTCTGGAACCGCCTGTTCCCTTCGATCCGGGATGGCGGTTTCTGTTGGTTGCCCTCTTCGTGCTGGTCGGCGGCGCGGCGGCCTCGCTCGCATTGGGATGGAGGCGGCCATATCTGGCTCCTGTGGTGGTGATGCCGCTCGTGCTCGGAGCAGGCTTCCTCCAAAGCGCTGGATCCGAACTGGTCTCGGGCGCCGTTAGCCTCGCTTTAATCGCCGGCTCGATGATGGTCTTGTATACGGCCGGACTCGCAGGAGAGGGAAGCGTCCCGCGAGGTTTTGAGTTGAGGCAGGCCCTAAAAGGCGCCGGCGCATTGGGGGTCGTCGTTATTCTGCTCATCGCCCTTAATAGTTCGGATTTCCTGTTCCCCGCGGCCGAGCGCACAAAGAGCCTCCAACCTCAGAAACCAAAGATTGTCCCTTTGTCCGAAGTGCCCGACCGCGTTCTATTCACGGTACGCACCGAAGCGAAGGGACCTTGGAGATTGGGCGTTCTCGACGAGTACGACGGCAGATCGTTCCTGCTTCCCCCCTTCGACCCAAAGCGAGTTCTCGAAGTGGGCAGCGGCGGAAAGGTCGCGCAAGGTACCGGTAATCCAATTGCGGTCGCATTCACTATCAAAGGCCTCGAAGGTCACACTCTCCCAAGCCTCCCCAACCCAACTTCGATCTCCCGGGCAGGCGCGGGCCTTGGCTACGACCCGAGGACCCAGACTTTTCGTCTCACCCAATCCGCACCCGGAGAAGGCTACGCTTACACCGTGTCTGCGTCCGCCCCGCCCTCCGGCGAGCAGCTCGCCGCAGTGCCGGGCGCTTTGCCCGAAGATGTCAAAGAGTACGTGAAGGTCCCACCGCCGCCGCCCACCGTCGCCGCTCTACTCGCCGAGTCCCCCTCGAACGCATGGGAGCGCCTGCAGTTTCTCCGAAACATTTTCTACGAAAAAGTAATCGCCGCGGGGTCAGGTGTTCCCGTAGATGTTCATCCCTCAAAAGTCGAAAAGATGCTCGCAGGTGAGGAGGGAACCCCGTTCGAGATCGTTGCCGCCGAAGTTCTACTTGCTCGTTGGGCGGGCATCCCTGCGAGGATCGGATATGGCTTCTATCAGGGAGCGTCGGTTCCCGGAGGATACGAGATTCACCCGCGCGACGGCGCCAACTGGCTCGAGGCCTACTTCCCCAGCTACGGATGGGTGCCGGTCATCGGCGTCCCGCCTCGTGCCCGAGCGAGTCTGCAGTCTCTGGAGAAAAACCGAAACGTCTCTTCCCGTCCGAGCGACGAGCTGTCGCTGCAGGTCTACATCCCAGTGACGATCGAAAACCCCCTGCTTCTATATCAAATCATCCGGTACTGGATCGGGGTTGCTATGCCATTCCTCTTAACTCTCGCCCTCCTCTGGGTCTTCTTCCCGATACCTCTGAAAAAGGTGAGGTCATCCAGGCGAAGGGAATGGGCGCGCACACGGGGACTTCGAGAACAGATCGCCGTGGAGTGCGCCGAGTTCCGAGACCTCGCGGCCGATCTCAACGCCGGCGACCCCTACGACACACCGCTTGAATATCTCGACAGGCTCGTCGATGACGAGGAGCATCAGGAATTCGCTTGGCTCGTAACGCGAGTGTTATGGGGTGACCTGCGAAGAGATGTCCAAGCCGCGGACGTCGAGGTCGCAACGCAGATGGGCCGCTCCCTCCGCCGCCGGTTGGCCCGGGCCCAATCCCCGTTGGCAAGAGTTCTCGGATTGGCGTCGCGCGCCTCGCTTCGCCGACCTTACGATTCGTCGATCCCCAACGTCTGGCCGCAAAGATTGGTCGAATCGAGCGAGAAGGCCAGTAAGCCGGTGCGAACTCGTCGAGCGAAGGCGACCGCATGAGGGCGTCCTCGATCTCCCTCGCCCTGGCGACGCTCATGGCGCTCACCGCATGCGGCAAGGAAAGCGCTGCCGTCCCACCGCCGCGCCTTCCCGACCAGATCCTTCCGGAGTTGATCGATGGGTTGGAGGTTCAACGAGAAGCAGAGGGCGTTGCGGCTTTCCGAAAGGCCGGTCCCCAAGCGCTCATCGCCGACGGTGTTTTGTTCACTCTCCGAAAGGAGGGGACCGTCCAGGGATCTCTCCAGGTCGCCGTGTTCAAATCTCAATACGACTCGGAAGACGACGAAGTTCGGCGAGGGGTACGCAAGAGCGTCGAGCACGGCATCTACCGTTACTTCAAGGTGGGGCGACAATGGGTGGGAGAACAGCGTCTGCCTGAGATCGGCATTTACCTGTGGTTTCCGCCGCGGAGTGACGTTTACGAAGTACTTGTTACCCGGCCCGAGCTGGGGATCCCCAAGAGTTTGTTGAATGCCATCATCGACTACCAGTCGAGAGAGTTGGCGGACGAACGAGGGAGCGGATCATCCATATGAGGTCGGGTCTTATCTCTTTACGTCTTGGTATGGCGTTTCTGGCCGCCATGATCGCGCTGACGGCGTGCTCGGGGCCGAAGGTTGCTCTGGAGATCGGGTCGAAATCTGTTTCGGTCAACGTTGATTTCGGGAAACCCCCGGAGCCGCTGGCGCCTCCACCGGCCCAAGCACCGCCGCCGGCTTTCACGTTGCAGCCGGTGGATGGGGGCATAGTGATCGTGCCCGCCCCCGAACCCACCCGTCCCCCGCCCCCACCGCCGACAGAGGCTTGTCCTTCCGCATCACCTTTTAGCGTTCCGAAAGAGGCGACGAATTATGTTGACTCGCCTGCCCCGAACGGAAGTTATCCTTTTCGGGCAACGGGTCAATTGAAGAGAGGCAATAGCACCTCCATCTATCCGGGCACGATCAATCGCAGAATCAGCGGCGCCCGGGCAAACTCCGACGGAACGCTGCAGTTTGATGTCACGGAGATTGTTTTTGGCATCACTACGGTGACGACGTACACGACCGACACCTCTCAGGTAGCCCTCAAGAAGGTGGTGCGGACCGAGGGTGGGGTTATTAGCACCTTCGAACCGATCCCGGCAGTCAAGATCCTTCCCCTCCCGCCGCAATCTTCCGATCCGATCGGCCAGCCCGTATATACGTGGCGTTCGGCCGGAACCGACCCCAGATCGGGCAAGTCCTTAAGCGTCGAGGGGACGGTTCGCCCGCGCGAAAGGGTGGACGCATGCGGTCAATTTGTCGACAGCTGGGTGGCCGACACCTCTCAAAGAAGCGTCGGCCCGCTCGAAGATCTGACGATCATCGCGCGTACGAACATCGCTACTCAGTACGGAGGGATGATCGTGGCGGACCAGATCCGGACGACGGGCACACTCGGCGGCGCCGCATATGAATCGACACTTCGAGTCATCATCAACTCGGCTCCCCAAAGCTGATGTCGAAGTCTTTGCTCGCAATGACTCTCATTGCCATGCTCGCGTTGACCGGGTGTGGGGAGGATGCCTCCGACCTCATTCCTCCCGGAATCTATAGCGGGTCCACGTCGCTAGATCGCGCGGTGACCTTGAATTACGGAGTCAACGTAGTCGAAGTCAACCGGAGGGAGAAGTCCGCCGTGCTCGTCAAGCCCGACGTCAACAATGAGTTCGTCGCAAGATTTGAAGCCGGATCTCCCACATGGAAATGCAAGGTGGTCGCCAAGGGCGAGGAGATTCAGTGCACCGTGAAGTACTCCGATCGCAGCGAGGTAATCGACCTGATGCGCGAATGAATGTGGAGGAGAGGGTGGCGCCGGATCGCAAGGTCAACCAGCGCGTTCCGATGCGTGACGGCATTCATCTCGCCGCCGATGTTCAATTGCCTGTGGGTGCCGGGCCGTGGCCGGCCGCGGTTCTTCGGACCCCGTACGGCCGAGTATTTGACGCGGAAACCGCGCGGGTGCTCTCCCAGGATGGGATGGCAATCATCTCGGTGGATTGCCGGGGGCGCTTCGACTCAGAAGGAAGGTTCGATCTGGGGGAGAACGACGGCGCCGATGGCGCCGACACCCTTGACTGGGTGGCCGCTCAGCCTTGGTGCGATGGGAGGGTTGCAGGCCGGGGTTTCTCTTACGGCGGTCTGACCCAATGGGGAATGGCGGTCAACTCGGCACCCCCGTTGGTTTGTGCCGCCCCCATCATGGCGCCCTGTTGGTGGCGCGGCATGTCGTTTCGCGAGGGAGGAGCAGTAATGCTTGCCGCTGCCGCCCACTGGCTTCCTCGCCAAGCGGCTGCTGATCCAACATGTGTCGAAGATCTACGAGAAGAGACTCTTTCCCGAGCTCTCGAGTTCGATCAAATAATCGAAAACGACCGCGTTTGTATTTCGGCGGCTCTCGCGCATCGGGCACTCGGACGCCTTCCGCTAAAAGACCCGTGGCCATTTCCCGGCTCAGACTTGTTTGCAGATATCTGGCGGAAGATCTTCGAATGCTCCACGCCTCGGTCTTGGATCGACGATGCCGGGCCCCCGAACAATGACCGATTGCTCGCACCGACTCTGATCGTGAGCGGTTGGTACGACCTTGGATGCCAGGATTCGATCGCCGCCTTTGGGCATTTGCAGCGAACGAGTCCTCCAGAGATAGCCGATCAACATCGGCTCGTGATGACCGCACATGGGCACGGTTTCGATCCGCTCAGAGAGGTGCAATTACCGCCCGAGGCGTGGCGTTTTGGGCTCGATTCAGATCATCGCTGGGCGAAGGAATGGCTTTTCGGCGATGACGCAACACTGCGAAGCTGCGACCCCGTCACCTACTTCACGCTGGGGGCAAACGAGTGGCGAGGCGCTGATCGATGGCCGCCCCCGGGGGCCGAGCCCGAATCCCTGTACATGTATCCGGGTCGGTCGAATGGGGACGGAACTCTGGGCGGTGGCCCCGCGCGCGAGCAATCCGTCGGCGGCTTTCGTTACGACCCGTCGCGGCCGGTTCCAAGCCGGGGAGGAGCCGGTATCGGGCTTCCCCCCGGTCCCTCGGATCAAATCGGCCTAACCGGCGGAGTCCGAGACGACGTTCTCTCGTTTACTTCAGACGCGTTGAAGGGAGAATTCGAAATAACCGGACCGATAACGGCAGAGATATTCGCCTCCTCCGATCAGCCCGACACCGATTTCACAGTGAAGCTGATGGACGTCCATGCCGATGGGAGAGCGACCAGCATCTGCGATGGCATCGTTCGGGCGCGCTACCGCAACGGGCCCGACCCAGAGTTTCTGCGCCCGGGGGTGATCGAGGGATTCCAAGTGCACCTGGGCAACGTTAGCTATCAGATCCATCGAGGGCACCGCCTTCGAGCTGACCTGTCGAGTTCCAACTTCCCGCGCTTCGATCGGAACGCGAACACCGGAGCGCCGGAGGGAACCGACGGTCTCGGGGACCTCCGCGTTGCAACGCAGCGCATCTATTCATCCCCCGCTCATCCTTCACGAGTGGTCCTCTCGGTCATCCGGTGAGCGCCCGCGTCCGAAGTCTCGGATACCTCAGCTGGCCGTCGCCGCTCCTTGACGAGACCGTGCGCATGGACCCCTACTTCGATGCCCGGATCGACAAAGACCACATTGTGGCGACGCTGGCATCCGGACAGGAGGTTCACGTTTCCTGTTCGGTGCCTCTGGAGGGCGTGCTTCGCCTGCGAGTGGGTGAATCTCTCGGCCCCCCGCGCGCGAGCGTCATGCTGCTCGACTTGGAAAATCACCCGGCGAGTCTGGTCCGTCGCGGCGATACAATCGAGATCAAGGGCGACAGGGTGAACGCATCATGGTCGATGGCAGGCGGTCTGGAGTTTGGCTCTTACCGTCGTGCCGCAAAAGGCATCGTCGCCGACGGCTCTGCCGGCCGACTGGTGGGGGCCGAGGGGCCAGCTGGTTGGATCGAGAGCGCCCGCCTGGCACCGGACTCAGCAGTGTACGGCGGCGGCGAGAGTTTTCAGGGGCCCAACCTTCGCGGACGCATTAGGCGATTGTTGAATGTCGAAACTCACTTCGCCTCCGGCTTCGACCTCGCTTACCTAAACGTTCCTTTCTTCTGGTCGGACGCGGGATGGGGGATGTTCTTCCATTCGGGATCTCCGGTCAGGGCAGATATCGGCTCCACCCATACCGAAGTAATGGCCGTCGGCATTGAAGACGCGGAACTCGACGTGTTCATCTTCACGGGAGATCCCGAGACTCTTCTTCGCCGCTATCTTTCGATCACGGGATTCCCCGGCGCCTTCCCCGATTGGGCTCTTGGAGTCTGGATGAGCCGGTGCTCTTATCTCTCCGCGGACGAGACGCAGGATGTAGTGCGCGACCTTCAGGCGGCCGGATGCCCCGTTGATGTCATCCACGTTGACGCGTGGATGGAGGGCAACGTGATCAAGGACTTTGCTTGCAACTGGGCAGTGGATCGCGACCGCTTCCCCGAAGGTTGGACGTCAAGCCTTTCCGATCGCGGAGTACGTACGAGCCTCTGGCACAATCCCTACGTAATTGAAGCGACTCCCATCGCCGACGAACTGGGAGCCGAGGGTCTCCTCGTCAAGAAACCGGGCGGCGGGTTTGCCACAACGCCGGACAAGAGCGACCGCCTTCTGATCGACTTCACCAACCCGGACGCCGTCGCATGGTGGCAAGAGAGAGTCCGCGAGCTGGCAAAGTCCGAGGACGCGGCGGCTTTCAAGGGAGACTTCGCGGAGGAGGTGCCCGAGGACGGCCTCTTTGCCGATGGACGCTCGGGAAGGATGCTTCGCAACGAGTATTCAGTCTTATATCAGCGAGCCACCCACGACGCCTTGAGGGAGATGTGGGGTACTGATGCGATCGCGATGTTCAACCGTTCGGGCACCGCGGGCGCTCAGAGATTTCCGTGCCACTGGGTAGGCGACACCGCCTCCTCTTGGACGGGGATAGTCGGCGCCCTACGCGCCTGCCTATCGCTGTCGTTGTCGGGTTTCGGATTTGTCGCTCACGACGTCGGCGGATTCTGGACACCCGATTCCTTTCCGGCGCTTCTCGAAGCATTCGATCGGATGGACGGAAGCGGACTCGTCGCAGACGTTGAGCCCGAACTCTACGCGCGCTGGACGCAGTGGGGAGCTTTTACTCCGGTCATGCGATTCCACGGAAGCGCCCGCAGGGAACCGACGGCTTATCCCGAGCCTGCGCGCTCAGTTGCGATCGCGGCATGCCGTCTGCGCGCCAGGTTGCACAGCTATCTCGTCGAGGCGGCGCGGATCGCGAGCACCGAAGGGATTCCCATGATGCGACCTATGGTTCTGGCATTTCCCGGCGACCGTGCTGCGCGCGATGCGGACCTTCAGTACATGCTGGGCCAAGATATTCTCGTCGCCCCGATGGTGGAGCCCGGCGGAAAGCGCAGCTTCTATCTGCCAGCCGGCGAGTGGCAATCCCTTTTCGGGCTCGAACCGCTCAAGGGTCCGGGTTGGGTCGAAGTGGAATGCTCGCTCGAGCAGTTTCCAGCGTTCGTCCGTGAGGGCGCACCCTCGCCTCTGGGGCCTGAATCTGATTCTGGGGGTCCGCAGCTTCTGGCGCGCACAAGTCCAACCGATCGACCGCTGCTACCCCCCAGGCCCCCGGTGAAAAGTGAGTGATCGTCGGTGGTGGCAGTCCGCCGTCATTTATCAGATCTACATCCGCAGCTTCGCCGACGGCAACGGCGACGGCGTGGGCGACCTCATCGGACTTCGAAGCCGGCTCCCTTACCTCGAATGGTTGGGCGTAGATGCAATATGGATCACGCCCTTCTATCCATCTCCTCAAGCCGATCACGGATATGACGTCGCAGACTTCCGCGATGTCGATCCGATGTTCGGAACGCTCGCCGACTTCGACCGCATGCTCGAAGATGCCCACCGCCTGGGGATCCGCGTGATCGTCGACATCGTTCCAAATCACACCTCCGACCGGCACCCTTGGTTCGTCAATGCCCGTCGCAGCAAAGATCATCCCGACCGCGAGAAATACATCTTTCGAGACCCCAAGCCCGACGGATCGCCGCCGAACAACTGGGGCTCCGTCTTCGGGGGGCCAGCCTGGACGCTCGATGAGCAAAGCGGCCAGTACTTTCTTCATCTGTTCGCACCCGAGCAGCCCGACCTAAACTGGCGCAATCCCGAAGTGCATGCCGACTTCGAACGAACTCTCCGTTTTTGGATGGACCGAGGGGTCGACGGCTTCAGAATCGACGTCGCCCACGGCCTCTATAAGGACAAGACATTGAGAGACAATCCCGAACCGCCGTACCCACAACCGGGAGCCACCGCCTATCAGAGTCTGGAGCAGAGATACAACTGGGATCAGCCGGAAGTTCACGAGGTATTTCGAAGGTGGCGGCAGATCGCCGAAGAGTACCCGGGCGATCGCGTCTTGATCGGCGAAGTATTCCTCTTCGCTCCCGACAAGGTTGCACCATACCTACGCGACGACGAGCTCCATCTCGCCTTCAACTTCCTGCTCTTCGGGGCGGAGTGGAAAGCGAAGAGATTCCGAGAGAGCATAGAGCGATGTCTGAAAGCGCTTTCCCAAATGGAAGCCACGAATACTTGGGTCCTTTCCAACCACGACTTCACGCGCCACGTTACGCGTTTCGGCGGGGGCGAGGCGGGAATTGCGCGAGCTGCAGCCGCCGCCCTGCTCATGCTTGGCTTGCCGGGCACAACATTCCTCTACATGGGAGAGGAGCTAGGACTCGAAGAGGCCGTTGTTCCGGATGATCGGCGCGAGGACCCGGTCTTCTTCCGCACCGGCGGCGCGGCGAAGGGGCGGGACGGGTGCCGCGTGCCAATACCGTGGGAGCCTGAGCCGCCCGGATTCGGGTTCTCCGCCAACCCATGGCTCCCCTTCCCCGAGGGCTGGGGAGAGCGCAGCGTCGAGCGATTACGCGACGATCCGGAGTCCATTTTGCATCTGTATCGTAAAGCGATCGCGATTCGCAAGGACTTGTTACCGCTCCACGGAACTGAATTCGACTGGATCGATGCGGGGGTCAATTGCGTAGGCTTCGAGCGAAGCGCAGCAGACGACCGAATCTTGGTATTTTGCAACTTCTCCTCGAAGCCGCGCCGGATCCCCATCTCCGGTTCCTTGATCATCGCGAGCGACGATGCAACTCAAGATGGTAAGACTCTCCGACTGCCTGGGAATTCAGCCGCCTGGGTAGCGGGGTGAAAACCGCACAGTCCCTATTGACCTATGCCTGAAGTCAAGCGCTCGACAAGCGACAGTCGCGATTCCAGTGGACCCCATGCGCCAAACACCGTGGACTCATAGCCTCGGCTCTCCAGCGGGGCGTGATGTTCTAGTTCGCAAAATCCCTCCCCGGGCGAGTTGTATACCTGAACCGCAGTTGCCGGTCCGCCGCCGGGAGGCGTGTCGACATAAGTGGACGAGGGAGCGGCGATTGCCGTGACGACCACGAGGGGCCCTGGATCTCTGTCGCCGATCGCGGCCAGCACCACCTTCGCGTCCCTCGGAGGACGAAATCCCAATTTCCACCTGGGGGCTTCTCCGGTGGCTTGCACCCATCCGCCGGCGAGATCGGGGGCCGGCGGATAGTACACGACCGGATCGTTTGCACCCCGGACGAAAACGCGCGCGGGCGCCGGAACCATGACGAGGTGCCAGGCCGACCACGGCTTCTCGGTTTCGGCCGTGTCCGAGACCAGATAACCGCTCCACGCGAGATCAGTCGCAACCGGTGACGTCAAAAGTGGACGAATGGCGCGACGAAGGCCCGTCCCTAGCGCCACTTGATGAAGAACCACCCCGTCGTCTTCGATCGAGGCCGTCCAGGTCCCCGGATCCAGCTCCGGGGGGCAACGCCAAGTCGATGGATCATTCCGATCCTCATAGAAGATCTCTACCTCCGGCGACAGCCACACCCGGTCCCCCCCGGCGACCCGTTCCGCATTTCCACCCCACAGGAGGTTGGGAAGCTCTTCACCGGCGAAGAGCCCAGCGACTCTCGCGCCCTCGACGGTTACAACGAACCAACCGTTGCCCGACTGAAAGCGATACTCCCTCAATGAGGGGAATCCTTCGGTTTCTGCGGCCCCTTGCCCTCTTGGGGCTCGGGTCCTCCAAGCGGAATTGCCCGATAGGATGTCGCTGAGGCTTCTTCCAGCGAAGGTTCAGTCTCCTCCCGCCAGATCCACCGAGCATTCCATCTAGACACAGTCCCGCCTGTATACAAGATTGACATCATTGCCGCAATCAGTAAACGTCGCGGGCGTTGGTCAAGGTTTATGACCTGCAGGCTGACGAGAACGGAGCGCGGCCCAATAGGTGAGGGTGAGATATACCAAACGAACGCCCGATCGAAGCCCTCCTCTAGGAGTTACAGTATCCTTGTGCTTTCCCTCCGGCGCGTGAAGGTGCGGAGTCCGCGAGGGGGATGCGACCTGCAGTCATGAGATTCGATGCTATCGACTCCCGTTACGTGCTCGGCCAGCCAGTAGTACTCCGCGAGAGTGATGTATCTCGTCACCGAGCAAGGCGCTCAAGTAGCTCCTTGTCGCGTTTGAGCAACTTGCGGGCGCGGGTCGTGAAGTCCTTGTGTTGCCGCACGCGCTCGATTTCGGCGGCGAGCGAGTCAACGATCAAGGCATTGACGCTTGTACCTCTCACGCGGGCAACGGCCTCGGCCTCATCCGCCAATTCCTCTGGCAGCCGTACGGTAGTTCGCTTGGTCATGACGTCATAGTATCACGACGTCTAGCCCCGAAAGTAAGGATTGGGGCGTACTGCTCCAACAAGGTGCCGTCGCACTGGCACTGGATCCATGCCTGCCTCAATACTCATGGGAGTTCTCCGTCGTCCTCACCGTTTCGCGATTTTTCTCAAAGCGCTCGCTGACTTTTTGCTGAGTCTCAGGCGTAAAACACTGCCTTTTCGGGGCAGTACTCACGTACTTGCGACCGGAGGCGCGATGAAATATGGCCTTTGAACAGGCCTTTCGCGAAGTGGGCGCTACTGGATTCGAACCAGTGACCCCTGCCTTGTAAGGGCTTCCCAATCGTGGACGACTAGGCACTGAAAAGTGGGCAAGCCCAGGTCAGAGGCCACTTCGGCACCTCACCGATAATCGTCGTTTATCGCTGTTTCGCGCTGGTCTGCTGCCTTTTTGCTGCCTCTCCAGGCCATAAATGCTACTCCGCGCCTTCACGGCTTAACCTCAAGCTCGAAAGCAGATGCGCCGCCTCGACAGTGAGTTCTTCCAGTTGCGCGACTTCGGCGGTGGCTTCCCAGCGAGTCGACTGAATACGGATTACGGCAAGGCCGGTCCCGACAAGCGCCAGTCCAGTGAATCCTCCACTCAAGAGGTAAGGAAGTTGTTTGAATTCGTCAAGAGTTCTCGCCACCCCATACCAACCGAGCCCGATTGCTGCGAATCCGGTTCCCACCACGATCGCTGCAACGATGATCGAGAACGGGAACGGAGCGAGCAGTCGCTTCATTTTTCTTGGTCTCTCAGAAGTGATTGAACGGCGCTCAGGATTTCTGCCAGACGATCCAAGTTCCTTCGTCGCTCCGACTCATCGCGCGCTCGGACTCCCAAACTAATGATGGTTAGCCCGGTCATGGTCAGCGCAAGGGACGTGAACCCCCCAGAAATGAAATACGGAAGCTGGAGAGCCACTGAAGTAAGCCGGGCCACCTTCGCCCAAGTGAAGGCGATCACAATCATTCCCACCGCGCATACGAAAAGCCCGATGTGGATTGGGACGGGCCACTGCCAAAGTCGTGAAAGTAACTTTTTCATCATTCTCCTCTCGAAACAATTGCGGGCGCCCGCGCCCCTGATCGCTGAATGGCCTCTATCGTCCCTCCGAGATAAGCCTCGACAACCTTAGGATCGGAGCGAACAGATGACGGCGTGCCTTCAGCAATTATCTTTCCGGCATCCATAGCGATAATGCGGTCGGCCATGCTCATGATCAAGGGTATGTCGTGCTCGATGATTAAAAGGGTTATGCCCAATTCGGTATTGAGTTTGCGCAGCAGCTCACCGAGAGCCTCGGTCTCACGTTGGGCGATACCGGAGGAGGGCTCATCAAGCAACAGCAGCGTTGGCTCCATGGCGATAAGGCAAGCTAGCTCCGTGATGCGGCGGGTGCCGGTGGAAAGCTCTCGAATCTGTTTGGCCCGATAGTCGTGAAGACCCATCATTTCGACGATCTCCCGCGCCCTTAGTTCGCGCAGCCGCTCGTTCGCGTTCAAACCGAGAATGGACTTATAAAGACGCGTAGGATGAGACCGCTCGAGTGCCAGCGAGATCACTTCCATCACGGTCATCGTTGCAAACAGCGCGGCATCCTGGAATGAGCGGATGAGGCCAAGCCTCCCTCTAGCCTCGGGCCCAAGGTCGCTGACGTCGAGACCATCAAAGTGCACCAGCCCGCCATCCGGGAGCGTGAATCCGCTGAGGATCTCGAAGGTTGTGGTCTTGCCTGCTCCGTTGGGTCCGATTAGGCCGAGAATCTCCCCGTCAATCATCGAGAGCGAAAGGTCGTTGACGGCAATGACACCTCCGAATCGTTTGCTCAAGTTCGCCGCTTCCAAAAGAACAGTGCCGGATGTCACCGGGCGGACTGCCGGCTCAAGTTTGGGCGCAGGGGGCTCGGGACCAGCCGCTTCCGCAGGAGGTCCGGCCAATCGCGCGGCGAGACGGTTTCTTATCGGTTCGATAAGTTGCGCGATGCCACCAGGCGCATACAGGATGAGAATCAATGCCCCGATCTTTGTGGCAGCGAGCCCGGCTGCGTCCAGTGGAAGAAACTCAGGGACACCGATGACGAAGAACACTCCGAGCAAGGGCCCCGCGAGAATAGAGATGCCCCCGAGAACCGTCATAACGACGACGTCGATACTTTTCGTCGCTGGAAAAGTAGAGCCCGAGAGGCGAGCGAACGCGTGTCCATATGCGGCTCCGCCAACACCGGCAATGAAACCGCTGAGCAAGAACCCCTGGAGCTTAACGAGCGATGCGCGCACCGTGAAAGCGCGCGCGTTGTCCTCGTTGTCCCGAACCGCCACCAGAAGTCGTGCGAATCCACTTGTTCGGATGTTCCGGGCGAGCCATAGCATCACGACGAGCACGGCAAGCACGAAGACGTAGTACTTCCTACCGGTGTCCACAAGTTCGCCGAAAACCACCGGACGTCCTGGATCTGCCCCGCTATCCGTCAACATCCACGGTTGGCGCAGGAGCCATGCCGGCGTGACCAATGCGAACCCCAGGGTTGTTAGTGTCAGCATTAGCCCGCGCAAACGAAGAGCCGGAAGCCCGAGCAGCAATGACACCCCCGCCGCCGCGAGACCGGCGTAGATAAAAGACAGGTGGAACCATCCGGTCGCTGCGGATACGCGATAAGAGACCGCGGCACCGATGGCGCCCAGCGCGAATTGACCCAGGCTTAGCTGGCCACCGAGCCCGGTGACGATGCCCACAGAGAGCCCAACGATGGCGAATCCCATCATCAGGGCGAAAAGGATCGAGTTAGCGTTACTCAAGAACATTGGAAGGCTCACCCCAACCACGAGCGCTAATACGGCGATCACCTTAGCGGCGTTTCGGATCAGCCAGACCTGCTGATAGTGCTCTGGCAACGGACGCCAGGCCTGCACGGTGGCCCAAGTCCCCTTCTCGTCTTCGCGTCCTGAAATCTTGCGCTGAGCAAGCAGAGCCACAAGGATGATGGCCAGTAGGACGACCTCGACCACGCCTGGTGGGTAGTTCGAAAGTAATAACTGTTCGAGGATCCCCAAACCAACCCCTGCAGCTAGGGCGATGGGCAGGTTGGTCATGCGCGCTATCACCGCTGCCACAACTGCTCGCAAAAGAAGGCTCGCTCCAAAGAGCTCGCCGGACGCAATTCCCCGCGAGGGCAAAATCAAGATGGCCGTGAACGCCGAGACCGCCCCCGCGATTCCCCATGCCAGCGACGACATTCGTCCGGCAAAGATGCCGTCGAGACGGGCGGCTTCGGGATTGGCCGCAGCAGCACGAAGGCCGACTCCAAGACGGCTCCAGCGCAAGAATGCTGCGATTCCTAAGACCAACAGCGGAGAAAAAATGAGTATCGCAGTGAATGCTGGTGTGACCCTCAGCGCCCCGATGTGGAAGGCGGGAAAGCCCGGGGGGCTCGGGTAGCTAAATCCTGACGTCGCTCTGTTGTTCACGGCGCCGGCGAAAACCACTAAGAACTGTCCGACGCCAAGTGTGGCGACCACACTCATCAGTTTGGGAGCGTTGCGAAGTCGCCGAATCACCACCACCTCCGCGAGCGCAGCCGTGGCTCCACCCAACACGAGGGCAAGCGGGAAGCCCACGTAGTAGGGGATGTGCCAAGACTGTACGGCAAGCCCGAACACGGCCGCGGTAAATGCCCCTATCTCGCCATGGGCAAAGTTGATAATTCGGTTAGTTCGATAAACCAAAACCAGCCCAACCGCCAGAAGCCCATAGGTGAGCCCGAGGATCGCTCCCAATGCAACGAAAGGGACTGCGATCTCGAAACCAAAAAAGCTCATCCTTTCCTCGCCGCCGCACCTTCTAGGAACACGGCTCGAAGGAGGTCGTCGCGCGCCAAAAGATCGCTGGAACGACCGTCGAAGCGGATCTCGCCTTTCTCCATGAAGTAAGCGTGATCGGCAAGGTTTAATGCGATGTTGAGCGACTGCTCGACCAGGACCACCGCTGTGCCTGCGCGGTTGATCTCCCTCACCATCTCCAAGAGTTCAGAAACCACGATGGGCGCGAGGCCGAGTGACAGTTCATCAATAAGCAAGAGATCTGGCCGAAGGATGAAGGCTTTGGCGAGGCCGAGCATCTGCTGTTCACCACCCGACAACGTCGCGGCCTGCTGCTGTCGTCGCTCTGAAAGTCGCGGGAAGGCCGCAAAGGCCCGATCGATAGCGGCATCCGTGACGCTGCGACCGCGCCCCACCGTGTAAGCGTGCGCCCGCAAATTGTCGGCAACGCTCATCGGACCGAACACCGCTCGCCCCCCTGGCACTTGCGTGATCCCAAGCCGCAGCCTTCGCTCCGCGTCAACAAATGTGATGTCGACGCCACGGTAGCGAACGCTGCCCCTCTCGGGGAGTCCGAGACCGGAGACAACCCTAAGAAGCGTCGACTTGCCGGCCCCATTTACTCCGAGAAGAGCGACCATCTCGCCGTCGTCGACTGTGAAGTCGACACCGAACAACACTTGGAGCTGACCGTAAGAGAAGTCGACTCCCCTGCAGGCCAACATCGGTAGTTTTCCTCCAGCCGCCGTTATCTGACGGATACTCTCCTGCTCCAAGATCTCGTCAATCATCCTGTCAATGTCGGGGGCGACGAAGCGCGCTGCAGATCGCAGAACGAGCGCACCCACAATGCCCGGCACCAGAAGCGACACAATCGATCCTGCAACTCCGAAACGCCGGTCGATGCCGGACAAAAACAAGGCGCCTGCGACACCTCCCACTCCTCCCAGGAAGATCCCTGACATCGCTGCAACATGCGGGCGCATCTGCGCAGGAACCACAGACAATAAAGGTGCGTTCAGTGCTGGGATCACGATCGCCAATAGCCCGGCCGCGACTCCGAAGCACCCGAGCATCAGTGGGAAGAGCGGTGCGAGAGCTGCTGCGGCGATAAACGTAACAGCTAACGCAAGTGCAGTTCCCGCCAACTTCAAAATCTTGCCCGGACTCTCGCGGAACAGCGCCTCCCCGCGCTTTGCGAACACATTAAGGACGATTACTTGGATGCCCGCGAGGAATGCGAAGAAGGCCCCCCTTGCACCTGGGCCCATATTCCAACGCTCGTCGAGAAAGAAGAAGAGAAATGTTTGATACGGGATCAGCATGATGCCGATTACTGCGAACCCGATGAGAAGTCGACGAATCGTTTGGATCAGAAACAGCCGGCGCACGATTTCGAAGAACCCCAACGCTACGTCTTCCTCTTTTAGCCTGCCGTCATCGCTGACCGTCTTGCGAATCTTTTCAGCGTCCCACTTGCCGAATCCCGGGTCGCGCAATCGCGACGCTAGGGTCACGGCAATCAACGACACCAATCCGAGAACCAAGAACGTTCCTCTCCACGTGAGCGCGAACCAGGCTGTGAGCCCGGCAACCATGAGAGGCGCCAGGACATTGCCAAAGGAATCGGCTCCCTGATAGTGAGAAAGAACTCGGACTCGCGTTTCGGCTGGATAGGAGTCCACCAACAAAGGGCGGTGAATCGCTTGGACGCTTCCCGTAGTTAGACCGTCGGCAACTAGCAGGAGCATAAGCCCCCAGACACTGCCAACGAAGGTCGTGCTTACAGCAACCAGACTCCATGCAATGCCCGTCACCAGTGCCACGATGGCCCGTCGTGGCCGCCGCTGCACGAACGCAGCCATCGGCAGTGGAGAGAGCGCGTTGGCGAGCGTTTTGAGCGCGATGAGAAGGGCAATCATTCCTTTGCCTATTCCAAGCGTGCTGCTCACCTCGGGGGTGAGTACGCGGAAGGCATACGTATGAAAGGTGTCAACGATGGCCAGGACTCCTAGAGCCCCCAACGGATACCACGAGAGGCCCATTCGCCCGATCGTTTCGCGCAGCGATGTTGCCTCGTGCGTGCCTCCGCTGATGCCGATCGCGCTCCGAGCTTGATCACGCAATCTATCGCGGGTCTCAGCAAGGGAATCGATCTCGCTCACGGTCGCCTTACCCTGAACTCCGCTTTAAAAGCACTCTCATTGATCCGGCGGCCCCTGAAATCGAGGAGAACTATCGTCAGTTCGTGGAACTCGCGTCCCTCCAAATCTGGAATCTGCGAGACGCTCACGACTTTGTCGCGAGTCAAATAGATGTTCTGGGCCGCGAGATATGAAGCATCAGGACATTCAGGCCTCCGCCGGCAGTCTTGGTCGTCCTTGAATAAAGATTTGATGGTCTCGCCTGGAGGCTGGGGTGCACGGTCGACGAACACCGCAAACGATCCGCTAAACCCCTCTACATCCCATTGGACGTTCATGGGAAGCTGAACTTCTGAGCGGTCTTGGGGGAAGACAATGTCAACGCGGTCGTCCTGTTTCAGTGAGAGTGCGTTGAAGCGGCAGCTCGTTGCTAGCAAGGCCCCGAGAAGGACTGCGCTCAGGACGCAGGTCGTACGGGGCTTACGAAGGTCAGGCACGGGCAGGCTTGGTTCCAGTTGAGTTGCCTGTAGAGGCTGGCGTTGTCGTTGCGGCCGCTGGCGAAGTTGGTCGCAAAAGTTGTGATCGATGGGTAGGAGGAGCCAACAGTTGGATAGGCCGCGCGCCATGCGGCGGCCGTCAGCGTCCCGGTGGTCTTCTCAGTCACTGCCTGGAACGCCCACGTTCCGTCGCAGTACAGAGTCGACGCAAGGTTTGAGTTGCGGTCGGTGCTACTCTCACCTGCTTCGCGAAGGATTTGCAGGCAGCGCGACTCCCCTGAAGATTGAGGGTGCTGGCTCGGCGGCACGTCTGAGACTGGCAGCGCGCCGATGCCGCTGATGTTTTGTCTTTGATTCAGGGGCGCGTTCTCGCTTACGAACTTCGGGGAATCAGGGTCCCAGAACGAGTACTGAGGGCGGTAGAGCTGGTCCTCGGCGAAGTTCATGAACTGGAGCTGGGCAAGGCCGTTCGGTGCGATGAAGACCACGCGGTTGACTTGCTCAGTGGAGAAAGTTAGGACCGCGGAAGCGATTGGGTCGCTCCTGTTCCCGCTAATTGCGGCTCTGATATGAGGAACCTGCCAGGCATCGAGCATCGGCTTAACCGTCTTCGTATAGACCCGAGGTAATTGTGGGTCTGCCTCGTTCACAACTATCCCCAGCTTCGCACCGGCCCCGAGTTTGCCTTGACCGCGCAGGTCGTTTAGAAGGAGGGCCGTGCCGCGGTTCAACGACATCAAGGGCGGACTGTGAAGCCATTCACGATGTTGCTCCAAGATCGCATCGTCGCCGGGGTTGAATGAAACGTTGATGAGAAGCGTCTGATGTTTGGCAACGCAGTCGACGAAGCCTTGGGTGACGTTAAGTACCGTAACGACCGCAAAAACCTTGGCATCCTCGGTCAGTTTCGTACAGCCTGCGACGTATGCCGCCGCGGGGTCCGCCGAGGCTGGATTCACTTTGGCATAAAAACCCTCGACTTTCCGACCCGCGATCCCCCCGCGTTTGTTGAGGTCGGCGACTAGGGCCCGAGTTTCCAGGTCGCCGTCGCCGAACGACACCTGGGTACCGGTTCCAATGAGTACTTTCTCGGCCCCCGCCAAGTCAATGGTTATGAAACCAAGGCGAATGGGCTGACTCGAGCCGATCGACTGCGGAGCGGCAATCGAGGTTCCTCCCGCTGACGCCGCTGTCTTTCGCGTCTGCGATGTGGCCTTCGTGGATCCTTGCGTGGTCGGCGAACCGGAGGCTTGCGTTTCTTGACCAGGTCCCACCTGAACCTCGCCCGATTCGGCCTTCTCAGTAACGACTCGGCGCTGCTCAGGCGTAGTCAGTGTGCCGCACCCAACAATCACTAGAAGAACCGCCGGAAGAAAGCGTTTCATTTGGCGAATGCCGCCAGTTCCTTGTTGACCGCATCTGGCTCCTCAAGGAATGGAGCGTGGCCGCTTTCCTCGAGGATGACTATCCGTCCATCCTTTGCCTGTTCGGCAACGAATGCGCTTGACTCGCACGGCCAGAGCGGGCTGTGCCTTCCGGCAATGGCGAGCACTGGAACATCGATGAGCGAGAGTACATCACGCCAGTCGGCGAGGGCATGGTCGCGGATGAGCGGACGGAGTTCATCGAGAGGAACGTCGACGCGGTCTTTCATAAGCAGCTCGATAACCTCCATGGGAGGAACTTTGAAAAAGGGACTGTGGCCGCCGGGAAAGTTGGCAACGAACTCCTCCACGCCATCGCGTTTTAGGGATTTGAGGCCCCACTCCCATCCGTCGTCGTTGATCATCTTGGGAGTTTGATCCAGGCTAACGATCCCTCGAAGGCGGTCGGTGCCAAAAAGATCGACATACGCCCAGATTACCGAAGCCCCCATCGAAGCACCTACAGCCATAACTTCGCGCAGGTCGAGGGCCTCAATGAAGTCCCTAAGGTCTTTGCCGTGCCGGGACATTCGGTGACCGCGATTTGGGTAATCGGATGCTCCGTGGCTTCGCCGGTCGAGGCAAAGGACCCGGTGGTGTTCAGCCAGGTGTTGGCGCTGCAGGGCCCAGGCGGAAGCGGCCATTGCGAACCCCCCGACGAGAAGGATCGGGCTACCCGATCCTTCATCGGTGAAGTTGAGCTTCACGTCGTCGTTGGTGAGGAATGTAGGCATCAGACCTCCGGAATCACTTTCCCAGGATTAAGGATTCCGTGGGGGTCAAGCGCGCGTTTCACGGCCCCCATCGCTTGAAGTGCGCCGGGCCCGTGCTCCTGCTTCATAAACTCGAGCTTTCCGTAGCCGATGCCGTGCTCGCCTGAGCAGGTCCCGCCCATCTCCAAAGCTCTGGCCACCATTCGTTGATGCAGATTTCTGGCTCTTCGCTTCTCGGAGACATCTGCTGTATCAAAGAGGATGATCACGTGGAAGTTTCCGTCGCCAACGTGACCGACAATGGGCGCGGTAAGCCCCTCCGAGTCGATGTCCTTCCTGGTTTCGGTAATGCACTCTGCCAGGCGTGATATCGGAACACAAACGTCAGTCACCATGGCCCGGGCGCCGGGGCGAAGTGCGAGTGCGGCGTAATAGGCGTGGTGGCGCGCCTTCCAAAGTCGCTCCCGCTCACCGGTGTCGGTCGACCATTTCCATCCTGAGCCTCCGTTAGACGCCGCAAGCTGTTCCACGGTGACGGCCTGATCGGCTACGGCCACAGGCGAACCGTGGAACTCGATTAGCAAGAGGGGTTGCTCAGGAAAATCCAACTCACTGTGGCGGTTGCTGGCCGCGACTTGAACTTCGTCGAGCAACTCGAGTCGCGCCACAGGAACCCCGAGTTGGATTGTTTGGATAACTGTGGAGATAGCGTCGTGCAAATCGGGAAACGAGCAGACCGCCCCGCCTATGCATTCGGGAATCCCATAGATGCGCAACGCGACTTCGGTAATCACTCCGAGAGTCCCCTCCGAGCCGACGATGAGGCGCGTGAGGTCGTATCCCGCCGATGATTTACGCGCCCGCGAACCGGTGCGAATCACTTCGCCGTTGGCGAGGACTGCCGTAAGTCCCATGATGTTGTCTCGCATAGTGCCGTAGAGGACTGCGTTAGTTCCAGAGGCGCGCGTCGCGGCCATACCGCCAATCGATGCGTCTGCACCCGGGTCGACGGGAAAGAACAAACCGTCGCGCTTTAGCCGGTTATTCAACATGCTTCGGGTGACTCCGGCTTCGACTCGGCAATCCAGATCATCCACATTGACTTCCAGGACGGCCGTCATCCCGGAAAGATCGAGGCATATTCCTCCGTGGACGGCCACGACATGTCCCTCCAATGAAGTCCCTGCGCCGAACGGGATGAGGGGAACCCGATGGCGCGCGCAGGCGCGCACGACCCTAACGACATCATCGGTTGAGGCCGCAAAAACCACGGCGTCGGGAGGCGCAGCTTCATGCCAACCTTCATCGCGGCCGTGTTGCTCGCGCACCGCCGTACCGAGGTGCACCTTGTCACCGAGACCTTCGCTTAACTCCGCGATCGCCTCGTCGACTGCACTGGACCGCCCCAACTCGGTGATTGGTAATACCATTAGCCCAAGCGTATAATTTGGAGCGCCAGGATGTCAAGATGGCCTTACGCATAAATAAGGGGTTTCCTTGCCGACACCGAGTACCTCTTTCGTTCCGATCCAAAGGCAGCGCGCTTTCGAGCAAGTACTCGCTCAGCTCCAGGACATGATCTTGCGGGGCGAGCTAAAATCCGGAGACCGCCTCCCCAACGAGCGCCTTCTCGCTGAACAGCTTGGCGTCGGGCGTCCGACAGTTCGTGAGGCCCTCCGAGTGCTCGAGGGATTAGAAATAATCGCTGTGCGCCCGGGCGCGGGAGCGGCCTCAGGCTCAATCATTACCGAGCAAGCGGGAACTGCACTCTCCGGTTTGCTCAAGATGCATCTAGCGCTCGGTCACTTCACAGCGGAAGAACTCGTCGAAACCCGGCTCGTGCTCGAAACGTGGACAATCCGCACTGCCACCAAGAACCGCACTGAGGCTCAACTCCGAGAGATCGAAGGGATCCTCGAGCAGATGGAGGCGAACGAACACGACCGCACAAAGTATCTCTCGCTCGACACTCAGTTCCATCTGGCAATTGCAGCGGCGGCGGGTAACAAACTTCTCGCCCACCTCATGCAAGCGCTGCGGGAGCCGATCGTGCATCACATGATTACTGGGACCGGTGCTTGGCAGGACTGGGAAGTGGTAATGAAATGGGCTGCGCCCGACCATCGAAATATGTTCGAGGCAATATGCGAAGGAGACGCGGATCGGGCGGAGGAAACCCTACGCCATCACCTTTCGTTCTATTCCGTCCCAGCACAGTGAAATCGAAATCAATTCTCCTAGTGTCAGCTGCCTTGGCCTTAATGGCCGCGCCAGGAGCATCTGCGCAGGAACCCGGGAGCTTCAATCGCTATTCGTACACCAATTCCGCGGGGACGATGCAGTACATGGCGTACACTCCGCCAGGTGCAGCGACGGCCGGTCGGGGAATGGTCGTTTTCTTGCACGGCGCCGGATACGACGGAACCAGGACAGCGGTCGACACCCAATTCAACGAGCTGGCCGCACGTGAGGGCTTTGTCGTGCTCTACCCCGAAGTGGCGAACCAGGGGTGCTGGGGCTGGGTGATGGCCGAGCATCAGCAACGAGACGCGGGTCAGCCTTCGCTGATTGCCGATATCACCAGGAAAGTGACGAAGGATTGGTCAATTGACCCGAGACGAGTTTGGGTCGATGGAGTGTCCTGCGGGGGGGCAATGGCCAACGTTATGGCCGCCACCTATCCCGATGTCTACGCGGCGGTCGGGGCCCACGCCAGCTGCCCATATAAGGGCAGCCCGTGTTTCGGGAGCCAGTCAGTTGCTTCTGACGAAGAAGCGTCAAGGGCCATCTATCAGGCGATGGGCTCAAGAGCTCGCACGATGCCCTTCTTCGCTGTTGTCGGCTCGGCCGACCCGGCGGCACCACCTAAGGCTACCGAGCAAACGGTCCGCTCATGGCTGGGACTGGCCGACCTTGTCGACGACTCCGTCTACGACCAATCCGTGCCGCGGACACCCTCCTCGGTTCGTCAAGAGCAGGTTCCTGGCGGGCGCGCCTATGAAATTGCTATCTACTCAGACGCCGACGGCTGCGTGATCGGGGAAAGTTGGCTGATCCAGAACATGAGCCATGCGTACTCGGGAGGACAGAACTCCGACCGGCCCTCACAGCTGATGAGAAGTCCTGACGTGACGACCGCTTCGTATGCGTTCTTCGTAGCTCACCCGATGGCCGACCGTGGGCAAGGGTGCCGGGTTATAGGCGTTACTCCGCCGTTTGTAGCCGCGGTGCCAGAATCAGACGTCGGCGATCTGGACATTCAGGAACCGCTGCCTTTCGAAAACGACGTTGCCTCCCCCGGGACCGAAATAGATTCAGGCACTATCGCGATCCCATCTTCTCGGGTCGCGTCCAGCAAAGGCCCCGCCCCTCGTTATCCCATTGTCTGGCTTTTGCCTTTGGTGCTTCTGGTGGTCGGTGGGTACTTCGCCCATGCGCTCACAAATCCACCAGTTTTGGCGGCGCGCCGAAATATTGACTGACGCGGAAAAGAGTCGGATGGATACTGGCGCAATCGAACCTAAAACAATTTGCGCAATCACACCGGGTTTGCGGGACCGCGACTGACAGACATGATTGTGAATCATTGGACCCCAAGTGAAGTCCGTGGCAGGAGCAAAGCGGAGAGGCCCATACGCATGATCCCTGCCCCCATGCGGCAGTACCATCCCGTCCCGCCGCAATCCGTGTTGACGAAAAGGCTCCTGACCTGCAAAAATGCTTCGGCCCAGGGCCGAGCTTCGTCGACCACTATCACCCCTCGTCGGTGGTCTGCTGCCTTTTTGCTGCCTCTTTGGCGAAATTCGTCATTGTCAGCACGTCGTTCCGGTGCCACAAAAAGGGCTCTGACCAGGTCTTTTGCATCGTGGGCGCTACTGGATTCGAACCAGTGACCCCTGCCTTGTAAGGGCAGTGCTCTAACCGCTGAGCCAAGCGCCCGGGAAACCTCGTTTTCTTGAATTCAATATACTTGGGCAACCAATCAAAAAGGAGACCCCCAATGACGAAGTACACACTCCCGGCGCTCCCGTACGCTTTCGATGCCCTCGAGCCCCACATCGATGCCAAGACGATGGAAATCCATCACACAAAACACCATCAGACATACATCGACAAACTGAATGCAGCGATAGAGGGCAAGGGTCTTGAGTACGACAACGTCGACGATCTTCTCCGCAACTTCTCGAAAGTTCCGGCCGACCTTCAGGGACCCGTCCGTAACCACGGCGGCGGCCACTCTAACCACAGCTTGTTCTGGACGATCCTCGGCCCCGACGGTGGAGGGGAAGCCAATGGAGACGTCGCCGCGGCAATCGAAGCGGGCTTCGGCTCCTTCAAGGAGTTCACCGAGAAGTTCAACGCCGCCGCAACTAATCACTTCGGCAGCGGCTGGGCGTGGTTGGTTGTGAACGGAGGCAAGCTCGAGGTGCTGAGCCTGCCCAACCAGAACTCGCCGATCGAAGAGGGCAAGACGCCAATCCTTGGCCTGGATGTTTGGGAACACGCTTATTACCTCAACTACCAAAACCGCCGGCCGGAATACATCGAGGCCTTCTGGAACCTAATCAATTGGGACGAGGTAAACCGCAGGTTCACAGCCGCCAGCTAGGAACGCTACCGCCCAAGGGGGGCCCTTTCTGGAACTTTTCACAACGCAATCGGGCATCCTGGTGTTGCTCCGATGGATCCACGTCCTGGGAGGAATAATCTGGATCGGGCTCCTCTACCAATTTAACTTCGTCCAGGGCCCCGCCTTGGCTGAATTCGAACCCGAGGCGCGCGGCGTCGTCATACGAAAGCTTGTGCCGAGAGCCGCCGCCTGGTTCCGTTACTCTGCCCTTGTCACCTTCCTCGCCGGTATCGTCTATTTCATCATCCGCATGACCGGCCTCGGATGGGACCAACTCGGCAGCGACTACGCTGTCGTGATTCTCTCGGGCTTGGGTCTTGGGACCTTGATGTTTCTAAACGTTTGGGGGGTAATCTGGCCGGGGATGAAGATCGTCATCGGCTCCGCAGAGAAGATGGCTGCAGGTGGCCAAGCCGACCCAGGGGCCGCCAACGCCGCCCGCAGGGGGCTTCTTGTCTCTCGCACCAGCGTCATCTTCTCGATTCCGATGCTCTTTTTCATGATCAGCGCGGGGCATCGCTCCACCATTGCCGAGGGCACTCCCAGACTCACCTACGGGATTTTCGCGATAATTGTCGTCCTGGCATTAGAGGTGAACGCACTTTCAGGGCTGACCGGTGCATCTAAAAAACCCCTTGAGAAGGTAGGAAGCGTAATCTTCGCAGGCTTCCTGCTCCTCGCAGTGCTCTTTCTCGCCCTTCAATTGTTCTAGGATCGCACGCCTGGCAATTTCGGGAGGAAGCTCCTTGACAGCCGACTCTGCCTAACTTTTTGTCAAATGGGGGGTTGTCAAGCGGTCCCTATTTGGGTACAATACCCCCACGGGTACCCCGCTCATGGGACCCAAAAGGAGATTTTCGCCTTGAAGGCTCAGCGCAAATATAACGATTACGACAAACCGCTCCTCGCTAATAAGGACGAGGCTCCCCATGAGGATCCAGTCCGCCAGTATCTGCGCGAGATTGGGCAGTTTTCCCTGCTCAACGACGTGGGCGAGGTCGAACTGGCCAAGGCCTACGAGGCCGGCAAAGCCGCCACGGCCCTTCTGGACGAGCCCAAAAAGAAGCTCGGGGTCAAGAAAAAGGCTGAACTTCTGGCAACTGAGAAGGCAGGCAAAGCCGCACAGCGCAAATTCATCCAGTCCAACCTTCGCCTGGTGGTTTCCATCGCCAAGAAGTATTCGGCGGCCGGACTGCCACTGCTCGACCTGATCCAGGAAGGCAACATCGGCCTGATGCGAGCCGTCGAGAAG
>CAZCSK010000010.1:0-61656 GCA_964501265.1 uncultured Actinomycetes bacterium
TGGAGCAGGTCGAAGATGGCGTCCTGAATCTGCTCTTTGATGAAAGTGTTGAGCAGCTCAGCGGAGATAACTCCCTTGGCGACAAGGAGATCCCCCATGCGCTTCGTAGGCGACTTTTTCTGCTCGTCCAGAATGCGCCTCAGTTGACCCTGAGTAATTAGTTTCGCCGTTACCAGGCGCTGACCCAAAAACTCCCGCGTGAGGCTCGAAAACGCGAAGTCAACGCTTCCTTCGCGGAAATAAACGACCCCTTCACCACTCTCTCGAACCACCTTCACAGCGCCCGTCAGGTTGTATTGGGAAACCAGCCGGAGAATGTCCGGCAATCCAAATACGCCCAAACTCCCTGTCAGTATCGTCACAGGTAACCTATTCGGCAGACTCGATTGGCCTCTTGAATCCGGTTACCTCATACATAACCTGCAGCGGTGCCGAGATCCCCGTCCAGATCTCGAATGACAGGGCCGCCTGGCGGACAAGCATGCCGAGTCCACCGTGTGCGACAAGGCCGGCCGCTCGTGCATCGGCAATGAGCCCCGTGACCGTAGGCCTGTAGACGAGGTCGATTACCAACGTGTGTCTTTCGGCGCTCGCCAGCGGCACGAGCCTCTGCTTGTCTGCCGTTTGGGCGTGAGGTGTCGCATTTATGATCAGATCGCTGGTCGCGACAACCTCGAGCGTCAATGCGGTGAGGTTCAACGCCAAAAAAGGAATGCCAGCGACCAAGTTGGAGAGCCGAGCGGCTTTGGTGGGATCCCTTGCCGCCACGGTCATGCGCGCTGCTCCGGCCCCGGCAAGGGACCAAACAACGGCCCGCGCCGCTCCCCCAGCGCCCAGGACCAAGACGGATC
The DNA here is from genome assembly GCA_964501265.1 of uncultured Actinomycetes bacterium. Classification (GTDB taxonomy): domain Bacteria; phylum Actinomycetota; class CADDZG01; order JAHWKV01; family JAHWKV01; genus CAZCSK01. The sequence goes on from CAZCSK010000010.1 coordinate 852, forward strand.
GCCCATCAACGCTTTTCCCCAAATCGGCTTCGATGAAACGCACAAGACCCTCGCCATCGGTGTTGTGTCCTACGAGTCTTGCTTTCTGAATCTCTATCGTGTTCACGGCACCGATCTTCGTCGCTGCCGTCGAGAGGTCGTCCATAAACTCCACCGCCGCCACTTTGTGCGGCATTGTCACGTTGAGACCGATCATTTTGTTCGCGACGGCCATTCGAAAGGTAGATCTCAATTCCTTGGCCTCTACCCCAAAGACAAGATACGCCGCGTCCATTCCAACGGCCTTGAATGCAGCATTGTGGATCGCGGGAGAAAGACTCGCTTCCACTTGGGCCGGGGCCCCGATGAGGCCCGCGAATCGGGTACCGCTACTTGGTTGCGGGAGGTCCGCAGCTTCTAGCAATTGGTCGGCGCTTTCGCCTTCGCGCGATTGAATTCCTCGTAACTGGCGGTGAATAAATGATGGATGCAGTCGGGCGTCAAAACGTAGTAGATGAAATCCACATCCGCGGGATTGAGAGCCGCCAAAATCGATTCGAGACGGGGGCTCGCGATTGGAGTCGGCGGAAGACCCGCTCGCTTTCGAGTGTTGAAGGGTGAATCTATTTCAAGGTCGCTTTGAGTCAGCGGTTGCCCCTCGTATTTGTTGACCGCATATTGAATAGTCGCGTCGATACCCAGCGGGATGCCCTTCTTGAGTCTCGTGTGAATCACAGCGGATATTTTGTCGCGTTCGTCATTCGCTTTGGCCTCCTCCTCGATCATGGACGCGATGACGATGATCTCGTAGGGTGTCCGGCCCAAGTTGGACGATGAATCCAAATTGGCCTTCCCTGCCACTTTCTGAAACTGGGCCACCAATCGGGCTACCAAGGTGAGCGCGGTTTCCTTTTCTTCCACGAAATATGTGGCGGGATAGAGAATCCCCTCCAAACTGGCTCCCGCTGGCACGATCGAGGGTCTTGGAGAAAATGTCTCGGCTGCCGCCAGAAAGTCCGCGGCGGAAATATGCGTAAGCTTTTCAACCTGCGTTGCGGTCTGCCGGAGAGTCAGTCCCTCGGGAATGACCAGTTTTACGAACTTGCCCGGTGGTCCCTTGCGCAAGATTGCAAGCAGACTCTCATGAGAAATTCCAATAGGCAGCTCGTACTCGCCGGCGCGTAGACCGGCACCTTGCTCCTTTAGCTTTATATATATACGCAAGGCCAGCGCCGAGTCGATGATGCCGCGGCCCGCTAGACCCTCGGCGATTTCAGAGGCAGAAGATCCTTGCCCGACCTCGAATTGAACCGATTTGCCCCCGGTGGTGCCGGGATTGTTGATCCATTGAGCTACGGCGAGTCCCCCCGAGGCGACCAGCATGACGACGATCAATGCACCCAGCAGCAACTTCTTCATGTTGATTCCGGGGGGTTCGCAGCTTCTGGCGCGTGCAGTTCCAACCTCTTGGCGGCTGCTACCCCCCCGGACCCCCCAGTTGATTCCGGGGTGTTCGCATTAGGTAGAGAGTCAAGATATGACTGTAAGAGCAGAGTTGCGGCGACCTTGTCGACGACTGTGCGCTGTTTACGAGCGTTGACGTTCACCCGGGAAAGTTCGCTCGCGGCGGCTTTGGTTGTGAACCTTTCGTCGTAAAGATTCACAGGTATGCCCAACTCCTGCTCGATGCTGGTCGCGAACGCGCGGGCTGCTGCCGCCTCGGGGCCCTCCTCCCCCGAAGTGCGCCGCGGAAGCCCGACGACTATTTCGTCAATCTTTCGTTCGGCCGTTAGCTTGGCGAGTTCTTCAATGAACTGAGGTCCGGGGGCTAAGACCGCAAGGGGAAACGCGATCTTGCCTGTCGGGTCCGAGATTGCGATACCAATCCGTTGAGTTCCCGGGTCCAGAGCGAGCACCGTTTGTAGCTTCATTTGGGTAGGGCTTGGCGGAGCGAATCCGTCACGCTCACAAGTGCAGCGGACAGGCCGTCTGTAGCAGGACCGCCAGCGACGGCCATGTTTGGCTTTCCTCCCCCGCCTCCCTTCAGAATGGATCCCGCATCTGCGGCCAGCGTCACGGCAGAGATACCTCGCCCGACCAGGTCCTGCGTAACTGCGACGGCAACGTTTCCTTTTCCGTTAGCGACCGAACCCACTGCCGCTACACCCGAACCAAGCGCGTCACAGAGCGCCTTTGCCATCTTCCTTAGGTCGTCGACATCCGTGCCCGCGAGAGTGTGCATAACCACTGCGGCTCCGTTCACTGTGGTCACGGAGTCGGACCCGAGAATGGCGGCCACCTCTGTTCGGAGCGAACTCTGCTTCTGCCGCGAAAGCTGAGCATCCATCTCGCGCATTGATTCGAGAACTTTCTCAAAGCGCTCGACCGCGTTCTCGGGATCGGTCTTCAAGGCATCCGCTATCTTGCGTAATCTCGCTGCCTGGAGATTCAAGTGCCTCAAGCCTTCCATGCCCGTCAGCACTTCGACGCGCCTCGTGCCGGCGGCGACGGAGCTCTCGCTCACGATTTTCAACACACCAACATGCCCGGTGCGGGGCACGTGAGTTCCACCGCACAATTCCTTCGAGTACTCCCCCACCTCAACGACCCGAACGTGCTCCCCGTATCTCTCCCCGAATAGCGCCATGGCCCCGATGCTCACAGCGAAGTCAAATGTGGTTTCAAAGGCTCGAACGGGGTCATCCACCAAAACTCGTTCATTCATCTCCTCCTCTATCCCAGAGAGCAGGTGTGGACTAACCGCCTCAAAGTGCGAGAAGTCGAATCGAAGCTTGCCGGGCTCGACGCGCGAGCCGCTCTGCTTGGCGTGATCGCCAAGATGGTCCCGAAGGGCCCAGTGCAAGATGTGGGTTGCAGTGTGGCTCTGTTGCACCTGCGTTCTGCGCGCTTGGTCGACACTTGCGAGCGCTTGACCGCTAGGAACGATTTCGCCGGCCAGCACGCGCCCGTGGTGGACGATTACTCCCGATGAATTCTTCTGGGTGTCCTCAACGTGAAAAACGCCGGAGGAGGTGCGGATTTCTCCCTGATCGCCAACCTGCCCACCCGACTCTGCGTAAAAAGGGGTCTCAGTCAAAAGGACTTCTCCCTGCTCGCCTTCATTTAGAACACCAACAGCCACTCCCGATGCACCCACCGAAACCACTTCTGACTCGGCAGTCAAACCCTCATATCCGGCAAAGATTGTGGGCACCGAAATTTCCGACCATGCGCTCGCTTTGCCCCCAGTGCCTTTATCGACCCCCCGCGCTGCCCGGGCGCGCTGTCTTTGTTCGTCCATCAGCTCTTTGAAGCGTTCCGTTTGGATCGTCAGGCCTTCGTCTGTGGCAATGTCATTCGATAGGTCCAGCGGAAAACCGTAGGTGTCCTGCAATTTAAAAACAACCTCGCCCGACAGTGTCGTCTCTCCCGACTGTTTGGCTCGAGAGATCTCCTGAGTCAGCAACTCGAGCCCATGTCTCAACGTGTCATCAAATCTCGTCTCCTCCCTGCTCACTAGTGAGGAGATCAGGCCACGGCGGAGGCCGAGCTCAGGATAGGCGTCATGGTATAGATCGACCGCAACACTTGTGACCTCAGCCAGAATCTGTTGATCCACGTCCATGAGGCGAGCGTGACGTACCGCGCGGCGGATGAGCCTTCGCAGGATGTATCCGCGCCCGACGTTACCGGGCAGGACTCCGTCCGCGATGAGAAACGACATCGAGCGAGCGTGTTCCGCTAGCACCCGGAGTCCAATGTCCGTGGCCGGCGAGGCTCCGTACGCCTTACCGGTTATCTCCTCGGCCGCCCTTAGGATGGGGGCCATGTTGTCCACATCAAAACTGGTAGGGACATCCTGCAGGATTGCCGCAAGCCGAGCGAGCCCGAGGCCCGTGTCGATGTTTTGTTTGGGTAAGTCACCGAGGATCTTCCCGTTGTCATCCTGGATGTGCTGCATAAACACCAGGTTCCAAACCTCGAGATACCTTTCCTCGTCGAATTCGTTGCCGGCAAACGCGGTCCCGAAGTCGTCCCCTCGATCGTAGAGAAGCTCAGAGCAGGGGCCGCAGGGGCCGGCGACGCCCATGCTCCAAGTGTTCTCTTCTAATGCGACGATTCGCGCCCTGGGAACGCCGACCTCTTTCTCCCAGATGCCAGCCGCTTCCTCATCGGTGGGGTGAACGGTTATCCAAAGCCGCTCAGGGTCAAGCCCGAACCCGTCGGTCAGAAGTTTCCAGCCCCACTTGCATGCGTCCTGCTTGAAGTAATCACCGAAGGAGAAGTTGCCTAGCATTTCCATAAAAGTGAAGTGCCGGCTAGTCTTCCCCACGATTTCAAGATCGATCTCTCGAAAACACTTTTGGACGGTCGCGGCCCGCAGGTAAGGGGGGGTTTTCTCTCCGAGGAAGTAGGGCTTGAACTGGACCATCCCAGCATTGGTCAACAGCAACGTCGGGTCATCGGCGATCAAGGAGGAAGAGGGCACGATCTGGTGGTCCCGGGCCGCGAAGAATGCAAGAAAGGTTTCTCGAATGTCAGACGACTTCATTTTCAGATTCTACTTGCGTTTGGCGCTTTGCCCTCTCGCGGTTTCATGCTCGGACCAGCGCGACCCCCGTCCTCCTAGCTCATCGCGCGGTAGGGGGTCGCACCTCCCCGTTTCAGCGTGGCGCAGGTTCGTAATACGGAAGGTTCCAGTTTCCGTCGGGCATGTACTGCTGCTCTACCGGTTCGGAGAATTCATGCGGATATTTGTAGCCCTTGCCGTGGCCGAGTTTGGCTGCAGCCGCATAGCTTGCATCGCGGAGGTGCGACGGTACTCCGAAGCTGCCAGCGGCGGCCAGATCCTTTCTGGCACGCCCGAGCGCCACGGTCGACGCGTTGGACTTGGGCGCGGATGCCAGATAGGTCACAGCCTGAGCTAGGTTCAGCGCCGCCTCAGGTAAACCGACAAACTCCAACGCCTGAGCGGCTGCGACGGCGACCACCAACGCCATTGGATCGGCGTTGCCCACATCCTCCGATGCAAAGATGACGACGCGTCGGACAATGAACCGCGCGTCCTCGCCTGCCTCGAGCATGCGCGCTAGCCAGAAAAGGGATGCGTCGGGGTCGGATCCGCGCATGCTCTTGATAAAGGCCGATACAACGTCGTAGTGCTGGTCGCCGCTCTTGTCGTAGCGAATCTGGCGACGTTGCAGTGCCTCCTCGGCAATTTCACGCGTAACCCGGCCTTGGGCCGCGCCAGCGGCGGCCACAGCCACTTCCAGACCATTGAGCGCCGATCGAGCGTCACCGCCAGACGTGTCGATGACGTGCTGAATAGCATCGTCGTCCACTGACACATTCGCATTCCCTAGACCGCGATCGTCATCGAGGGCTTTGGTCAATAGCGCCCCGACCTCTTCCGGTGACAGGGCCTCGAGCCGGTAAAGATGGCTGCGTGACATCAAAGGAGAGTTGACCTCAAAGAACGGGTTCTCAGTCGTAGCGCCAACAAGTACTACCCAGCGATTCTCCACTGCCGGCAACAAAGCGTCCTGCTGTGCCTTGTTGAATCGGTGGATCTCATCGATGAACAGCGTTGTGCGCCTGCCGGTAGACGCGAGGAGGTCCTTAGCCTCGGCAATAATCTTTCGCACGTCGGCGACTCCTGCGTTGACCGCGGATAGCTCTACGAACCGAGTCCTCGTTGCAAGCGCGATGACATTCGCGAGGGATGTTTTGCCGGTGCCCGGTGGGCCCCAAAGAATGATGGAGGTTAGGTTGTCGGTTTCGATGAGAGTCCGAAGGGAGCTTCCCGGCCCGACAATGTGACGTTGACCGACGAACTCGTCGAGACTACGCGGCCGCATTCGCGCTGCAAGTGGGGCGAACTCGTCGAACCTGCTTTGCAGTGTGTGTGAGAAGAGATCCTCGGCCACTGCCTAGGCTTCCGGAGGAGGAATGGATTTGATAAACAGTTCTTCGAGCTGCTTTGGGTCAACTGAATCAGGCGCCCCCGTCATCGGGTCGGTGTAGGAGCCCGACTTTGGAAAGGCCATCGCGTCGCGAATCGAGTCGCCTCGTGACATCAACCAAACGATCCGGTCGATGCCCGGTGCGATACCTCCGTGGGGAGGGGCGCCGAAATCGAAGGCACGGACAAACCAGCCGAAGCGACGCTCGACCGTAGCTTCGTCAAGTCCGATCAATTCAAAGATTCGTCTCTGCAACTCGGGAGAGTGGATTCTGATGCTTCCGCCTCCCATCTCTACTCCGTTCAGAACAATGTCGTAGCACTGAGCGTGCACGGCCCCGGGGTCGGTATCTAACAGGTGAAGCTCCTCGGGTTTGGGCGCGGTGAAAGGATGATGAACGGGGTCCCAGCGCGCTTCCGCTTCATTCCAATTAACCAAGGGGGCGTCATTGACCCAAAGGAATTTCCAGGCCGAAGGATCCTCAGGCGGCAAGTCTGGAATCAGGCTCAGCGTTTTGGCCAGAGCCGTGCGGACGGCCCCCATTGCGGCCTCGGCGACGGCACGCCTGTCGCACACGATAAGGATCAGGTCGCCCGGCCGCGCTTCCATTTCTGACACTAGCCCATCGGTTTCCTCCTTACTCAGAACCTTGGCGAGGGGCGATGAAATACCCTCGTCGGTCAGGGCAACCCAGGCCATGCCTCCGGCACGCATGTTCCGGGCTTCGGCTACGAGCGACTCGAGGTCCTTGCGTGCCATACCGGCCTGCCCGGGCACCCTGATGGCTTTGGCTGTTCCTCCCGCGACAAGAACTTTCTCGAAAATCTTTATCTGAGTGCTTAAGAATATTGCAGCCACGTCGTGTATCGGCAAATCAAACCGAATGTCGGGCTTGTCGGTGCCGTACCGTGCCAGCGACTCGTCGAATGAGATGACGGGGAAGGGAATTGCAATCTGGACGCCAAGGACAACGTCGAAAAGAGTCTGAAAAAGCCGCTCGGTCAGATCCCGGATGTCTTCCTCAGTTGCGAATGACACCTCCAGGTCCAACTGGGTGAAGTCCAATCCCCTGTCTGCTCTGGGGTCTTCGTCGCGGAAGCAGCGTGCGATCTGGTAGTAACGATCGAAACCAGCGATCATCAAAAGCTGCTTGAACAGTTGGGGTGACTGCGGAAGTGCCCAAAACGAACCCGGTTGCAGGCGCGAGGGAACCAAGAAGTCACGGGCGCCTTCCGGAGTCGCCTTGGTCAGGTTCGGGGTTTCTATCTCGACAAATTCCTCAGCGTCGAGAAAATCTCGGATCGTCTTTACGACTTTATGCCGAAGCATGATGATCTTTTGCACCTGCGGGCGGCGAAGGTCTAGGTATCGGTATCGCAAGCGCACTTCCTCTGACACGTCCACGCCGTCCTCAATGGGGAAAGGAGGAGTTTCCGAGTGAGCGATTACTTCGATGGCGGATGCCGCAACCTCTACCTCGCCAGTAGGCAGGTTGGGGTTCACCGCCCCCTCGATGCGGGCCCTTACTTCGCCCTCAACCCGCAGGACGTACTCTGAGCGAACTTTCTCGGCGACCTTGTAGGCCTCGGGTTGCTTGGTGGGGTGTAGAACGATTTGCGCGATCCCTTGACGGTCGCGAATATCCAGAAAAATTACGCCTCCATGGTCGCGGCGGCGATGCACCCAGCCGGTCAAGACGACGCGAGTTCCTACGTGGTCAGCGCGCAACTCACCGCACCAGTGTGTTCTCACAGTCGTGCCTTGAGCTTGGCGACAAGGTCCTCATCCGCCACCCGGGACTCGTCGCCGCTCTGCATGTCCTTCACCGTATAGCTCCCGTCGGCGACTTCTGCTTCACCAACGACGACGGCCCACCTGGCGCCTAATCGGTCCGCAGCTTTGAACTGCGCCTTGACGGTGCGGTCATCGAGATCAAGGTCGGTACGAATCCCTGCGTTTCGCAGTGCCGCCGCGGTAGATGAGGCCTTATCTTGAACTGCCTTAGTCGCACAAACGACGAACACATCCAGACGTACGGGGACTAACACCCCTTCCGCCTCGAGGGCGAGTACGATCCTGTCGACCCCGATGCCAAAACCAATGCCGGGGAGCCGGGGACCACCAAGCAGTTCAGACAAGCCGTCATAACGCCCGCCGCCCCCGACGGCGTCTTGAGAACCCAAGCCCGGCGCGGTGAATTCGAACAACGTTCGCTCGTAGTAATCTAGCCCCCGAACGAGCGTGGGATCCTCTTCGAACGTCACCCCGGACTTCTCCAGCGATTTCCGGACCTCGCCGAAATGCGCGGCGCATTCATCGCAGAGGTGCGATGTGATTAGGGGGGCTTCCGCCATGACCTTACGGTCCGCCTCGAGCTTGCAATCGAAGGTTCTGAGCGGATTGGTCTCGATCTTGCGATTGCAGTCGGCACACAGTTCGCCCGCGTGGGCACGAAGAAAAGATTGAAGAATGGGTAGGTAAGCGGCGCGGCAAACAGGGTGGCCGAGGCTGTTGACTCGCAACTCGACACCCAGGCCGACCCTGCGGTAGACATCTGCTGCGAGCAATACGACCTCCGCGTCGATGTCCGGTCCGGGGCTGCCGACAACTTCGATTCCAACTTGCGTGTGCTGCCGATAGCGCCCTGACTGTGGGCGCTCGTGCCGGAACACAGGGACGGTGTAATAGAACTTAAGTGGCAACCCTTTTCGATGAAGATTGTGCTCAAGCACGGCCCGCATTACGGGCGCGGTCATGTCGGGTCGCAAGGTCAGCGACCGACCACCCTTGTCCTCGAACGTGTACATCTCCTTCGTAACGATCTCGCTGTCGCTTCGGAGGCCCCTTAGGAAAAGGTCGGTGTTCTCAAATGCGGGCGTTTCAATGCGTCCAAACCCGTAAATACGGAAAGCAGAAAGTGCTTCATCGATCACGCGCTCGAAGAGAGCCGACCGCTCGGGAAGCCAGTCGGGAGCCCCCTTCGGGCCCTTCAATTGGGGATTCATCCACACATGTTATGGCTGAAACGGTGGAGGCGTGACCCCCAACCGCGCTATGGGTCCGGCGGACGGGGGTCGCGCAGGTCCGAGCATTCCGGTGCGACAACGAAAAGACTCTCCCGATCACACGTCCAATATCAAGGTGACCGGGCCATCGTTGACGAGTCCTACTTCCATGTGAGCACCGAATCTGCCTTCCGCGACTTCGACTCCCTCTGCCCGAATTGCCTCGGCTAGTAATTGGATAAGGGGTTCGGCGAGGTGTCGTGGCGCGGCCCCGACAAAGGAGGGCCGCCTGCCGCGCGACGTATCGGCGAGCAGCGTGAACTGTGACACGAGCAATACCGACCCCTTGACGTCCTTCAAAGAGAGATTCATCTTCGACTGCGAGTCTGAAAAGATTCTAAGATCGATGAGACGACGGGCAGCCTCTTGTGCCTTCTGGGGCGTGTCATCGAATCCGATAGCGACGAGCGCGACGAGGCCCGTGCCGATTCGCCCGACTTCGTCCCCCAGGGCGGTCACCCAGGCCGAGGAAACCCTTTGAACCACGAGCCTCACTGAAGTTACCTGGAGTTCGGCGTCAAGCGATGGACGTCGAACACTCCCTCGACTTTGCGGACCGTATTTAGGATGAGGTGGAGTTGAGAAGGATCGGTCACCTCGAGGGTAAATCGGAGCAGCGCCATCCCACTCTCCAGGTGACTTGTGACCTGCGAAATGTTGAGACCCAAATCCGATATGGCGGTGGTGACGTCTCGAAGTAACTTGGGGCGGTCAAGCGACTCCACCTGAATCGAGACCGGATATATGCCGGCCGCATTCGGCGCCCAGGAGACCTCCATTAACCTTTCTCCAAGCTCGCCCAATGCCTTGGCATTGCTGCAGTCCGATCGGTGAACGCTGACTCCCCGACCCTTGGTGACAAAACCCATGATGGCGTCGGTTGGTACGGGCATACAGCAACGAGCCAGTTTCACTAAAACGCCAGCGTCGCCTTCGACCAAGACGCCCTGGGTGGGGAGGTGTTTGGTGCGTATCCTTGCCGGAACGATCGGTGTCTCGGGCTCCGATTCGTCTTGAGTTTCTCTTAGGTGCCTCCGAACCAGCGTCTGCGCCGATATACGTCCTTCCCCTACGGCTACATAGAGGGCCTCCGCATCATGGTAATGAAACAGGGCCGCCAGTTGTTCCGCAATACCCTCGGCCATCAATTTCTGAACCGGCAACTTCGCACGACGAAATGCCTTGATCAGCGACTCCCGGCCTTCAGAAATGGCCTCGTCGCGGTGCTCTTTGGTGAACCATTGCCGGATCTTCGTCCGGGCCCGGGGAGTAACGACTATGTCCAGCCAGTCACGGCTGGGCCTGCTGCTCTTGGAGGCTATGATCTCGACGGTTTCGCCGGAGACCAGTTCATGATTGAGAGGCGCGAGTCTTCCGTCGACCTTTGCACCGACGCAGTTGTGTCCGACCTCAGTATGAATTGCGTAGGCAAAGTCGATCGGCGTTGCCCCCTTAGACATTTCGATCACTTCGCCCTTAGGCGTAAAGACGAATACATCGTCGGAGAAAAGATCCAGCCGCAGACCCTCTAGGAACTCCGCATCGTCTTCGGTCTGCTGCATTTCCAGCATCCGGGTCATCCAGGCAGCGTGCTCATCGCTACCCTGGCTCCGCCCGCCCTGCTTGTACTGCCAATGAGAAGCCACACCCCACTGGGCTATGAGGTGCATCTGCTCTGTGCGAATCTGGATTTCGAGTGGCTTGCCTTCGGGCCCAACGACCGTGGTATGCAAAGATTGATAGAGATTGAACTTAGGCATTGCGATGTAATCCTTGAACCGTCCCGGGACGGGTTTCCAGGAAGCATGGATGGCGCCGAGTACGCCATAGCATTCTCGAAGACTCTCCACGATGATCCGGACGCCAACGAGATCAAATATCTCATCGAACTCCCGGCCATCGGCCACCATCTTTTCGTAGATCGAATAGTAGTGCTTTGGCCTTCCCGAGACTTCTCCTTTGATCTTGGATTCGCGCAACTTGTTTTCGATAAGCGCAACGATCTTCTGCAAGTAATCTTCACGCGCTGGCTGGCGGGTCAGCACCATCTGTTCAATCTCTTCATACACTTTTGGGTAGAGCGTCTTGAAGGAAAGGTCTTCTAAATCTGCCTTCACCGCCTGCATGCCAAGCCGGTATGCCAAAGGCGCATAGATTTCGAGAGTTTCAGTGGCAGTCAGTTCCTGCTGGGCGGGATCCAGGGCACCGATCGTGCGGAGGTTATGAAGTCTGTCGGCAAATTTGATAATCAAGACCCTGGGGTCCTTTGCCATGGCAACGATCATTTTTCGGAGATTTTCCGCTTTCCGCTGCTGGACGGAGCGAAACCCGATCTTTTCGATTTTTGTGAGTCCGTCGATCAGCTCCGCAACTTCGTCGCCGAATTCTCGGCGCAGTTCCCCTAGCTCGAGGTCGGTGTCCTCCACCGTGTCGTGAAGCAGCGCGGCCGTAAGCGTGACTGGGTCCATACCCAGTTCTGCCAGGATAAGCGCCACGCCCACGGGGTGGGAGATAAACGGCTCCCCGGACTTGCGCAACTGTCCTTGGTGGACAGCGAACGACACCTCGAAGGCCTTGACGATAGGACGGACATCAGCCTTCGGATGGTTGGAGCGGACGACCCGGACCACCTCCTCGATGCCCCTGGGGATCGTCTGGCCCGATGGACGCAGGCGCGCCAGGGCGGCCCGGAGCCCTCCCCGCGGCTCAGTCTTCGGCTCGTCCAGAATGCTCGACTCCTTAGTTAGGTGCAATTTTCATTGTACGGGGGGTTCGGGGGGTAGCAGCCCCCTGACAGGCATTAAAGGCGCAGGCACATATTGTCCGAATGGATAAGGGTATGAGAGCGCCCCCCATTCGCGTAGTTATCGTAGAGAGCACTCCTCACCTTCGCGCGCTTGCGCGCTCGGTGGTCGCGAGTACCCCCCGGCTGCAACTTGTAGGCGAAGCCGAGAACGGCCTTGAGGCAGTGGACCTGGTTACGAAGGTCAAGCCCGATCTCGTGCTCCTCGACGTCGAATCCCCGGGCCTGGATGGGCTTACCGCAACTCGGTTGATTTCTGACCGCGTCCCGGATGCCAGAGTCATCGCCTGGACGAACAACGACTCACCCGAGTACGTCACTGCCATGATCGCTGCCGGAGCCTTCGGATATTTGCTGAAGGGAACCCCTGCGCCTGAATTTGCGGAATCGATGAAATGGGCAGCCGACGGACAATCGGTCTTGTCACGCGATCTCACTTCCGCGGTAATGCAGGAACTGGGACGTCTTTACCGGCACGCGGAGGACCGGGCGAACGAGTTACGCGACAGTTACCTTAGTACCGTTCAGTCACTTGTCATTGCTCTGGAAACCAAGGACGACGTTACCGGGACGCACGCCAGGAGGGTCCAAGACTACGCGACGATTATTACCCGGCATTACGATGAGAGCCTGCTGGCCAGCGAAGCTCTCATCTTTGGCTTTCTTCTTCATGACGTTGGGAAGATAGGCATCCCCGATCGAATCCTCATGAAGCCCGGTCCTTTGGACGAGCAAGAGTGGGAGGTTATGCGCAAGCATCCGGGGATGGGAACTCGAATCCTCGACACGGCCTCCTTCCTGCAACCCGATGCCATCCAAGTCGTCGGCCACCACCACGAGCGTTGGGACGGAAACGGCTACCCGAGCAAACTCGCCAAGGAGGAGATCCCGATCGGGGCGCGCCTTTTCGCCATCGCAGACACTTTCGATGCAATGACGAGCGATCGCCCTTATCGCACAAAAATGGATCCCGACCTTGCCTCCGCCGAAATCCTGCGATGTTCAGGAACGCAATTCGACCCTGCACTCGTCGAAACTTTCGTGCTAGCAGAAAGTGAAATTCGCACCCGGATGACGAAAGACCAGGTCGGCGTTACCGTCTAGATTTGCGTTTACGGTCCGCTCGAGATCGTTTGCGCGTCTGCTGTCGTACGTATGTGACGTTTGCCGGCCTAGCGGGCCCTGACCCGGAAGTGACCGGCTCCCTTTCGCGCTCGGTCTCTTGCTCAGGGCTGCCTATAACTGGCTCTGGCCTGGCGCTAACTGGCTCGCGAGTGCCCGGCGCGTCCGTGACCGCACGTCGGGAACGCTCGCGGCCCCCAGAAAATCGCGGCTCCTTCTCCTTCCATACAGATAGCAACGGGGTCGCGACGAAGATGCTCGAATAAATGCCGGCCGCAGTCCCCACAAACAAAGCAAGCGCAAGATCTTTCAGGGTGTCCGCGCCCAGCAATGCGCTCCCGACGAAAAGCAGACTGCCCACTGGAAGAAGAGCTGCCAAAGAAGTGTTGATCGACCGCATCAGTACTTGGTTCGTCGATGCATTCGCAATCGAAGAAAAACTTGCCCGCGCGTTTGCCGGAAGACCCTGATTCTCTCGTATCTTGTCGAACACAACCACGGTGTCATACAGCGAATATCCGAGGATCGTCAGGGTCGCGACCACCGTGGCGGGGGTGACTTCAAAGCCGACCAAGGCATAGATGCCCGCGGTAATGACAAGGTCGTGGATGAGGGCCACGATTCCGGCGGCAGCCATCTTGGGTTCAAGGCGCCACGACATGTAAAGGATGACAAGTACCAGAAAGATCGCCAAACCGCGCAAAGCCTTGTTGGTTATTTGCGCCCCCCATTTCTCCCCAACGGACTCAGAATCGATCTGGTTGTCTTCAGACCCCGTCACCTGGGAGAGAGCCTTGACAACAGCGTCTTGTTCAGTCGGTTTCAAAGACGACTCCGTCTGCACTTGAATTTGGGAGCGCCCTCCAACCTGGTCGGTTACTTTCTGCACGACAGGGTTCTCAAGGCCCATACCCGAGAGTGCACGTTGGACGTCAGCGACGGTTGTCGAAGGACCCACGGGAACGCGGTACAGGGTTCCCCCTCTGAAATCGATTCCGTAGTGAAGGCCCCGGATTCCAGGCACCATTGCCAGCGCCGAGACCAGCACGACCGCACCGGAGATCAGGAACCAAATCTTGCGCCGGCCAATGAAGTCAATGTTGAATTCGCTTCGATAGATCTTCCTGAGAAGCGACCCTTCCTTGCGGCCGCCTTCCAGGGCCCCCCTCATCCCGATGAAACGGCTTTCCCCGAAGAACGAGCTCCGCGCGAGAAGGGCCGCGAGCGGCCAGGTGAGTGTGTAGGTAATGATGAGGTCGAGAGACGTTGCCATGCCCAGGGCAAGAGCGAAGCCCCTCACCGGTCCGACGGCCAAAAAATAGAGCACGACGGCCGCAAGAATCGTGACGGTGTTGGCGGTCCGCATCGTCCTCCAGGCGTGGCCAAAACCCTTGTCGATGGACGACCGAAGCGTCCTTCCCTCGTGAATCTCCTCTTTGACGCGCTCAAAGAAGACGATGTACGAGTCGGCAGCGATTCCGATCGAAACGATGAGACCCGCGATACCTGAAAGTGTCAGATTCCATCCAATCCACGCGCCGAATACAGCGATGAGGCCGTAGATGGCTGACGAAAACACCGCCAGACCAATCCAGATTTGAAGCCCAAGCGTCCGGTAGTAGATCAACACATAAAGCAATACGAGGGCGAGACCAAGTGCCCCCGCGTAGAGCCCGGCACGCAGTGAATCCTTCCCAAGCGTAGGGGTTACGGTGCGAACCTCCGACTGTTCCAGTTCTACTGGCAGCGCGCCCGTTGTGAGCACGAGGGCTAGATCCTTCGCCTCCTTTTCAGTAAAGGTGCCCGTGATCTGCGTAGTGCCTCCTGAGATGCCGGTGTTGCACTGCACGTCCTCAGCGATCTGTGGGCTCGATTCGACAATGCCGTCGAGGACGATTGCAACTTGCCGCTCGGGGCCCTGAAGGCAGGCGAGGCGCCCTGTGAAGGATTCCCAGATTTTGCCGCCCTCGCGCTTGAAGTTGACCGAGACTTCCCAGTTGACCGACTGGGAGGAGGGCAGGGCGGTGCCTTTGCGGACGCCGTCACCGGTCAATTCCGCCTTCGCAAGGCGAAACTTGGTACTGCCCGTGTCGTCCGTCGCGACTACTTCGGATTCCAGGTCGTCTGAATCCGTCACCGTGGAAGATGCGAATCGAGGATCCGACTCGGGAATAATTTCAAGCACCTGTCGAAACTGAAGTTGGGCAGTCTTGCCGATCAACCTCAGCAGCCTCGCGGGATCCTCTGTACCGGGTAACTGAATGAAAATATTGTTGCTACCCTCGCGAGTTATTTCCGGTTCTGCCACCCCCGCACGGTCCACCCGGCCCAACAGGGTTCCGACAGTCTTGTCGAGGACATCGTCTCGGGTTCCCGCCGGGGCGGTCAGCGTAACCGAGAGACCCCCGCGCAAATCCAGACCCAACTTGGGTTTCAGGTTGAGGGAAAAGACCGTGCCGAGCAGACCTGCCAGCACGAGGCCGACTAAGACGACGGAGACAACGTGGCGGTTTGATTTCTTCACTGCAGGCTTGACCTTAGACGATTTTTACTGTGCGTCCTCGGCACCTCCGGCACCCGAGACCTCGGGTGCCTCTTCCGCTTCCGGCTCGACTTTGCGGCTGATAGCTTGGCGAGAAAATCGAATCTCGGTCCCCGCGGCCACTTCGAGCCAAATCAAATGGTCTTCGATCTTGGTAATCCTCCCGAACATACCACCGACCGTAATCACTTCATCACCCGGGCTCAGCGAAGACACCAGGTTCACGTGTGCCTTGGCCCTTCGTTGCTGAGGCCTTATGAGAAGAAAATAGAACACCGCCACCATAAGGGCGAGTACGCCGAGACTTCCTGGATCCATTTTTAGTCCTCCGTCTTGATTGGTCGAGCCTCCACCCTACCGTGCGAATTGGACAGGGGCGGTTTTTCAGGCTTAGAGAAGCCGGTCGGAGGTCTGAGCGATTCCTAGGTGCTCATAGGCCGCTGCTGTTGCAACTCTTCCCCGCGGTGTTCGTTGGATGAATCCCTTGCGGAGCAGGTACGGCTCGTAAACATCCTCGACTGTGTCGGGTTCCTCGCCGACCGCTATGGCCAATGTGCTGAGGCCCACCGCCCGGCCACGAAACCGTTCAATGAGAGCGACCAGTATTGCCTTATCGACCTTGTCGAGACCCTCGGTGTCAACTTCGAAGAGGGCGAGGGCAGCTTTGGCCACCTCGAGGTCGATTCGCCCCTCGGCACGAACTTGGGCAAAATCGCGCACCCGTCGCAGGAGCCTGTTCGCAATTCGGGGTGTTCCCCGCGACCGAGAGGCAATCTCGGTCGCCGCAGGCAGGTCGAGCTCGATAGCCAGGATAGCTGCCGACCGTTTGATTATGGCGTCGAGTTCGTCCGGCTCATAAAAATCTAGTCTTCCGACAAATCCGAATCGGTCCCTAAGAGGCGATGACAAGAGCCCAGTTCTTGTCGTGGCTCCAACTAACGTGAACGGAGGAAGGTCAAGCCGAATAGAGCGCGCGGCCGGCCCTTTCCCGATCACGATGTCGAGGCTGAAATCCTCCATCGCCGGATAGAGGACTTCTTCGACGGGTCTCGCGAGTCGATGAATCTCGTCGATGAATAAGACGTCGCGCTCCGTCAAGTTAGTGAGGATGGCCGCAAGATCCCCGGCCCGCTCAAGCACTGGTCCGGAAGTCACCTTGCACCCAACACCAAGTTCGGCTGCAACGATGTGGGCGAGGGTCGTCTTGCCGAGTCCTGGGCTCCCGGCGAACAACAGATGGTCTGCAGCCTCACCTCGTTCCGACGCTGCGTTGAGGATTATCGACAAATGCTCTTTGGTCTTGCTTTGTCCGACGAACTCTTCGAGGTTCCTCGGCCGCAGCGAGATTTCGAGTTCTTGATCCTCAGCTTCCGGGAGAGGGGCGAGAATACTCATATCCGTGAAAGTTCCTTCAGGGCGGCCTTCACCGTAGATTCAACATCCCCCTCTTCTGTGTCGACTTTTTCCAGGGCCGCACGAATCTCAGGAGCGGTGTAACCCAACCCACTCAGGGCCTCGCGAACTTCCACAAGTCTGGTGTCGAAGAGCATTTCGGAACTCCCGCCCAATCGTTCCCTTAGCTCCATAATGATTCTTTCGGCGCTGCGTTTGCCCACTCCAGGAACTGATTTAAGAGACTCAATGTCCCCGCTGGCAATAACACGGCGAAAATTGTCCGGTTCGAACGACCCGATGACGGCAAGCCCAAGCTTCGGCCCCACTCCGGTCACTCCGATTAGGGCCTGAAACAATTCTCTTTGGTCCGCGTCCTTGAATCCATAAAGGGTCATAGAGTCCTCTCGGACGACCAGGTGGGTTGGTACCCGAACTAGGGCGTCGATCGAAAGCGCCGCAAGCAGCGATGCCGGCGCAAATACGGTGTAGCCAACGCCTGCAACATCGACTTCAAATGAGGTGGAACCGATCGACTGCACCTTCCCGGTCAGCGACGAAATCATTGGACCGCCCTTTGGAGATCCTCCAACTTGCTTGAATTCAAGCATGTGATTGCGACCGCGAGCGCGTCGGTCGCATCGGGGCCCTTTACCGTGACGCCGTCAAGGATCCGCTTGACCATGAAAGCCACCTGATCCTTAGTGGCCGAACCGGTTCCAACTACCGCCTGCTTGACTTTGGCAGGCGCGTATTCGTAAACACGAGCACCGAAGCGCGCTGCAGCCGCCAAAGCGACGCCTGAGGCCTGGATCGCACCTACTGCAGTGCGGGCATTGAGCTTAAGGAAGACCGTCTCCACGGCCACCGCGTCGGGCCTGTATTCGCGCATGACCGCCTCCAGGCCATGAGCCAACTGGTCGAGGCGATGGGAGGTCTCTTCGGAGGGCGAGGTCGTGATCGTGTCGAAATAAAGGGCAAACAAACGCCCTGCCTGCTCCTCGACAACACCCACACCCATCCGGGTAAGGCCCGGGTCGACGCCTACAACTCGCACTGACAGCCTCTCCTCATCGAACAGATGTTTGGATGATACCCAGCCAGGCTGTTAAAGACGGGGATTTGAGGCGAGTGTTCGAGCGCTATGAGGTGATTTGGGCCAGGACGTCATCGGAGATATCGAAATTTGAGTACACCTCGCTGACGTCATCGCAGTCCTCCAAGTCCTCCAGAAGTTGGATAACGCGCGAAGCATGAGTTTCGTCGACCGGAACTGTCGAGCTGGGCTGCATAACCAACTGCGCGGACTCAATGGGCACCGCCGCCTCCTCCAGCGCCGACTTTAGGGTGCCAAGGGCTTCGGGGGGGCAAATGACTTCCCAACTGCTTCCCTCGCGCATAACGTCGTCGGCGCCTGCCTCGGTCACGACTCCCAAGAGATCGTCCTCTGAAATCCCCTCCGCTGGGATCAGGGCAATTCCTTTCCTCGTAAACATCCAGGCAACGGATCCCGCTTCTCCCATGGCTCCGCCGTTTCGAGTGAAGATCCGTCGGACGTCGGCTGCAGCACGGTTGCGATTGTCGGTCAAAATCTCCACCAAGACCGCTACTCCGCCGGGTGCGTAACCTTCGTATCGGAAGGCCTCGTATCTCAGACCCTCCGTTTCGCCGGTACCCCGCTTGATGGCTCGCTCGATTGTGTCGCTGGGCATGCTTGCCGAGCGCGCCCGGGAAATAGCATCTGCCAGCGTTGGGTTCGCATCCGCATTGCCCCCCCCGTCACGCGCGGCAACTTCGACCATTCGGATCAATTTCGCAAACAGTTTGCCGCGCCTAGCGTCGACTACCGCCTTCTTATGTTTTGTCGTAGCCCATTTCGAATGGCCCGACACTAGGACGCGATCATGTGTTCGACAAAATATTTGTGAATGCGGTGTTCACCCGCAAGCTCGGGATGAAAAGTCGAAGCCAGCAGGTTATTCGATCTCACCAGGACGGGCCGGTCTCCCCACGAAGCCATTGTCTCGACTTCAGTCCCCACCTCATCGATTACGGGAGCGCGAATGAAAACTCCCTTCACGGGTTCGTCGAAACCTTCCACATCCAGGTCCGCTTCGAACGAATCTACCTGGCGGCCGTACGCGTTGCGCGTAATCGAGACATCCAGCAGACCCAGCGGCTCCTCCCGACTTGACTTCGGGGGGTTCGCAGCTTCTGGCGCGCCCAAATCGTACCGGCTGGCGGCTGCTACCCCCCCGAACCCCCCGTCCGACACGCGTCGCGCCAGCACGATTGCCCCGGCGCACGTTCCAAAAACGGGCATGCCATCGGCTATGTGTTTCGTTAACGGATCTCGTAAACCGAGGCGGTTGATCAGCTTGAGGATGGTCGTTGATTCACCGCCTGGGATGATTAGGGCGTTGACAGACTCCAAGTCATGCTTGGAGCGCACCACAGCCACGCGATAACCGCACCCTTCGAGAATCTTGAGATGTTCGGCAAAATCACCTTGGAGGGCGAGGACGCCGATCCTGGCTCTTACCACCCTCGCGGTGCTAGCCGCTCGGACTCCGGGATGTCCTTGAGTTCCAATCCCTTCATGGCATCTCCAAGTCCGCGAGACACCTTGGCGAGCACATCGGGATCGTTGAAGTAAGTCGTTGCCTCGACGATGGCGCGGGCCATAACCGCCGGCTGTTCGCTCTTGAAAATTCCCGATCCCACGAATACGCCTTCGGCCCCGAGCTGCATGACCAGCGCCGCATCAGCGGGTGTGGCGATCCCACCCGCACAAAAAAGAACAACGGGCAATCGACCAGTCGACGCCACTTCCTTGACCAGTTCGTAGGGAGCGCCAATAGACTTTGCCTCGTCCATCATTTCCTCTTCCGGAAGAACAGATAACCGGCGGATGGAATCTTTGATCGCCCGGATGTGCCTCACCGCTTCAACGATGTTGCCGGTTCCGGCCTCTCCTTTGGAGCGGATCATGGCGGCCCCTTCCCCGATGCGCCGCAGAGCCTCGCCGAGGTTAGTGGCACCGCAGACAAATGGGACGGTGAAGTGCCACTTGTCGATGTGGTACGCCTCGTCTGCCGGAGTGAGCACCTCGGATTCGTCGACGTAATCAACTCCGAGCGACTGCAATATCTGGGCCTCGACAAAGTGCCCGATGCGGGCTTTGGCCATAACGGGGATCGTCACGCTCTCGATGATCTCTACAATCTTCGTGGGATCGGACATCCGCGCGACTCCGCCGTCACGACGAATGTCCGCCGGGACTCGCTCGAGGGCCATGACTGAAACAGCCCCGGCCTCCTCCGCGATTTTGGCTTGCTCGGCGTTCGTCACGTCCATGATGACTCCGCCCTTTAACATCTCCGCGAGTCCGCGCTTTACGCGGGCCGTTCCCCGTTCAATCACTCTGTTGTCACTCCCACTTAAGTTAGTAACCTTGATTGTATCCGCGAAGCAGGTCTGTTTCCTACTGAACAGATACCTGCTGGCCCACTGGGATGAGATGGATCCAAATGTTGCCGGGTAGGAGGGGGATCGGCTTACCGGAAGCGTCGATAATAGTTGTTCGGTCTTTAAATTCGTTCCTGCGCCAAGAACCGATGACAGAAACTCCCCCGCGCAAAACAACAGCCTCGCCTGTACCCGTGACGCTGATCTCGGGCGAGAAGTTTCCTGCCGCGTCTCTAGTCTTTCCTTGCGTCACCTTCACCTTGAGAACGATGACATTAACGGCACGAATCTGTTCGCCCGATACCGACTTGTGAGGCGTTTCACCGTGGAAGCGAAGGTATCCGCCGCGGGCTGGATCGTAGAGATACTTCACGGCGTTAACCGATGAAGAGAATGAGAACGTGACCGAGGTTCCCGGCGGGAGGACGGATAGCGATGGAGATGGAGATGGCGATGGTGGCGTTGAGTTCTTAGCAACAGGAGACTTCGACGAGGGGGTCGGCGTCGGCAAAGCCGTAGCCGTCACGGTTGGTGCAAAAACAAAGCTGGAGGTCGGTGCTCCTCGGGCCTCTGCCGCGGCCTTCAGGGTACGAATCTCGGCGATCGAGGTAAACAAGTCATGTGGGGCGGTGCGGCCCTTCTCCCTGTGGTAGGCGCTCCCGTTGGCACCATGCCGTAGGTCTATGACGCCCTTCGTGGTTTGCACCTTGTTAAGCACAAGCGGATTGGCCCCGGAATAGGCGAAGAGCACAGGGGCATACTCCAGGAGGATGTCGGGATCCACCGACCTCGCACTCCTCACGGGCCCCAAGTTCGAGTTCGTTGTGCACTGGAATATTGTCAGGAAGCGTGTAATCCCCCCCTCGGCGAGTTCTTCGTACACGATGTCAGCGGAGCTGAGTCCTGCCTGAGGGCGGGAGGGGACGGAGTTTTCGATCTTGACCGCCAGCGCTGGGAGTTGGGTGTCGAAGTCGCCGGAAGTCTCAGTCCCCGTCAGTGGGCAGTACACCGGCTTGGGCGACGGCGACGGTGAAGCCACCACCTTTTTGGCAGGCTCCTCTCCCTTCGAGCAAGCGCTTGCCAGGAGAGTTAAAGCGAGAGCGCCGCGGATAAGTTTTCGAGTTTGCACGGGGCGCAGGTTAGCACGCAGTCGCCGGATGTGCGGGCTTTAACAAGCTTTCCCTCGGAACCTGCGCAAACGTAGGCATTGACTGTCTCTGCGCGATACTAGGGCATGGTTATTAGCGACCGGGATCGCGCCCAAATGGTTAAGATCGCCCGGACCCTGGTGACCGCGGAAACAAATGACGTACCATCGCCTGAACGCAGAACCGAGATCCTGGCATGGACCAATGCAGGCCGTGCTCGAGCCGGGGTCCCGGCTTTGGTCGATGGACGGGCAAATCCCCCAGAGGAGGAATTTTATAGACGAGCTCGCGCCCTCGGCATGGTTGGCGCCAATAGCCGCCGTACTTGACGGAGCGGGATCGCGGTGGGCAGTGATGGGCGCCCTCGCCGCCCTTCGCTACCGACAGGATCCGAGGCTCACCAACGACCTCTGTCGAAGATGTCATCATCCACAAACTGATTGCCTGGCGCGCGCGAGATCGAGACGACGTCCTCTCCATATTGCGAGCTGACCACACCCTCGACGAGCCATACATCGCCCGGTGGGCTCACGACTGGGATGTGGAGGATCGCTGGAACGAAGCGCGGCGGGGCCTTTGAGCGAAGGCGCGGACGAACCGTAAGTCACATTCGCTCGAGCAAGCGAATCCGCTCGTCGAGCGGCGGGTGTGTGTCGAAGAGTCTGTTGACCCAGGAGGCAACTCCAGGCCCCTCCCTTTGAAGCGGCGACTCAATCCATAGATGCGCAGTGGCTTTACTGCTGGTACGGACCACTGTTGAATCCTCTTTCAGTTTCTTCAAGGCGCTTACGAGCCCCGGCGGGTAACGCGTAAGCTCAACCCCCGAAGAATCGGCAAGATATTCGCGCCGACGCGATACCGCCAGCCGTAACATCTGAGCGACGAGCGGCGCCAGGAGCGCCACCGCAAGGCCGATGACTGCGATCGGTAATCCTGCGCTGCGCTTGCGTCCTCCCACTCTCCAAAAACCGCGGAGCATCCAGTCCGACAAAAGTGCGACCACACCGGCCAGGACGACCGCGATAGTAGATACCAAAATGTCGTAGTTGCGAATGTGTGACATCTCGTGCGCGATGACGGCCTCCAACTCCACTCGATTCATTTTCTCCATGAGTCCAGTTGTAACAGCGATAGCCGCATGCTCGGGGTTCCGGCCGGTGGCAAACGCGTTGGGGGCCGAGTCTTCGACTACATAGACCTTCGGCGGTTGTATCCCCGCGGCGATGGCAAGGCCCTCCACTATGTTGATTAGGCGGGAGTGAGACGCGCGGTCCGCGGGCTTGGCGCGGCTCATCGCAAGGACGAGCTTGTCGGACCAGTAATAACTGGTGAAAGTCATCGCGACCGAGACGATCCCTGCGACGGCCAAGCCCCAGTAGCCCAGCCCTCCGAGTTGACCGAACACCCACCCGAGAGCCAACACCAATCCGACGAAACTCAGAATCAGAAGGACAGAACGTCGGCGATTAGCCGAAATCTGTTCAAACAAGTCTTAGAACTGGACCTTGACCGGACCCCTCGAGTCCTCGTCGATCTCGAAATACTCCTTTGGTTTGAAACCAAAGGCTCCGGCGATGATCACGTTTGGAAACACCTGGATCGTGTTGTTGAATTTCAGCACGGTGTCGTTGTAGAACTGCCGCGCAAAGGCGATCTTTCCCTCAGTCGACGATAGTTCTTCTTGCAGGCTAAGGAAGTTTTGGTTTGCCTGAAGCTGGGGATAAGCCTCCGCCACCGCGAATATCTGGCGCAGCGCCTGGGTGAGCATTCCTTCCGCCTGAGCTTGGTCGGGGACACTCTTGGCCTCTATCCCCAGAGATCTTGCTCGCGTGACCGCTTCGAAGGTCTCTTTTTCGTGGGCGGCATAGCCCTTCACCGTCTCAACAAGATTGGGGATCAGATCGTAGCGGCGCTTTAGCTGCACATCGACTTGGCTCCAAGCGTTGTCGATGCGGTTGGAAAGTTTTCGCATCTTGTTGTACGCGGTGATGGCCCACAGAACCACGAGCCCACCGATGACTGCTAATACCAAGCCGATGTCCACTTTAGGTTCCTCCCGTTCGAGTTTTCATGATACTGCCCGCTCGTAGATTTCCACCACACGATTAACCAAGAGGTCCCAATTGAGTTCTCGGGCCCGAGCGTGCCCTTTTTCAACGAGTGAAGCGTGCTTTGCTCGATCGCCCAGAAGTTCAAGGATGCATGCCGATGTGGCCTCGGCATCACCGACGGGTGCGTGCAGCGCCGCACCGGCGGCGGCTTCGACGTAGCCCGGAAGATCTGATGCCACCACCGGCGTTCCGGCTGCCATCGCCTCCGCCAGCACCAAGCCGAACGATTCTCCCCCGAGCGAAGGAGCGACGAATACCTCGGCGGCTTTGTATATCGAGGGCAGTCGTTCGGGTGAGACCTTGTCGAGCACGGAGACCCAATCCGGCACGTCGGCCCGCACCGGCCCCACAACTGCGAACCGAACAGGCGTGACGCGGCGGACGAGGTTCATTGCTTCCACGGCGACAGACAATCCCTTTCGAGGTTCATTGCGGCCGACGAAGAGCACCAAGGGGTCGGGTCCTGCAAGCTCGGGAAGGGGCGCGGCTTGAACAAAGGATTTCAAATCGATCCCGTTCGGAATCAGCTCATAATCCGAAGGAAAATAGCGAGCTACCAACCTTCGAGCGGCCTCGGACACGGCAATTCTGGATTTCAAACGCCCAAGCAAGCGAGAAAGCAGCGGAGACGCGAGGCCATACATAAGGCTTCGCTCAGCGCTCGCATGGAAAGTGGCGATGGCCGGCGTTCCCGCGAATAGCGCCAGCATTGAAAGGCTCGGGATCGCAGGTTCATGGAGGTGGAGAAGATCGACTCCACCTGCGAACTCCTTCACTCGAGATGCGGCACGAGGTGAAAAACACAGCCGAGCAACAGATCCGTTGAACGGGATGCCAACGCTGCGGCCTGCTACGACAACGTCACCTCCCAATTGGTTCGAAGATGCAGGCGCAATGATTCTCACTGTGTCGCCACGTCGGTGCAGAGCCTCCGCCAGCCCCGTGATGTGGGTCTTCACTCCGCCCGGATACGACCAGTCGTAAGGACACACAATTCCAATTCTCACCTGGGCGTTGGCCCCCGCGGCGGTAAGTTCGGCTCGTCAGAAGGCCAGTTGGTGCTGAACAAGTGCCACTGCTCCGGGTATCTACGAATGAGGCCTTCGAGCGCCGCAGCGATTACTCCCGTAACAGTCGAAATATCTTCTTCGCGTTTCCCCGACAAGGAATAGGGCACACGCTCGAAGAGAACGCTGTAACGCTGGGGCCCGACCTTGTAGATCGCCCCCGCAAGAAGAGGCACGCCCTTGTCGACAACCAACATCGCCGGTGATGCAGGAAAAGTAGTCTTCTCGCCGAAGAGCTCTCCCCAGACACCTCTCCGTTTTAAATCTCGGTCGGCGAGCAAAGCAACGCCAGATCCTCCGTCGAGTCTGTGCCCCAGCTCGGACCTAGTGGCGGGACCCCCCAGCGCGGGGATGACGTCCATGCCCCGCTCCGACCTGATACCCGCAAACCAATCGAACAGAGCTCGAGGTTTCAGCACTTCGCCGACGGTCGTAAACGGCCATCCCTTCGCACCGACCCAGGCCACGCCAATATCGTAAAAGCCGATGTGACCCGTCGCAAGAATCGCGCCGCGGCCCTCTGCAAGGGCTTCGTCCATGACCTCGACGGTGTTTCCGAGAGGAATGACCATTCGCAGCAGATCACCGCGGCTATATCTGCCCAAGCGAAACGTCTCGACCCAGTAGTCCGCGTACGATCGAAATGCTGCACGCACCACACCGTCGAGTTGCGGACCGTTGCCCACGACGCGGGACAGGTTGCGTTCAACAATCTTCCGTTTCCTACCTGCCGTTCGCCAGGCTAGATCCCCCCCTAGTTGGGCAGCACGGTCTGCCACTGCGATAGGGACGGTGCATGCTAACCACGCCGCGGCTCGAAAGAGTCCGTACACAGCGGCCGGACCGAGGCCCTCGGCAAAGGGGCTCGACTTTTCAGGATTGCTCAGCCTGTTTCCAAACGTGAAGGAATCGTTGGGCGACCGTGATGGTTGAGAGGATTGCAAGAATCCATAAGGCCGGTTTCAGAACGGAGAAGACAAGCCCGATCGCGATCAGTCCAATCCTCTCGGACCGTTCTGCGATTCCCACGTTGCAAGTAAAGCCCAGGCCCTCGGCTTTAGCCTTCACATACGACACAGAAAATCCGGCGACCAGAACCACCAGGGCCAGTGTAAGGCCGGTTCTGTCGCTCGACACTCCGTACGTCCAGGCGACGGCCCCGAGTATCGCTCCGTCCGAAAGGCGGTCAAGAGTTGAGTCGAGGAACGCGCCTTGAATCGTCACTTTGCCTGTTGCTTTGGCAACAGCGCCGTCGAGCACATCGAAGATTGCTCCCCCAACGAGCGTCCAGCCCGCAGCGAAGGGCGACCCTTTCACGAGGATTGCGGCGGCCGCCAGTACGATCGCAAATCCCGTCATCGTCAGCATGTTGGGCGTCAGACCGATGTGGCCCAGTGCTCGCCCTATAGGCAAGACGATTCGCTGGACCGCGGCCCTAAATAGTTTGTCGAGCAACCCTTACATCTCCAAGTTTGGCGTGCAGGGCAAATATATAGAATGCCGCCATGAAGACCTACCCCACGGACAAGATCCGCAACGTCGTACTTCTCGGACACCAGTCGACAGGCAAAACCACCCTGGCCGAGGCAATGCTTTTTATCTCCGGTGCAACCACTCGAATGGGAGCCGTGTCTGAAGGAAACACGGTCTGCGATTTCGAACCGGAGGAAATCAAGAAAGGTCTTTCCGTCAGCCTTGCTCTGGCGCCGATCGAATGGAAGGACCACAAGATAAACGTATTGGATGCCCCGGGATACGCCGATTACGTGGGCGAGGCGCAGGCAGCATTGCGCGTGGCCGATCTCGCGGTGTTGGTTGTATCTGCCGTTGACGGAGTCCAGGTGCAGCACGAGCACCTTTGGCATCTCGCTGAAAATGCCGGGATCCCGAGAATCGCCTTCATCAACAAGCTCGACCGCGAACGTGCAGATTTTCATGCGGTGCTGGAATCTCTAACTGCGAAACTTGGGAGCGGTTTCGCTCCGCTCGATCTTCCCCTCGGTGAGGAGCACGAGTTTCACGGCATCGCCGACGTGCTTACGGAGCGAGCTCACAGATACGACTCGTCTGGGGCGGTGAGCGAGGAGGAGATGTCGACGGAACTCGAGTCCGAGACCAAACAGCTGCACACCAAGATCGTCGAATCGGTGGCGGAAACTGACGACTCGTTGATTGAAAAATACCTGGGCGGAGAGGAGCTTTCAGAGAAAGAGGTGATAACCGGCCTTCACGAGGGAGTTGTTGCCGGAAGAGTCTTTCCCGTGCTCGTGGGGTCGGCAACCAAGTTGATAGGCATCGACAGACTTGCCGATCTGATCGTGGAAATGGGCCCAGCGCCCGGCGAGCAGGGACCGGTGATAGGGCACCCTCCTGGATCGGACGACCTGATCGAGCGTGCCGTTAGCGCCGACGATCCCCTAAGCGCGTTTGTCTTTAAGACCATCTCGGACCCATATGTCGGGCGCATTTCGGTGTTCAAGGTCGTATCGGGGAAGTTCCGTCCGGACTCCTCGGTGCTAAATGTGAGCGCCAAATCCGATGAACGGATCGCGCACGTGTTCACTCTCAAAGGCAAACATCAGGAGCAACTGTCAGAGATTGCGGCTGGCGACATCGGCGCCGTCGCGAAACTGGCCCATACGCGCAGCGGAGAAACGTTGACGGACAAGGCTCATCCGATCGTCTTCGAGGCGCTCGAACCTCCCGACCGGTCGCTGGCAAAGGCGATCGAGCCAAAAACAAAGGGCGACGACGAAAAACTGATGATCGGTCTTGCCCGGCTTCAGGAAGAAGATCCCGCGCTTTATCTGGAGCGAAACAGCGAAACACATCAGACCCTTCTGTGGGGAACTGGCGAGACCCATTTAGAAGTCGCGCTGGAACGTCTGTTGCGAAAGTTTGGAGTGGAAGTCGTGGAAATTCCTCTTCGAATCGCCTACCGGGAGACGATTTCGAAGCCCGGCAAAGGTTTAGGGCGTCACGTAAAACAAAGCGGCGGCCACGGCCAGTATGCGATTTGCAATCTTGAAATAGCACCACTGCCACGAGGTTCGGAGTTTCAGTTTGTGAACAAGATTTTCGGCGGGTCCATCCCAAGTCAGTGGATACCGTCGGTCCAGAAGGGAGTGGAGAAAACTCTCACCGATGGGGCGGTTGCCGGATATCCCGTGGTCGATGTGCAAGTCACTCTTGTCGACGGCAAGTACCACGCGGTCGACTCGTCCGACATGGCGTTCCAAATCGCAGGATCATTGGGATTCAAGGAGGCCGTGGCCGACGCGGGCGTCTCGTTGCTGGAGCCGATCATGAATCTGGAGATTATGGTCCCCGATGAATATTTGGGCGAAATCATGGGCGACCTCAACTCAAAACGCGGCAAAATCCAGGGGACCGAGGCGATCGGCCACCGCCAGTTCGTGAAGGCCAAGGTACCGATGGCGGAGATCACGCGCTACGCCATCGACCTACGATCGATGACAGCGGGAAAGGGAACGTTCTCGTCGACCTTCTCGCACTACGACGAAGTCCCCGCAAACCTTGCCGACAAGATCATCGCCGAACACTCGCCCCGCTGAGAACGGGCCCCTACGTCGCGTCGAACGCCCTCTTCAACCGCAGATACGACTCCTCTAACGGTTCCGGGATCACTTTGACCCCGGCGAGCACCGGCATAAAGTTCGTGTCGCCTGCCCATCGCGGCACTAAATGCAAGTGAAGATGACCAGGTACGCCAGCCCCCGCCACTTCCCCTAAGTTTGCCCCGAAGTTGAAGCCTTCCGCTTTCAATTCCTCCTGCAAAACAGCGATGCTCAGCGAAACCAGACGCATGACCGCTGCCGTCTCTTCGCCGGTGAGGTCTCCAAGATCCGGAGTGTGCCTTATGGGGGCCACCACGAGGTGACCGCTGTTATAGGGAAACTTGTTCAGTACCACGCAAGCCAAGGGCTCAATCTTTAGAACCAGCTCAGCGCCTAGGTCTGTGGATCGTCCAGCCGCGCAGAGGAAGCAACCCTTGGTGGGCGGAGCTCCTATGTATTCCATGCGCCGGCGGAAAAGCCGCTCCATTTTTACTTCTCGTTTACTTCTCGTTTAGTTCTCGGCCGCGCGACGCTCACTGATCTCTTTGGAGATCATGGCTGTGAATTCGGCGCGCGTCATGCTCCGCTGCTCTTTGACGCCGCGAGTCCTAACCGACACACCGCTGCCTTCGACCTCCCTGTCACCTACCACGAGCATGTAGGGAATCTTGAGCATTTGAGCCTTACGAATTCGGTTCCCCAGGGTTTCCGAGGAGGCGTCGACTTCGGCGCGAACGCGGGTGGCCTTCAGTTCCCTTACAAAGTCGGATGCATACTCGACGTGCGGTTCTGCAATAGGAATGACCACCACCTGCTCCGGCGCAAGCCACGATGGGAAAGCCCCGGCGTAATGCTCAATCAATATTCCTAGAAACCGTTCCACCGATCCGAAGAGGGCCCGGTGAATAACGAAGGGCCTGTGGCGCGCGGAGTCTTCCCCCGCATATTCAAGGTCGAACAACTGGGGAAGTTGAAAATCCACTTGAAGCGTTGAAAGTTGCCAGCGTCGGCCAATCGCATCCTTCACGTGAACATCGATTTTTGGCGCATAAAACGTACCCTCTCCCACCCCTATCCGGTAGGGGAGGTCCGCAGCTTTGAGTGCGTCCTCCAGGGCCTTTTCGGCCTCGTCCCACTCTTCTGGACGCCCGACAAAGTTGTCGGGCCGCGTCGACAATTCTGCCTCAAAGTCGGTCAAGCCGAAAGTGCGCAAGAGTTTGAGGACAAACGCGAGCAGACTTGCCAGCTCGGTCGACAACTGGTCCGGAATACAAAAGATATGGGCATCATCCTGAGTGATTCCACGGACGCGCGTAAGGCCATGCATGACACCTGACTTCTCAAATCTGTAGACAGTCCCAAACTCAAAAAGACGCATAGGCAGCTCCCGGTAAGAACGAGTCCGCGACTTGTAGATCAGCATGTGCATCGGACAGTTCATGGGTTTGAGGTAATAGGTTGAGTCTTCCATCTCCATCGGTGGATACATGCCGTCGGCATACCACTGCAGATGACCAGACTTTTCGAAGAGCGATGATTTAGCGATGTGCGGAGTCCAGACAAACTCATAGCCCGCTGCTTCATGTTCTTCACGGGAGTAGTCCTCCATGAGCTTTCGAATCAAGCCGCCCCGGGGGTGAAAAACGGGAAGTCCTCCTCCCACGTCGGCCGGAAAGTGGAAGAGATCCATGTCTACCCCGATACGGCGGTGATCACGAAGTTCGGCTTCCTCAAGCCTCCACAGGTGCTGCTCCAGAGCCTCGGCAGATTCCCACGCCGTACCGTAAATCCTTTGAAGCATTGGATTGTGTTCGCTTCCCTTCCAGTACGCACCAGAGGACTTCATCAGCTTGAACGCTCGGATCTGTCCGGTAGAAGGAATATGGGGGCCGCGACACAAATCGACAAATTTATCCCCGTTGACATAAAGGGAAACGACATCACCCTCTACACCTTGAGCCTTTGATTCCTCATCAATGTCACTCAGCCATTCGAGCTTGTAGGGCTGGTCTTTGAACACCTCTATCGCTTCGGCCATTGAGATTTCTTGGCGATCGAAGGGTTGGTTCTCCTTCACAATCTTCTTCATTCGGGCTTCGATCTGCTCTAAGTCCGCGGGCGTAAAGGGTCGACCAATGTCGAAGTCGTAGTAGAAACCATCTTCAATGGCCGGGCCCCCAGCGTATTTGGTCTTCGGCCAGATCGACAGCACCGCCTGCGCCAAGACATGAGCGGTGGAATGCCGAAGGATCTGGAGACCTTCGTCGTCTGGTTGTGTCAAGTTTTTTGAGTTCATGATCGGGTGATTATCTCGCGGAGAGTGATATGGCGCTTGCCCATTGCGATTCAAAGTCTGCGAAAGTGATTCCGAGGGCCTCCTGAAACGCACGTCCCAACCGATATTCGAGTGTGCCTGGTTCCAGCCGCACTTTGCCGAGTGCAAGGTAGAAGCGGTTCACGCCCTCGATTCCAAACTTTTCTTTCATGTACTTGAAGGCCGCTACGGACTCCTGGTACGAGTTCAAGATGTCACCGCCTTCTCCGGCCGTAAATTCCCAGTCTTCGGGAAGCTTGCGGTCGAACCGTCCGTCCTTAACTTTCCGATCAAGGATGGGAGTGGCTCGGGTTCCGCTCAGTTCCGCCAGACCCTCTTCCACGAAAGCCGGTACGAATGGGCCGGTTGCCCTTCGAGTGGAGACATGCACAAGTTCGTGGACCAGGATTCTGGTGCGAACTTGCTGGTTGTGCCTAAGAAAGTTCTGGCGGTTCAAGATGATTCTCGTACCAACTACGTCCCACGCATCGGCGTCCTCGCGATCGAGTCCCGATGTTGCGAATGCAACGAAGTTGCTCACATCAAACGTGGCTTCGATCATCCTTTCCAGCTCCGCCTTCGTCGACGGCACAAGAATTGGCGTCTTCTTAGACCACTCGCTCTTCCATACCTGATCAACAGCCGGAAGTGCGGCTTCGGCGGAGGCAAGTAGTTCCTCGGCAAATGAAGCTTCCTCTGGGTGCAGCAACAAGATGAAGTGGTCACTGGTTCGAGTGACGACATCACCGAACTCCCACATGTCGCGATCTGTGAACTCCCCCAGGTCCTCGGTATCGGTGTCGGAAGCAATTCGCCATTGTTCCCCTTGCCTGACAAATGTCAGAATCAACTCTCTTATCGAAGGCCGCTCGTCGTATCCGTTGAGCACATATCGCTCTTTGACGGGCGCCACGATCACCTGGCCCCCGTACTTCTTACGATCCTTCTCTCGGGTGAGTTCTGGTTCATCGTCGAATAGTTCGAGAGCAAAGTTCGAAATGGGGAGTTTGATCACAGAGTTAAACAAGCGTTCCTGTGCGGCTACGAACTCGGCGTTCCTGGGATCGAGCGTCGCCATGAACGATTCTCGGTCGGAGCTATTTAGGGCCTGGGCTCTCGTTCTAAGGAGACCTTCGATGTCGTCCGCGTCGGACGCCCTGGTGGCGGAAGGTACGGCCAAAAGGGCAATCAACGCTAGCGTCGTTATTCCAACTCGGTACCCCATATCAGCAGGGTAGCCTAGGGCGGTGGGAATCTTCTCGAAGAAGCGCCCGGAGCCCGACCCTGAACCCGTCGTTTCTCCGGATGTGCTAGTCAGAGAGTTTCTGCGCGGTCAGAACCTCGAACAGATTGGCAAACTCGAAGAAGCGATCGCTCTTTACGAGCATGCTGTGGCCTGCAGATTCGACGCCTCTGGCCCCTACGACCGCCTTTTGATCATCTATGAGCAGCGACGTATGCATCGGGATGTCATCCGAGTCGCCCAAGCCTGCCTAGAGTCGGTTCGAACCTACCCTGCCAGGAAACTTTTCTACGAGGAACTACTGTCGAAGGCTGAGAAGGCTCTTGCTTCCCCACTCGATGGCTGAAGCTGGCCCGGCCGCCACCCTCGCGGGATTGATACGCGCGAAGGGCCCGATCCCGTTTGATATTTTCATGAACGCCGCGCTCTACTCCGATCCTGGTGGCTTCTACCGCAGACACGTTCCGGGCGACTCCGGCACCTACAGCACGTCGCCGTCCCTTACGCCGTGGTTCGGTAAGTTCGTTGCCCGTCAACTTGAAGATTTCTGGCGTCAACTGGGTGAGCCTGGTGAGTTCGTTGTGGCTGAAATAGGACCAGGGAGTGGCGATCTTGCCTTGGCCACGATCGAGGCAGTAGGTGGACGACTCAGAGCTGCCCTCAAATGGACCTTCATCGAGCCTTTCGAAAATATCGCAGCAGTTCAGAGAAGCAAGCTGGCGACCTCGCCTGTCCCAACGACCTGGTTGGGACAGCTTGAAGATTCGGATCCTATTGTGGGAGTCATTCTTGCGAATGAAGTTCTCGACAACTTCCCCTTTCGCATCTTTGAAGTTCGGGGCCACAGGCCCGTCGAAATTGCAGTGGACCTCCGGGGAGGAGAGTTTGTCGAGACACAGGTTCAGATCACTGATGCGCAGCTAAAGGAGCGAGCCCACGCGGCGGTAGGTCTTTTGGAAGACGGGGACCGCTTTGAGATTTCCCTTCATCAGGAGGAGTGGTTGGGCCGAGCGGCTTCGATTTTGAGAGATGGATATGTACTTGCGATCGATTACGGCGACGATGAGCCGGCGATCTGGGTCGGTCGTCCGGCCGGCTCCGCGGTCACGTATGCAAATGGGTCCTTGGGAGTAGATCTGCTAAAAGACCCAGGGTCGGTGGACATCACTGCACACGTTAATTTCTCCGCCTTGTCACGCGCCGCTGCCAAGGCGGGCCTCGGCGTAGGACGGCTGTTGACTCAGCGAGGGTGGCTCGAATCTCTCGGACTAGAAGACGCAGTAGTCCAACTGATCGGAGCTCAGAAGCTAGCGGAGAGGGAAGGAGACCACGGCGAGGCAATTTCCTTGCTGGCAGAACGTTCGCGCATAGAGAGCCTTAGAGCGCGCGGAGGTTTGGGAGCGCTGCGGGTCTTTCTTGCAGCCAAGAACGCTGCCCTGGATCAACCCTTTTCGTAGACCTCAATGAATCGCTTGTATTTTTGAGCAACAAGGTTGACCGCATCGACGCGGTTCATCGACCCCGACCCATATCCCTTAATCGAGTCTCCGAAGATTGACCGGCCGATGGCAAAGCCGATGTAGCCAGGAAGACCAGCTGCTGCTCGCAGCCATTCATCAACTTTCGCATCGTCGGCGCCACGACCGAGAACCACACAGCCAACTCCGCTTTTGCCGTCGCCTCGCACGAGTTCCGCGATCTCGCTGCACTCGTCGCGTGAGTCGATGCCCTCTATCTTCCAGATATCGGGGTCTACGCCGCCCGCCAGCAACTGCTTGATCGACTGTTTCATCAATCCAGGTCTAAGTTCCGTGTCATAACGTTCCACGTCGCCTTCGACCGAGGCGAGTTGGTCTTCCTCGGCCGGAACGAGCAGCTCGAAAAGAAACTTGCGTTCGCGCTCGTGCAGCCAATCGGAGAGGCGACGGAGCCGCTCGGTTTGGCTCTTGTTCATGTCGGGGTCGCCAGCCGGGTTGTATCGGACAAGTACTTTCGAGAAGTCCGGATTGAAATCCTCTATGTGGTCCCCAAACTGGTCGCCGTACTCGAAGTCGAACTCGTTCTGGCCGCTTTTCTCAACGGGCATCGCTAGATTCACCGAGTCGGCTTTTGCCTTGCGAGCTACCTCGGATCCGTACTGCTCGTCGGTCAGCACTCCCGCGTTTTCCTTCGCGACTCCCTGAGTAATGGCCGATTGGAAACCCTCGAATATCAGGCCCTTGGCGTCTTGAGTCCGCTCTATTTCCTCGGGCGAGGGCTGCTTGGCCGTGATTCCAAGCATTTTCTGAAACGAACTTCTGTGGTCGAAAGCAAGGATGTAGATCGGTTTGTCGTAACCCAACGTCATGAGCGCATCTCCTTCTTAGGCTAGTGGGCGCGGCTGGGATCGAACCAGCGACCTCTGCTGTGTGAGAGCAGCGCTCTCCCGCTGAGCCACGCGCCCATTTGAGGGCATTATAGGCGTCTAAATCAATCCTCTCTTGGCCGCATAGACCGCGGCCTCGATCCGGGTCTGAACCTGGAGTTTCTCGAGTACATTGCGAAGGCTTCGCTTTAAAGTCGCTTCGCTTGTCGACATGAGCGCGGCGATCTCCCGATTCTCGAGGCCCTCGGCGACCAGTCTTAACAACTGGCAGTCCGAGTCGGACAAGGGATCCATTTGCGGGGCCTCGCGGAGCAATTTGCCTGCAATGTTGGGGGAAACTACTACCTGTCCATCATGAATCGTTCGTATCGCCGAAATGATTTCGTCGACCTCCATGTCCTTTACAAGATAACCCGAGGCACCCAAACGGATGGCCTCCACAACGTATTTATCCTCCTCAGACGCCGTCAGTATTGCCACTCTTACAACGGGGAAGAGATGTCGGATTGTTCTGGTTAGTTCAATCCCATTGACGCCAGGTAGCTGGATGTCAACTAGGACGAGGTCGGGCAAGTACATTTCCACTGCGCTTAGTGCCTCGTCCTTGTCCTTCGCGGTGGCCACGACTTCAATTTCGTCCCCGGACGTCAAGAGCATCGCCAACCCCTTGGCGTACGAAGGGTGGTCGTCGACAATAACGACAGTTATCTTTTGATCAGCGGCCATCTTGGGAAAAGTATGTCAGAAGTGGGCCGATTGACCCTCACGGTTCACTGATTTTGATCTTCGCGGGTCAACTTGATGCCCGCGAGGGTCAACTAGCCCTAAATGACTAGTTATCTTGCACATCCGCTCGTACTCTGTGTCCAACACCAATTACTCAGAGGAGTTACCGATGTCCACCGCTGTTCTGGTCCGTCAAACCCAAGGTGAGGCCGCTACATCCGCAACCGATCAGCTCGACCTCATTGCGGCGGCACAGAGTGGGGACCGGGGCGCCTTTGCCGAGCTGTATCGACGGCATGCGCCGTCGATACAAAGGATCATTGGGGCAAGAATTCGCAATTCACACCGAGCCGAGGACCTAACTGCTGAAGTCTTCGCCCGGGCCTTGAACAAGCTGCACACCTTCGAGCCACGAGGCATCGATTTCTCTTCATGGCTTTTAAAGATCGGGATAAATTTGCTTATCGACGAGATGCGGTCGGCCAGAAAAAAGTCGGAGATTGCCCATGACATCTTGCCAGAGCCGCCGGTTGATGACTTCGGACAGGATTTCGTTAGAGCCCTTAACAGGCACGTGCTCAGGCAGGCTCTTAATGACATGTTGCCGGAACATCGGAGAGTTCTCGAACTGAGATTTCTGGAGGAACGCACCTCTGAAGAGACCGCCGAGTTGATGGGAAAGACACACGGTGCAATTCGAATTTTGCAATACCGGGCGATCGGTGCCATGAGGCGCCTCTTGGCGGCAGAGGCCGCGGCCGCCTAGTCCACCCTCAAGGCGACCATCACCCCGTCACGGATTGGGATGATGGACGGCAGAAACTTCCAGTCGGAGTAGATCGACTCGTTGTGAGCCCTGATGGCCTCCGTCGACGCGTCGTCGTCTGAACGGGCAACCCTGCCCGACCAAAGAACGTTGTCGCAGATGTAGTAGCCGCCTTTTCGCACCTTGGCCCGCGCAACGTCAAAGGCCTCCGGGTAATCGGTCTTATCGATGTCGCAGTACACAATGTCGAACTCCCCCGCCGTTGTTCGAAGCGTCTGGATAGCGTCTCCGACGACAAACTTGCATTGGCCCCACAGGCCAGCCCGCGTTAGGAAGCTTTCTGCCTGCTCCGCGTTTGCCTGGTCGCCATCTGTGAGAACAATTTCACCTTGGGCTCCGGCCCCCCGAGCGAACCAAAATGCGGAATAGCCGTACCCAGAACCCATTTCGAAAACCCTCTTCGCTTTGATCGATCGCGCCAAGATTTCAAGTAACGCTCCAACCATCCTTCCAACGATCGGAAAGCCTTTCTCCTGGGCGAGGGCTTCCATTTCAAGCAGGACGGAATCGTCATAACGATCACTCAGCCTGCGCATGTAATTGGAAACATCTTCATCCAAAAAGTTCACGCTGCCTCCCTTGCTATAGTTCCGTCGAACTGATGATCCTAGGGCATTGGGGCCAAGCGCTGGACGACTGAAGGGGAAACGAAATGCGGTTTCGCAAAGATGCACGCCTGGACGCCTCGCAGGTATCTGACCGAAGAGGGATGAGAAAGGGCCCCGTTGTCGTCGGCGGCGGCGCGATAGGCCTGATTTTTTTGATCGTTCAGCTGTTGGCCGGCGGCGACGCCCCGTCTCCTACCTCTATCGACCTCGGTGAGGGGGGAACCTCCGATTTGTCGGCTACTTGCCGTACAGGGGAGGACGCCAATCAGCAGGAGGACTGCCGGATTGTAGGCGTCGTCAACAGCGTTCAGTCCTTCTGGACGGGCAAACTCGATCCATACCAACAGGCAAAGACCGTTTTCTTTACCGACGCGACTCAGACCGGATGCGGCGGGGCCACATCCGCGGTAGGACCCTTCTACTGCCCCGTGGACCACATCGTTTACATCGACCTCGGTTTCTACGATCAGCTCCGCCAGAAGTTCGGCGCGAAGGGAGGGCCGTTTGGTGAGGCTTATGTGATTGCACATGAGTATGGCCACCACGTTCAGAGCTTGATCGGTGTACTCGACAGGGCCCGTTCTGGTACCAAGGGTCCCGAGAGCGCGTCGGTAAATGTCGAGTTGATGGCTGACTGTTTCGCAGGCATGTGGGCTCGCGGAGCTGTTAACACTCAATACATCGAAGAACTGACCGAGGCTGACATCGCGGACGGCCTGGATGCTGCCGCCGCGGTGGGCGACGACCGCATCCAGGCGAAGGTCCAAGGCCGAGTGGATCCCGAGTCATGGACGCACGGGTCTGCCGCCGAGCGCCAGCGCTGGTTCAAAACTGGCTACGGCTCTGAAACAATCGAAACCTGCGACACTTTCGCCAGGAGTTAAGTCCCGCGCCTAACCTGAGAAATGCCATTGAGTTTCGTCACGGTCGCCCAATTGCGCATGGTCACGGAATCGGCAAGTACGCGGCCCACGGCCGCCGACAGCGCGCTATCGGCTATCCCCTCAGGGCACCACAAGTAGGCGACGCGCGGGCCCAGAGCCAGAGCCTCCGGCGCCCACTCCTGGTCGAGGAGTGGTTTCAAGCGCGGCCGGTCGGTGGAGTTGGCAAGAAAGGCTACGAACAGACGCGAGGGGTCATCAGCGATCTGAAGGAGCGTGTTGTGTGCAATGGCCGCTGCGAGTTCCTTGCCGGTGAACACGATCACCCTGGCGCGGAAACCGAGTCGTTCCACAATCGCTTCCTCGATGCGACCAGTTGCTACCGTCGAGGTCTTGCCCGTATCAGTGAACACGACGTTGCCACTGTTCAGCAACGTGCCAACGTCGCTATATCCAAGATCCTCGAACAACGCTCGGAGATCCGCCATCGCCACGCGCTTCGCGCGACCAACATTGATACCGCGTAACAAGGCCACGTGCGAGCCTGCCACGGAACGTACCCCCTCTCCCGTTCATCCTTAGCCGGCCTAGATTGTCCTCCAACACTCCTCCTCGCTGGAGAGATTCTGGCACCCGACAACAACCTTTTCAAGAACGCGAAGTCCATTGCTGCTTCGTTTAGGACTCGGAGAGTGCGAGGCGACAGTATCTCCATCCAAATCAGGTAGCTTCCCTGAGAATTGACCACACGCAATCACCGCCCATCTGATTCCAGGAAGCGTTCTCTTGAGAGCCATTCCGCCGAACGTCGTCCCGGGGAAGGCAGCCACGATCACTCACACGTTGCAAAGGACACACAGCGACTCGCGCCTTTGTCATTTTCTGACGCTACGGTGCCGACCGCGAAAACGGCTGATTAGGCGCTTCCATGTTCCAGCCGTGCGATGAGAGAGTGCCCCATTCTCACGACCATCTCCCGTTGGTGAGTGATGCCAAACGCGAAGGTTCGGTTGCCGGGGTCGGAAGTTGTCTCGAGCGCCGCCATTCCACCTGCGAAATGTGGGCCGATCACTATCACGGCCCACTCGTTTCGAAGGCGATCCCTTGGTCCAATCTCACCGGTCGCGACATCAGGGATCTCGATTCCGGAGATTCCTTCGGCGCACAAGCCCACGAAACTGCCAGAGCGAGCGAGCTGGAGATAGCGTCCTAAAGTTGGCAGAGTTAGATGTCGTCTCTCCTGAAAGGCGGCGAGAACTACACCTCGGCGGCCTAGTTCTGTCGCTCTTTCTTCCAGATTCCTGCTCATCGACGCGAGCACCCTTTCATTCGCTTCGAGTACCACGCGGTTGCCGTGCAAAATCTCGAAAGGCGTCTGCGTCAAATGAACGGGCGGTGGGGATGAGAGGAGTGGTATCGCATCCCATGGCTTTACCGGGGGTAACGGCTGTGGTAGCGGGCCAGGCCGGCCGAACAGCCAGCCCTGCCCAAGAGTGGAGCCCAGGGAGAGTGCCGTCTCGAGATGAGCTTCGGTCTCGATCCCTTCAGCCAAGACCCTTGCGCCGGTTCGTTCCGTGTGAGCAGACACCGCTAGTGCGACGCTGGCTATGTCGGAGGTCGTCCTTTGCTGGATCAAACGCAGATCGAGTTTCAAAACGTCCGGTCGAAGGAATGGCAGGATGGCTAGCGACCGGTCATCGGCCCCGATGTCATCCACGGCTATACCAGCTCCGAGTTCTCTCGTTCGACTTACTGCTTCAAGAAGGCGGGCCGGTCGCTTCGTAAGTGCACGTTCGGTGACCTCGACGATGATCCTAAGTCGCGCTGTGCTTTCGGCCAGGAGCTGTTGGTATTGAACGGGAACCGGTAACTCCAATCCGTCTGGTTCTACATTCACGAACAAGGCCTGAGGATGCGCCATTCCCGCCTCCATAGCTCCCCTTACTGCCGCGATCCTGCATTCCCAATCCAATTCATTTAGTAATCCGGCAGCTCTGGCCGCCTCGAACATCTGATCAGGTCGAGCCAGATCGGAATCCTTAGGACCGCGCGCTAGGGCCTCAAACGCAACAACTGAACGGGTTCTTAGATCGACGATTGGCTGGAACGCGGACATCACCGCACCTTGTTCGATCAGTTCAGCGATGGAATTCATAGCGTGATAATTACCACAGTTCTGGGTCTGAAGAAACTCTCAGGCAGCTCAATTCTTCCTGATCTGGCAGTTTTCGGATGGCTCGTCGAACGGAAGATAAGCGGCGCGTAGCGTCCTGCGATCGATGCTGAGTCGTTCCCCCAGCTGCGTGTCCCTCACTTCTTGGGCGGTGGTCGCCGCTAGGAATCGCAGGATACGGGGCAACTCGTCGACGTGTAGGATCCGACTGATCTCTGGGACATCGCGCTGAGTGACAGTCCGGACGTAATGCGGCCTGGGCGAAACGAGAGACGGGACAATGACGTTTGGGTAGTTTCCCCCGAGGTCGTCAATATCGTCCTTGACATGCTGCTACGTTCGTGGGCGCACGAGGAATTGAACCTCGGACCTCTTCCGTGTCAGAGACTAACGGGACTTATTACCTGACCTGCGAAAATGCCGTTTTCTCGCCTGCGACCTGGGGGTTTAGGTGTTCGACGTTTATCACTCTTTTGTGCCATTTCTCAGTGAGTGACGGGACGGAGACGGGACGCGCGTTCGAAGGCTGGCATCAAGGAACTGCCCACTTAACGATCGACTCGGGTCATTCGCGGGGGTCAAACGTCGTCGTCGACCGCATGCACTCAATAAGCCTCGCTTACGGCCGTTCCGGTCAGGCCCACGACCACCTCAACGCGTTTGCGTGGATAAAAGGGTTGGGAGCCTCCCCCTGTACGGCGGCTCCGGAGGGCCTTCCTCCATCTCCAGTGCAGCATCGCCTAGAGTTTCGATCTCCTACTTCGATCCTCCTTTCGCGTTCGTGGCACACACCTATCGACACGGTTTCGTTCGGTCGAACAGAGGAAGATCGCCTTTGGGCCACCGGCCGAGGGACCAGCGCTCACCTCGATTGACGAAGCAAACCTGGCCGAGTCTGTTGACTGTTCCCCGAGCGTCGTTTCTCGTGTCGTCCCACCACCACAGGGCCACGTCGTCGATCATCGTGTAGTCGCCGGCACCGAAGCCGATCGATCCCTGCCAGTAAGGTGGCGCACCTGCGCCCGGGTTTGGGAATTTCGTCCGGTGAAGCCCCGCCTCGAACGCCTGCGGAGTAACCAGGGGCCCAGCCATCTGGATTCCTGACGCCAGCAACAGGAGTCGATCGTACAGAGGTCGCAAGCCATTGTCCTCTAGGTAGGCCTCATCGATCGTGAAGTTCGAATCCGATTCCTTCGCTGCCCAATACCAGGGCTCGTCCGAAAGAGGCCTCAACTTGTTCCGCGGCCAGAGTCCAAACATGTGAGTCCGCTGTCCCTGGAGGTCGTCGTTATTGGCCCACTGCTGCTGGTTTTCATACGGCAGGCGGGGGAGGATCCACTCTGGTTGGTAGACGACCTGTTGGGCCGAAACCATGATCGGCTGAACCCAATCGCACATGCAGAAGATCGAAGTCACCCCCGACGCCCGGAGGTCGGCGAGCAGGACTTGTCTGGACGATTCATCGTTCGACTTATTCCCAAACCATTCGACGCGGGGATGCTCGCCGCACCGCGCAAGGCCCTCAGTCAGGAGCTCTGGATTAGGTATCGGTGGTTCGGCTCTCTCTACGAGAATGGCAAATTTACGTGGTGCGGTTGGGTTACCGCCGTGGCTGGCCAATTTCCCCGCCAGCGAATTGCACGCAAGCTCGGCAAGGTTCTTTTGGAGGTTCTCTGAGGTCGGTGCGAAGCTCCAAGTAAATGGCCGATTCGCGAGATATTCCTTGTCCAACCGAAATCCGGAGGCCGGACTAACGCTGAGAACCTTCCGCCGGGCTAACTCGTCCTGAAATGGGGACTCAACTTCGCCGGTAAAAGCAGCAAACGCCCCGAGCTCCTCCGCCACTTGGGTCGCCTGCGCGCGCTGGGCCTCCGGGCTAGCACCGCCGAGGGCGAA
The DNA here is from genome assembly GCA_964501265.1 of uncultured Actinomycetes bacterium. Lineage (GTDB taxonomy): Bacteria > Actinomycetota > CADDZG01 > JAHWKV01 > JAHWKV01 > CAZCSK01. Next base: position 42,122 of record CAZCSK010000010.1, read on the forward strand.
ATAGACCGGACGAATCTGGCGGCCGTAGAATTCATAACGGCGATTGAAGTGACCTACCAGTAGTCGGATGTTGTAACCGGTTTTAGTCTAGCCTCCAGTATCTGGACACGTCGAGCTACAAAGTACCGCTACACGGATTTCGTCTCGGGTGACACCCTTTGCAGGGGCACCCCCGTTGTCGACCTGCCAGTAATTCACACAGGGCGGTGACTGTGGATCCTCCGTTTGGCGGGGTGGATCACCCACGCAGCGCCGCACGCGAGCTTTTTCGATGACCCTCTTGGGCGGGGCAATGGCCACTCCATCGGGGCCTTCGCAGACTTGGCCTTTAGCGCAGACGCCCGCGCCGCCGCCAAACTGGCTCGATTGTTGTTTGGGGGAGTCCTCGATCTGTTCAACCGCCTGCGGGGCGAATTCAGCGACTTGCGGCGGTGACGGAGGGACAAAGACCAAAGCCATCGCAGAAATTACGATAAGGAGCAACCCAGCGAGGCCTCCATATAGAAGAGGGATGGATTTCGATTGTCGGCGAACTAGCACAAGATTCGTTCCGGTCGAAGAAAGACTGATCCCCGACTCACTCATCGGCACGGCTGACTTCTATCGAAGAAAGCATGCTCGCGCTTCGGCCATTGGCCCAACCGCCACCTTGCGCCTCTGTCGATATAGCACCAGCTCCCGATTTGTGAACTTGGCTGACCATCGACTTGTGTGGACTTGCTCCACCACACCAAACCAAAATCATTCTGCATCGTGTAATCGGCGTTACCAAAGCCGACGCTCGCCTGCCAGTGAGGAGCGGCACCCGCTGCAGGATTAGGAAAGGTTGTTTGCTGAAGCCCTCGTTGGAAGGTCTGGGGGGTGAGGCTCGGCCCAGCCATTTGGATTCCAGACGCAATGATAAGCATCATCCGGTAGATGACCTCGTGAGCTACCGCGCCGCCAAATCCTGTCGGGTAGAAGTCGGGATCAGCTTCTGTAGCCGCCCAGACCCAGGGCTCCTGAGATAGCGGACTCAGCCTGCTTTTCGTGGTTACCCCAAACATCTGGTTCTCCTGTTCCGCCTGTTGCGGAATGTAGTAACCGTAATGAATCGGGTTATCCTGATCGCTCCACCCGGTGAGGATCCATTCCGGTTTATAGCCAATCTGCGCTGCCTCGACCATGAGCGTCCGCATGCCACTGCCCCCGGTGTTTGCCTGGCACAGACAAAAGATGGAGGTTATTCCCGAGTTCTTGAAATCGGCGACGTTTACTCGCGCCTGCGAGCCATCCCAACTAGATGACGACGCTTCTTTCAAGTCGGCACCGCAACGACGCAATGGCTCGCTCAAGCGCTCGATCGGCGGACGCGAGGCGTTGGCAGTTGTCGGGTAATGGACGGCGAAGGATCTCGTGCGAACAGCGACGTCCGGGCCGCCATGGAGAGCAAGACGCCCGACAAGGGAATTACAGGCGAACTCCGCGACGTTGTCGAGCAACTCTCCTCCCGTCACCTGATACTGCCACTGGAACGGAGCATACTCTTGAAGGTAGGAGGTACTTTTGGTCAGGGTGTCAAAGGAGAGGATGCCCTGGCGGCTTAGCTCATTGTGAAACGGCGAAAGGCTCCGGGCGTCAAAAGGCCATGGGGACAGAGCGCCGAAAGGTTCAACTTCAGCAGCCCTTTCGGCGTTTGCTCGCTGTCTTTCGGGCGTCACGTCACCCGGGACAACCAGAAAGGGAACGGGTCGGATGGTCCGGCCGTAGAACTCATAGCGCAGGTTGAAATGACGGGCCATCCGGCTGGCGGCCCGCACAAAGCTGTGTTGGCTATCGGTTGAGCCCCAATCTGGAATAGCTATTCGAATTTCGTCCCGGGTAATCCCCCTGGAAGTCGTCCCACCGTTGTTCCCGAGCCAGTTGTTTATACAAGGCGGGGATTGAGGGTCCTCGGTCTGCCGTGGGGGGCTGCCCACACATCTACGCACTCGTGCCTTTTCGATTACTTTTCGAGGTAGCGAAAGGGCGGCTGTATCTGGACCTCCGCAGACTTGCCCCTTGGCACACGATCCTGCCCCAGATCCAAACTGGCTCGATTGCTGGTTGGGCGCGTCCTTTATCGGCTCTTGAGCCTGCGGAGCGAACTCGGCAACGCTCGGTGGGGATGGGGGCACCATTACCAGCGCAACCGCCACTATGATTAGCAGAATTATCGTGGCTAGCGATGCGTAGGCGATGGTGATCGTCTTCGACTGGCGCCGGTCCGTTCTCATGTGTGGTTCCTCCGTGTTGCTCCCGATAGCTGACACTACTCCTGGACGCTTTGATGTGTCAACAAGGACATCAAATGCTTTTGGGTTTCTAAGAATGGAGAGAGTAAGCCACGTTCCGGAAATCGTGCTAATCCGTGATTTCGACGATCTGCGGCCCCTCGATTTGGCTGTTCATCGCATCGAGAGTGAGCGCAGCGCCCGCGTAAACGATCCCCAGCCGCAAGCGGGAGTTAGGCGTCAATCCGAACTCACCTTCGAGGCGGGCGAGATGGACTTCCAGTTTGTTGGCATGTTCAAGTAACGGGAAATGCGCTGTTGATCTTTCGATCCCAGGACCAGGCGGCCCGTCTTGAGCGCTTCGCCAATACATCTCGACCACTCGTCCAGATACCGAAAATAGCGCTTTATGGCCGGATAATCGCCGGGTTTCGTCAGTTGTGCGAGGTCTGAGGCCCAGAAGTCGTCCCAGGCGTCCAGCGTTGTCTGTAAGAGCTTGCTAGGCTGCCTGGGAGGCACTATCTCCCGCCTCTCGCCTAAGACGGGCGTTAGCGGCGCGTCCCTGTGTCCCTGCTGACGATCCGGGGGCTTCGCTCTAGGTCCACGCCTACCCATTACTGCCACCTCCTGGGAAAAAACGCCCAGACTGAAACCGAAGGCCAAAACCTAGGGTTTTGACATTCGGCTCGGGCCTGACCTGCTGCGCATTGGGAGGATTTTTGCCTCCATTCCTGTGAGGGTGCACGTTCATCTCTTAGCCCCTGTCGCATGGAGTCCGACGGCACGTTGCGCCTGTGCCCTTACAGCCTCGTCGCTTGGTGCCTTCAGTAGTTGCCTTACGCAGCCTTCAAGGACTCGAACCCGAGCCGCCATAGCCTCGATGGTTGATTGAAGCTGATGCAGTCGGTCGACGGTCTCGGGGTTATGCCACGGCATGGCCACTTGTCCCTTCTCTAGATAGCCTGGGGCTCTCTCTTGATTCAATAGATTCAGCCTGGGGTAGAGCGTCAGTTAGGTAGGCATCCCCCGAGCGCCCTTTTGGCGCTGGGGTGCCGTCCGGTGACGCTCCTTGAAATGTCCGAACTGTGTCCGGGGTATGTCCGCCAGTTCGGACAGGCATATGTCCTTTATAGGGATTCATGTCCGAATGTCCGAACTGGATTTGGAATGTCCGAACTGTGTCCGAACTGTGTCCGGGGTGATAGTCATTCTTCGCCATCCTCCACGTCCCAGATCTTCAGGTTGTGGGGTCCTGATTTTTCGGTTGCGCCGATCTCGGCAAGCGCGCGACGAACCGTTCTTTCGGCGTAGCCGGTTGCGTCCACCAGGTCGGCAATAGTCATCTCTGGCGACTCCTCTAGGGCGGCTTTCACCTTGTCGGCGGCGGTCTCACGCTTTCCGTCGTTGGGGTCGCGGGTGAATCCCCGGGCACGATCGAATAGAAGCCCCCAACGATCCCCCACCGGTAGATCGCCGTCGCGGTCTTTGAAGAAATACAAGAAGGCGTAGCCGTTCCTAAGCCGTTGAAGCCCGAGCACCACCTCTGCCCCCCGCTGATAAGCAGATGAGCCGAAAAACTCGTGGATCGAGAATCGTGCACCGGCCGGCGGCTTTCGTAGGTGAACCGGAAGGAGCAAAGCAAATCCATATTCCTCTCGCCATCCATCTAAGAGGCGCATCAGATCCACTGCCTGGCGCTCGTCGTTACTGTCGCCCGAGTGCAGCTTGTAAAGCGGATCGAGCATCACCACGTCGGGCCTTGCCTCCGAGATCGCCTCCTCCATCGCCGCCACTTGCATCGCGTCACGATCCAAAGACAGGCCGTCCGGGGTCCGGATGTAGTGAACCTGATCGCTTTTGTCGAGACCCGCTTCGGCGAGCTGGCGCTTTACTGTCTTGAGTCCCTGCTCTGCGTCAAGAATGAGAGCACTGCCTCCCGGCCCCTTGAAGCCGAGAAACTCCTCACCGCGGGTAATGGCGGCAACGATCTGCAGGCATAGCGTCGTCTTGCCTTCTCCCGTATGCGCCCCGATAACGGTCCGCTTGCCGTGTTCCGCCAGGTGCCCGAGTAGTTGTGATGAGATCTCTGGATCGGGTAGGTCGCACAGTTGCCTCGCAGTCATCGCATCGAGGCGATAACGCATGGATATAAGTTGCGCGCCGTCAATCACCTTAGCGACTGCTTCGGCGGGGTCGTCGGCCCTCTCTGCCACCTCTGCCAGATCCTTATAACCGGTCGGCACCCGAGCTTCAAAAAGATCGACCAGGCCATCTAGACGCGCGATGTTGTCTTGATGGGCCTTCTCTCCCTCCTCGTCGGCGTCGGGCGCGAGGATTACTTTCTTGCACTCCTTCACGATTTCGACACCCTGCTCAGAGAGTCGGGACGATGCCAGACCAATGGTCGGGTAACCAGCTTGGCAGCCCGCGTACGCGTCGAAAAATCCTTCAGTAACCACAAGCTCGTCGGAGTCATAAACATCGGCGGTCGGCGCGAAAAAGGCGGGTCTTGGGCCTTTGTCGTTTAGGTACTTTGGCTCGGCTCCGTTAATGGCCCAGAAGGTCCTGTAACCGGTAGGGCCATTCGGGCCGAACCATTGGAGCGCCACCCGGTCCCCCTCAATTTGGGGTCCCGCTTGTTCGATAAGGATCGGATCTTTGATCCCCCGGCGTGCAAAACACTCTGCCGCGCTATCCACGTCGAATCACGTCAGCGATAGATCGGTTCGATAGTGCCGCTTCTAAATCGAGTGCATCGCCGCCGGCCGCGCAGCCGTGACACTTCCAACGGTCGCGACCGTCCCTGCCCCGATAAAGAGACAGAGACGGGCTGCGGTCGTCGTGCAGCGGGCAAACGGCCATCCTGCGACGCACTGGTATGCCGTGACGCTCAAGTACGGCGGCAGGTGTTCCTAGACGCTCCCGCGCCCGTTCTATGCGATTGTCGAGCATCTCAGTGAGAGACTGCTTGATCGTCCTCGTCGGCCGCTTCGGTGCGGGCGTCGTCGGCCATAGCTTTCCAATCAACGGCGGCGGATTGCACTGGGCCGTCTATCGCGACGCGATACTTTTCATAACCCCGCGGGTCAAGGCCAAAGTATTTGATTCCGAGTCGGTCACCGACTTTGGGTTGAAGGTTGGCAATCTCACCCTTTAGCACGGTGTGGTAGCCATGGATAGCCGTTTCCTCACCGTCGTCCGTCCTCAGAACGACAACGGGGTATATCCCGCCATACTGCGATGTTCGCGCATCAATCGAAACGACCGTTCCGATTTTCATGTCGCCCGGCTCTGGTCGCCATCCGGTTGGAAATGAATTGAGTCTTTCCTCAAACGATGTAGTCACTGTGCTAACCTTTCTTTGGGTTGGTGGTTCGTTGGCGCTCCGGTCTAGTGGCCGGGGCGTTTTACGTCTTGGGACAAGTTCAAGGGGTCATCACCCCCTCTACCTGATCTCGTGGGCTTCACTTCTTTCCAGGGGCCGATAATGGCCGCTATTCGCGCGATGGCCGCTGGGTCCTCGATCTTGGGAGGTAGTCCCTGCCGGCGGCGACTCTCGGAAACGTCAAACACCCCCCGCTTAGAGTCAGGGCTCATGGTCGCCGGCCCGATTCCGACTCTTGACGCCTCAGCCACTCGTCAACGTCTGTCGGCCGGTATCGAACATGGCGACCAACGCGAATACCCGGAGGCCCGACCCCCTTATGCCGCCACCCGTAGATCGTGCTCACCGGTACATCGAAGTACCGCGCAACGTCTTCGGGACTCCACAACTTGCCGTCGATCTCTGCTACCCGCATTGAACCCTCCTTAGAACTACTTACCGCCATTCTATCGAGGGCGCTTGCCATTAGCCATAGATACCACTACAATGGCGATAATCGCAAGGGAGGTTAGAGATGGCCCGAAAGTCGGTCCCGAAAGAAAAAGGACACACCGCCGAACCTTCGTACTGGTTCGGTGAACAAATGAAGCAAGCGCGGGAAGCAAGACGGTGGACTCAGCAGGACCTATCCGACGATCTCAAGGAGATGGGGATTCCAAACATGGACCCCTCGAAAATCGCCAAGATCGAGAATCACATTCGAGACATCTCTCTAGATGAGGCATTGATGATCGCGGCGGCCCTTGGCGTCTGTCCCATTCACTTGTTCGTACCGAGAGAGGATCGCGACTGGCTGAAGCTGACGCCGAAAGTCACCCTTGCTCCCCGCGTAGCGCGTAAGTGGATGCGAGGCGAAGCGCCTTTGCAAGAGGACGACACGAAAACCTATTTCAGCGAGGTCCCCGCGATGGAGTTCCTAGTCAGTCTGGCGAAGCGCTCCCCCAATCACAAAGTTACCCGTCTCAAGGGTGGCGGTGTCAAATATGAAGTATTCGGCGAACAAGAAGAGGAGAAATAGATGGCACACATACAAAAGCGTCACAGCCGGCCCGGATACATCGCGCGGTGGGTAGACCCGAGCGGTAATGACAAATCGAAAAGCTTTGACCGAAAAGTCGATGCACAGAATCACTTAACGACCATCCAGCACTCGAAACTCTTGGGCGCTTATGCCGATCCAAAACTCGGGCGCACGGTGTTCTCCGACTGGGTTTCGGAGTACGGGTCAAGCCGGCCAATTAGACGACCCGCGACGGAAGCGCGCGACGAATGGATTTTGCGATCCCTGATACTGCCGGGATTCGGCAAACTGCCCCTTGCTCGAATCAAGAGTCTGGACATTCAGAAGTGAGTTTCGGGGCTTGAGGCCAGCTATGCGCCCGCAACCGTCCATAAGGCCGCCCAGATCCTTCAGGGGGTCTTGAAGGGTGCTGCCAGGTCAAAGTATCTAGCCGTCTCGCCGTATGAGGGAATCGACCTACCGAGAATCGACTCGCACGAAATGAGGTTCCTATCGCGCGATGAGGTTGGGGTCTTGGCGGACGCAATTCATCCTCTCTACAACGTGCTGGTGCTAACGGCCGCCTACACCGGCTTGCGGTGGGGTGAGCTTGCAGGCCTCAAGGTGAAGTATCTAAACCTTCTTCGTCGTTCCTTGCTCGTCGAGGAGGCGCTTACTGACGTTAAGGGACAAGTCAGCATCGGCCCCGTTAAGACCAGGGCATCGAGGCGCACAGTCTCACTACCTCCGTTCATAGTGGAGCTTGTCGCCGCCCATCTAGCAAGAAACCCAAAGTCTGAGCTTGTTTTCACAGCTGCTGAGGGCGCTCCCCTTCGGGCGTCAAACTTCCGTCGCCGGTTCTGGAATCCGTCCGTCGAGGCTTCCGTGGGCTCCCCGATGAGGTTCCACGACCTTAGACACACCCACGCGGCCCTCTTGATTGCAGAGAACACGAACCCGAAAACGATCCAAGTCCGACTCGGCCACGCGTCGATCAAGACGACTTTGGACACATACGGCCACCTCATGGAAAGCCTCGACGAAGCCGCCGCGAATGCTCTGGATGCGGCCTGGGCGAAACGAGAGACGGGACAACGACGGGACGCCGACGTCTTGTAGTTTCCCCCCAGGTCGTCAATGTCGTCCCTGACCTGCTGTTACGTTCGTGGGCGCACGAGGAATTGAACCTCGGACTTCTTCCGTGTCAGGGAAGCGCTCTACCTCTGAGCTATGCGCCCTTCGTGACAAAGACTAACCGAGGCGGCGCCCGGAATTGAACCGGGGTGGACGGTTTTGCAGACCGCTGCCTAGCCACTCGGCCACGCCGCCATTGCCTTCCGGCATCGCCGGGCCAGCGAATCAAGACTACCGCAACGTGCGGCTCGCTAGACTACGTCGATGGCCTCAAGTTCTCACTTTCTAGAAACCCTGTCGCGCCGGACACCAGAAATGGTGGATGCACTCCAGCGGATCGTCGAGGCTGAGTCCCCGACAGAAAACCTTGATGCCGTCCTGCACGCGGCCCGAGAGGTCGCAGAAGTCGGCAAAGGACTCTTGGGAACTGGTCCCGAAGTCATCGAGGTGGAGGGGCGTACCCACCTGCGATGGCGCTTCGGCCAGCCGCGGGTTTTGATCCTCGGTCATTTCGATACGGTATGGCCGATTGGCACTGTTCAAAGATGGCCTTTCTCGCTGGACGGTGATCGCGCAACTGGGCCCGGGATCTTCGACATGAAAGGGGGTCTGATCCAGGGATTGTTTGCCCTCTCGACCCTCGGCGACCTCGAAGGGGTGGAGATCCTATTCAACAGCGACGAGGAAACTGGTTCCCTCACATCTCAAACACTCGTCGAGGAAGCTGCGCGGCGAGTAAGAGCCGCCCTTGTCCTGGAGCCCAGCGCCAACGGAGCGCTTAAGGTGGCACGGAAGGGAATCGCAACCTTCCTAATGGTAGTTACGGGGCGGGCCGCGCATGCGGGGCTTGAGCCCGAGCGCGGCATCAACGCATTCGTCGAACTCGCCGGCCAGATCGACGCAATTACCAGGATGTGCAGTCTGGACGCGGGTACGACGGTTACCCCGACGCTAACGCAAGCCGGCACCGCGCAGAACACCGTTCCCGCTCATGCACAAACCTGGATAGATGTCAGAGCCCGCACAAACGCGGAGCTGGACCGCGTGCAGTCAGAGCTACAAGGGCTTACAGCAAAATTAGAGGGCGCCGACTTGACAGTTGAACGACGCCACTTCCGGTCACCATTGGAGCGGTCAGCGTCGACGAAGCTTTTCGATCTGGCGGTTGCTCATGCCGAACAACTGGGTCTCGGAAAACTTCAGGGCGTCGAAGTGGGCGGAGGCTCAGACGGCAATCTCACCGCGGGAGTCGGGTGTCCGACACTCGACGGTTTGGGCGCGGTCGGCGATGGTGCCCACGCCGAAGGAGAGCACATCTTCGTTTCGAAGATGGCCGAGCGCGCAGCTCTTGTTGCCAGCTTGGTCGATGAACTGAGACAGACCTGACTTGCCTGATCAGCCGAGGGGGGCGAAGTCGCCAGTGGCTGGGTCCTGCCGATAATCCGTCGGCGCGGCCTCGTCCCCGGTAACTACGGCGACGGCCTCTATGAGGGCATCGACATCTTCGACTGACGACGAGATTCCGGCGCTTGCCCTCACGGCCCCTGGCAGGTCCCGACGGTCGCCGATTGAAATGTCAGCACGAAACTTCTCAAGGTCATCTGGCTTCAATCCAAGAAGCCTTGTGACATACGGATGCGCGCAGAAGCAGCCGTGCCGAACTCCTATTCCAAATTCATGACTCAACCTTGCAGCGACCAGCGAGTAATGGAGCCCCTCCACATCAAACGCAGCGACCGCCAAGGTTGGGATCTCTAACCCTGGCCCTAAAAGCCGAACCCCGGGAATGCTGGCCAGTCCTTCGCGTAGGCGCTGAGAGAGGTCATGTTCGTGAGCCTCCAGAGCCTCCCAGCCAACAGACTTAAGCTCATCGATGGCGGCGTGCAGTGCCACGGCCCCAACCACATTGGGTGAACCCGCCTCCTCCCGGTCCGGTGGCGAAGTCCAAACCACGTGATCCAAATCGACGAGGTCGATCGCACCTCCTCCATGAATTAGCGGATCACCCTCATCGAAAGTTGCCCTGGGCCCGACCAGGACTCCTGTCCCGAAGGGCGCATACATTTTGTGCGCACTGAATGCGACATAGTCCGCGGTCACGGGCATCGGGCGGTGGGGAGCCAGTTGAGCTGCATCGACAAATACCGGCACCCCTCGTTCGTGTGCAGCCTCAATGATGTCGTCAATGGGTGGCAGCCATCCAGTGACATTTGATGCACCCGTGATCGCAAGAAGGCGAGCGCCCTCGTTGCGGTCGAGCGCTGCCACGACATCATCCAACTCGAACGTGCCTGAAGTTCCGCATTCCACATGGCGGCATTGGGCATAACGCATCCAAGGTAAAAGGTTGGCGTGATGCTCGACAACTGTCGTTACTACAATGTCCTGCGGCGTTAGGCGAAGCCGGTATGCGAGATGGTTTATCGCATCGGTGGCATGCCGGACAAAGATGGCTACATCATCCCTACCATCACGGCCAGCGAAAGCCAGCACCGCTTCTCGGGCCTTCTCGTACGCGTCGGTCGAAACTTGAGATTTGTAACCCGCGCCGCGATGAACGCTCGAGTAGAAGGGAAGAAAGTCGTTAACGCTCTTTGCGACCGACGTAAACGCCGATGTCGACGCGGCCATGTCTAGCGATATGTAACGCCGTCGTCCCGCAACCAGCGTTTCCACCATGATGCCTTCGCCAACCAGCGCGATAGGAGGTCGTATTCTCATTGGCCTTCAACTCTTTCGCTTGCTCTCGATTCTAACAAGAGCATGACCACATCAAGGTCCACGGTTTTCTCGATATCGATAGAATTCGCGAATGAACCTCGAAGAACTCATGGCCGACGTTGGCGCTACTGGATACGTGCATGCGCGCGACATCGATGATGACGCCGAGGTAGGGCTTAATGCGGACACACTGGTGGTGATCGCATCTGTCTTCAAGATCGGTGTCGCACTCGAGCTGGCTCGCCAGTACTCCAGCGGCGAGCTCGACCCGTTGCGAAGGGTGAGGGTGAGCGTAGATGACCACGTTATGGGCCCAACCGGGCTCTCGGGGATGCTGGATGAGGCCGACCTATCGCTTCGCGATCTCTCTTATCTGATGATGACCGTCAGCGACAACACCGCAACCGACGTGATCATGAACCTCGTCGGCCTCGAGCGAGTCAATGCAACCTTGCGCACCCTTGGACTGGAACAGACGGTACTAGAAGGCGATTGCCGGCACCTGCTCGGATCGCTCCTGGAGGATTTAGTCCTCACTCCCGAGGAAGCTCTGGCGCCGAAAATCAGCGAACTCGATCCTCAGAGACTTCGCGCTTGCCGCGCGCTCAAAGCCGAGGCCACCACGCGTTCAACCCCTCGGGAAACCACACGACTTCTTCAGATGATCTGGCGCGACGAAGCTGGCCCTCCCGAAGCTTGCGCCGAGGTGCGAAGGCTCATGGGGCTTCAGGTCTGGCGCGACAGATTGTCATCGGGCTTTGGTGACGAAGTGATCATCAGCGCCAAGACGGGGACGCTTCCAGGCATTCGCAATGAGGCTGGCGTGTGCGCGTTTCCCGATGGCAAGCGTTACGCAGTAGTGGTGTTCACGGTCGCCGATACGTTCGAGATTCGCAGGCCCGAAATCGACCACGTCATTGGCCGCGCGGCGCGGCTAGCCATTGACAGCCTTCGTTAAACATGAGCAAACGACCCTTTGAGCTGGATGACCTTTACTCGCTCAAGTTCGTGTCGGATCCCCAAATGTGCCCGGACGAGGCGACCGTTGCATTCGTGGTAACAGTTCCCGACCGGGAGAGTGACGGATATCGAAGTTGCGTATGGCTTGCACGTCGAACGGAAACAGCTGCATTTACGCAGGGCGAGAAAGATTCCGCTCCACGCTTTGCACCCGCGGGCGATCGGATTGCTTTCAACAGACCTGATTCGGATTCAAAGTCCCAGGTTTGGGTAATGCCCGTCGATGGAGGCGAACCTCAGCGGATCACGTCGTCGACCAAAGGCGTTGCCGAACTCACCTGGGCCCCTGACGGGACCAGGATCGCCTTTACCGAGTTCACCCGCCTAAACGACTCAGAAGATCGCCCGGATCACGAGCCCATCCACGTCACCAGACCCCTTTGGAAAGTCGACGGGCGCGGCATCATCGCAGATCAGCGGAGGCATCTCTTTGTCATTTCGGCTGAGCCGACCGAAGGAAAAGCGGAGCCGTTGCGATTGACGAACGGAGATTTCGACGTTTCCTCCCTTGCCTGGTCGCCGGACTCCAGTGAGATCGCATTCGTGTCGGCCTTGCATGGCGACCGCGATCTGGATGCTTCGAGCAATGTCTTCGCGGTGAATGCGACCGGCGGCACGATGCGCGCATTGACCGCATGGGAGGGCGCTGCCTCGACGGGATGCTACACACCTGATGGCAAGCAATTTGTTTTTGCTGGAAAGAAAACTCCGACTCGCACGGGCCACTCACGGCTGTTTCACGTCGACGTCAAAGGGGGCGAACCAAATGAGATCGAAACGGGCCTCGACCGCAATGTGATGGTCGGCGGGCCGGGTTACCCCGGAGCCCCTCCACGAGTGACGCCGGATGGAAAGCAAGTCATCTTCTGCGCCCGCGATGGTGGATGCACTCATGCTTACACCGTCTCAATAAATGGTGGAGCGGCAAGGAAGCTCATCGGCGACGCCTCGATGACCGTGAACGGGCTCACCTTATCGGCGTCTGCTATCGCATTTGCCGCTTCCGGCCCGTCGAGCCCCGGCGATATCCACGTTTGCAAACTCGATGGGGGCGATGCCGGACCCATCACGTCGGTCAACAAGGAGGTCTTTGCCGATATCGAAATGTTCTTACCCGAACGGCGTTTGTTTACGGCCCCGGATGACAAGGAGATCGAAGGTTGGGTCATCACCGGAACAGGCGGCGACTCAGGCCCCCGGCCGCTCCTTCTCGAAATTCATGGGGGCCCGCACAACGCCTACGGCCCCTTCTTCCCAACGGCCTCATTACATCGCCTAGAACTGGCAGCGAAGGGTTGGAACATCCTGTTCATCAACTCGCGCGGCAGCGATGGTTACGGCGAAGAATTCTTTCGCGCCCTGCAAGCGGGATGGGGGACAAACGATCTCGGTGACTTCATGTCGGCAGTCGACGCACTCGTGGCCGATGGCACGGCCGATCCCGACCGTCTCGCGGTCACCGGATATTCCTACGGCGGTTACATGACGAATTGGATTGTCGGGCATACCGACCGATTCGCGGCCGCGGTTACCGGCGGGTGCGTGACGAATCTATTCAGTCAGTACGGCGCATCAGACTTCGGCGGCTTTTTCACGTCCGAAGTTGAGGCCGCACCCTTCGAAAATAGAGAGCTCTATTCGTCTCTCTCCCCTATTACATTCATCGAAAACGTGACCACTCCCATGCTCGTTCTTCACGGACAAAACGATGACCGCTGCCCCATCGGACAGGCAGAAGAGTGGTTCACTTCCCTAACCAGGCAGCGCAAAGTAGCGGAGATGGTGATCTACCCGGGCGCGAGTCACCTATTCATCTTGCAGGGCCGTCCGTCGCACCGGCTTGATTACTCCCGGAGGCTCGTTGATTGGGTAACGCGCTACGCTGGCGACAAACCTCCTGCGGGTGCCTGAAGGACGGGTTGTTAACGTTTGGCGGCGATTTTCCGGTGTATTCGTCCTCCGAATCGGAACCAAGCAACTCGTCCATTTGCGCCGCGCACGAACTCGGCCTTCGCTCCCTTAAATGGGCCCTTTGAAGCCATCACTCGGTCGTCATCAAAGAAATACATCGGGACCGGTGGGATCCCCGGCGGCTTTTTGCCATTCGGGCCGACTGGAGGCGCAGGAAACTTGACAGTCAGTCCGCCGCTTCGAGCCACGATATCGAAAATTGTACCGTTGGCCTCGATTCGATATTTCCCCGCATAACTGGCAAGCCGCGTAAGATCGACTTTGATCGGCTCTGCGGCTGGCTGCTTGATGTCGAGGTAGTGTTCGAGCGCCCATTTGACTACTTGTCCATGCACTTGGCCACCACGAGTTGAGTTAGTTAGCACGGTTATGGCAAATCCTTCGTCCGGCACCATCATAAAAGCGGACAGCTGGCCGGGGGTTGTACCTCCGTGAGCCACGAGTCTTTTGCCGCCGACGTTTCTCAACAGCCACGATATTCCAACCTCATCGGCCATGCTGCCCGCCGGGGCCTGCGCCCTTTGCATTTTGCCCACGGTTGCTTTGCGCAACAAGCGTTTGCCGTCGAATGCGCGTCCATCACCCATGTGAAAGCGCGCCCACTTCAGTTGTTCTTTCACGTCCGAGATAATGCCCCCCGCTGGGTTGGCCGTGCGCGACAACTGCCACGGGCGGACAACTGTTGACTTGCCTGCTGCGGTCGTGATGTGCCCCGCGACGACTCTGTGCGTAATGGCTTCCTCAGCAAAAAAGAACGAATGGTCCATTCCAAGTGGAACAAAAAGAAGCTCCCTTATGGCGGTCTCGTAGGGCTTGTTCGTAACCTTTTCGACGATCCGCCCGGCGACGTAGAAGGCGGCGTTGTTGTATGAAAAAACTTCCCCAAGAGGCGTTAGTTGCTTGAGTTTGGACATCTCTTCCACGACTCGCGTGAGAGCGTCGTCGCCCCGGCCGTGGTCCTCAAAGTGGTCGCCAAGCCAGCCACCGGTATGCATAAACAGGTGCAAGACCGTGGCCTTGCGGGAAACTGCCTTGTCGCGCAAGGAAAAGTCCGGCAGATACTTGCGAATGGGATCGGCCAGGTTGACCTTGCCTTGTAGGACCAATCGCATCATGGCCGTGGCCGTGAACGTCTTTGTGGTGGAGCCGATCTGAAACAGGGTTTCGTCGTCCACGGGCAAAGGGTGGTCGACATTGGTCACTCCATAACCCTTGGTGTACGCCTTGCCTTTGAACTGGATGCCCACGGCCACCCCGGGCACTCCTGTCCTTGCCATTTCCTTCTTGATGAATCGATCTAGCGCATCGTGATTGGTTGCCATAAATCACCTCCGACTAAAGCCTACAAGCTGAACAGGGCGAGCGACCCGTCGCAATCTCCAATCTTTCGGGGGACGTTTGTTGCGATGCAACTACGAATCGCAACAAATCGCGGGGGCCGTCCTCTGGGCCGGTGACGTAATATTCTGGCCATGGTCCAGGTCATTGTGCTCAACGGGGGATCGAGCGCCGGGAAGTCGACGCTGGCCGCGGCCTTTCGCGACGGCCGCGCTGCGGTCGGCGATTTCTGGATGCTTATCGGGATCGACGACTACTTTGTGAAGCTTCCTGACGCCTGGTTTGCACTAGGTGAAAATGTGGGCGCATTCAGCCATGAAGGGATGCGGGCCGAATTTACTGACGACGGCGTCGACGTGAGCTTCGGGCCGGTCGGGCGCCGCCTCATGAACGCGTACCATGATGCCGTCGCGGCCGCCGCGCATGCTGGCCTTCAGGTCATCGTTGATGAACTCGTATTTGACCGCACCGTGTGGGACCATTGGGGTGTCGCGCTGGCAGGGCTTGACGTCGCTTGGGTGGGTGTGCGCTGCGATGCAGACGTCGCCGAGACTCGTGAAGCCGGCCGGGGCAACCGCACCGCCGGGAAGGCGCGCCATTCTGCGTCGTTCGCCCACGAGCACACTCGCTACGACCTCTCGATCGACACAACGAAGCGTACTCCGGCTGAGGCGCTCGTCGAACTCATGGCTGGTCTAGGTATCTAGAGGCGCCCCTATAGGGCCTTCGGGGTGATGTCCGATTTCCGCCAGACACCAGGCCCCTGATGCGAGATGCTGGGCAGTGTGAACGACGATCACATGTACCGCGCTATCCAGAGCAAAGACTCGAGATTCGACGGGTGGTTTTTTACCGCCGTGAACTCTACTGGCATTTACTGTCGGCCAAGCTGTCCTGCGATAACGCCTAAACGCACCAACGTCCGCTTCTACACGTCCGCCGCCGCGGCTCAGCACGCAGGATTTCGGGCATGTAAGCGGTGTCGTCCAGACGCAGTGCCCGGTTCACCCGAGTGGAACGTCAGGTCCGACCTCGCGGCACGGGCGATGCGCCTGATCTCAGACGGAGTCGTCGATCGGGAAGGCGTCAAAGGCCTGGCCGACAGGCTCGGCTATACCGAGCGCCATCTCCACCGTCAATTGATCGCCGAAGTAGGGGCCTCGCCCCTTGGCGTCGCACGCGCCCAGCGCGCCCAAACTGCCCGGATCCTCATTGAGACGACCTTGACTCCGATGGCGGAGGTCGCCTTCGCGTCTGGTTTCGCGAGCGTCAGACAGTTCAACGACACCATCCGCGAGGTTTTTGCGCTCACGCCCAGAGAGCTTCGGTCGTCGACCACAAATACTGGCCCGCGTGATGTGCCAGGGGCCATCTCCATCCGCTTACCGTATCGGGTTCCCATGGCTCGAACGCACATATTCAAGTTCCTTTCAGCACGCGCGATCGGCGGTGTCGAGGAGGGTTCGGATGTGCACTATGCCCGAACTCTTACACTCACCCATGGCTCAGGGATCGTCGAATTGCGAGCAGACGGCGATGCCAGTTGGCTGAAGTGTCACCTTCACCTAACCGACCTGCGCGATCTAGGCGCCGCGGTCCAGAGGAGCCGCAGGCTGATGGATCTGGACGCCGACCCTCAAGCGATCCAGGAGGTATTGGTCGCCGACCGGAATCTCAGGCGACTCGTCAAAAGGATTCCGGGGATGCGCGTCCCCGGCCACGTCGACGGCGCGGAGCTGGCAGTTCGC
The DNA here is from genome assembly GCA_964501265.1 of uncultured Actinomycetes bacterium. Lineage (GTDB taxonomy): Bacteria > Actinomycetota > CADDZG01 > JAHWKV01 > JAHWKV01 > CAZCSK01. Next base: position 58,691 of record CAZCSK010000010.1, read on the forward strand.
GCGATCCTCGGCCAGCAAGTGAGCGTCGCCTCGGCGAAAAGGCAAGCCGAACAGCTCACCCTGAAGCTAGGCAAGCCACTCACTGCTCCCCACGGGTCTTTGACCCACCACTTCCCCGCGTCCGACGCCCTCGCGGAAGCTCGGGAAGAGGACCTTCCGATGCCGAGCACTCGACGAAACGCCATACGCGCCTTGTCAGAATCGCTTGCAGAGGGACGACTTCGTTTGGATGCAGGCACCGATAGAGACGAAGCCTCGGCAATGCTCCTTACGATCCCGGGTATCGGGCCTTGGACGGTGAGTTATATAAGAATGCGAGCTTTGTCGGACCCCGATGTCTTCATGCCCTCAGACCTCGGTATCAAGCACGCGTTGACTGCTCTGGATCTGCCGTCAGATCCCGCGAGGGCGCTCGCCGTTTCACGGAAGTGGGGGCCATGGCGCTCTTATGCACTTCAGTATCTGTGGGCGTCTTTGGAACCGAACTTAAATGTCCAAGAAACCGACCCGAGGAGGAAACGATGACCACCCGCTACGCGACTCTCGAAAGCCCAGTAGGACGCCTCCTTTTCATGGGCGACGGAGAAGTGATCTCCCGGCTACACATGGAAGACCCAAACCAGCCCCCCGAGGTCGACGACGATTGGACACTCGATCTCACCGCGTTCTCAGATGCCAGGGACCAACTCGCCGCCTATTTCGCGGGGGACCTGACCGAGTTCGATCTCGAGTTAGATGCTTCAGGGACGCCGTTTCAGAAACGAGTATGGAACACGTTGTTGACCATCCCTTTCGCCAAGACAGCCAGCTATGTCGACATAGCCAGGAAGGTTGGGATGCCAAACGCGTCGCGCGCGGTTGGCGGCGCCAACTCTCGCAATCCGATAGCGATCGTCGTCCCGTGCCACAGGGTGATCGGGGCTTCCGGCAAGCTGACCGGCTACGCGGGGGGCCTGGACCGCAAGAAGAAGCTCCTTAATCACGAAGCAGAAGTCCTGGCGCGCCTTGGACGGGAGCACGTCTGAACAACTCCGCGGGAGTCTTGCTTGGCATCACTGCTGCTATTTGTTGGGGGCTGACGGACTTCCTGGTTGCCGTCGTTGCTCGCAAGATCGGCCCAGTGAAAGTCTTGTGCTTGATGACTTTAGGAGCGCTCGCTCTTTATACCGCGGTGTTCAGGATCGTTTCACCTCAAACCGACTACGCTCGCACCGATGTGTTGGTCCTCGCTGGGCTCTCATTCATCATCGCGGCAACCTACATCAGTTTCTACAAGGGCTTAGAGCTGGGCCCCGTGGCGATAGTCGCACCGATCGTCGCGGCTTATGCGGCGGTCGTAGTGCCTCTAGCTGTGATCTTCCTCGGGGAAAGGCTCTCTACGTTGCAGACGATCGGGGCTGTTGCCGCGCTAACCGGCGTTGTGCTTGCTTCGGCCGATCTGCGCGCTTTGCCTTCTGAGGGCAAGCGGTTCGGACTTGGCGTCCTGCTTGGGATCCTCGCCCTGTTCGGTTTCGGCGTGACGACCTTCGTCGGAGGTTATTACTCGCAGAAATACGACTTTATCGGTCCAGCTCTGATCAGCCGGATCGTCCTGACCGTGCTTTTCTTCGTGGTCGGAGCAGCGCGTAAGCAGTTGCCCGGAAAGAGTGAGGGTGGACGTCTGTGGCTGTGGGTCGTGTTGCTGGGGGCGATGGAATCGGCGGGCTTCCTGGCCTTCGCAAAGGGGGCTGAGATCGGCCTGATATCGATCGTTGCCATTGCCACAGCGAGCTATCCGATCATCCCACTGGTTCTGGGGGTCACGGTTTTGAAGGAGCGACCTGCACCCAACCAATGGTTAGGGGTCGCGGTGGTCCTTCTTGGCGTAGGGATGCTGGCGGCCACGTAAGGCAGACATCTTTGACGACCCTGAGGTGCGGGGAGAGTCACTCACCGCGGCGACTCATGTCCGTCGATCGCGCTCCAGGCCTTGCATCGAGAAGCGAAGTGCTTGAGGGCTCCGCTCTGAGCAAGAAGAGACGTAGTTGTTCCCCATTCGCACCCCAGCTCGAGAACAATATCTTTGGACCGAACTACCTGAGCGATCGTAGCTCGCCAACGCCCGAACCTGGGATTGAGATGGCTCGGTGGAACCGGTGACCTTCTAAGAGTATTTAGGGTGTCTTAACGACTGGCTAGCCTTGGGGGTCCTGGTTTGGCTGGTTGCGATCGAAGTCATCACGAGCCGTTTCGGCCGCAGCAAAGCCGATCTTCGAATGGGTCCCATCGCAGAAGGGCTTTGTCGATGAACCTCCACACCGGCACAACGCGATCACCGGGTTCAGCGGGACTTCCTTACCGTCTTGATCGATCAGCTTCACAGGTCCCTTGACGATGTAAGGACCATCGTCACTGAAGCTGATCGTGACTTCCTCTTCCATCGTGCCTCCTTCGGTATAACGATCGGTCGGCGGACTCGGGGGTGAACGAGTATCACCTTAATTTATCTCATCGTAGTGTAGGCGCGATTACAGGAGGGCGTCGAGGTGCGGATAACGGATGTTGCCAAGGACTCGGTCCGGTAGATCTGGCGCCCAGCTCTTGCGCGCCCTCAGGAACGCGTGCGACGACTCGCCTTCTTGGTCGGGACTGGGGAGGTGGGCGCGCAGGTTGGAGTAAATCCTCGAGAAGCTTCGAAACCTCGGCAGGGTCGAAGAGGAAAACAGCCGACGCCGGTGGACTCATCGCGCTTTCAGCGTAGAGCGCGCGGCGGTGGTTCGCGGCACCCGCCGCGGGCGCAGCGACCGCGCTAGTCATCCATGCGGTGTACCCCCGGCAGGACCGGAAACGCAATAACGGCCACGCAAGCCGCAAGCGTGGTGCGCACTTCGTCGGATAGCCGAACGGGGCGTCGCTTCGCTGGAGATCAGTCTTACTTGATCGGCTTCCGTTCGCCCGGAGCGACTCCCGGGGTGATCTGGACTGCC